>NZ_ASPS01000004.1:0-147782 GCF_000517865.1 Paenibacillus sp. FSL R7-269
GCTCCTTTTCCAATATTCTGATTAAAACACAAAAGACCCACAAGATGGTCACTTTTTTCAAAGTGTCTTTCTTGTGGGTCACAGTTCAACTAATGGAGATGGGGCGTTATTTTACAAGCTCTTCCATTCATATTTCACATTACCTAAAAGTTCAGTCTCCCCGGAACGCCCGCTTCACGCGGTCGAAGAAAGACTGCTCCTGCTCATGCGTGTTCTCTCCGTTGTGGGAGGCGAACTGGCGGAGCAGGTCCTTCTGCTCATCGCTGAGCTTGCTAGGCGTAACGACGATAACGCGGACATGCTGATCACCGACGCCGTTGCCGCGAAGGTGCGGAACCCCTTTGCCTTTGAGGCGGAAGAAGGTGCCGGTCTGGGTGCCTGCCGGGATCTTGAGCTTCACCTTCTCGGTCAGCGTTGGGATCTCAATCTCGTCACCAAGCGCAGCCTGAGCGAACGTCAAGGGAACCTCGCACATAATATCGTTGTTCTCGCGCTCGAAGAAATCATGATTCTTCACACGGATTACAATGTACAGATCTCCGGCCGGGCCGCCGCGTGTGCCGCCTTCGCCTTCACCGGTCATGCGCAGCTGTGCGCCGTCATCGACACCGGCAGGGATACGCACATGGATCTTGCGCTGTCTCTTCACCTTACCCTGGCCTGCGCAGGTGGTGCATTTTTCTTTAATGATTTTGCCTGTGCCGCTGCAATGGGAGCAGGGACGGCGGTTACGCATCTGTCCAAGCGGTGTATTCTGTACGAATTCCTGCTGCCCGCTGCCATGGCAGACGGAACAGGTCTCAGGCTTCGTACCGGGCTTGGCTCCGGAGCCAAAGCAGGTATCGCAGGTCTCCGTGCGCGGAATGGTAATATCGGTCTCTTTGCCGAACACCGCTTCCTTGAACTCAATGGTCATCGTATACTGCAAGTCGCCGCCGCGCTGTGGTGCATTCGGATCACGCCGTCCACCGCCGCCGCCGAAGAACATATCGAAGATATCACCAAGACCGCCGAAATCTCCGCCACCGCCGCCAAAGCCGCCGCCCATTCCCTGATTAGGGTCAATATGCCCATATTGGTCATACCGCGCCCGTTGTTGCCCGTCACTCAGGACATCGTAGGCTTCTTTAACCTCTTTGAACTTAGCCTCAGCATCACTGGCCTTATTCACATCGGGATGGTATTGGCGCGCAAGCTTGCGGTAAGCCTTCTTCACTTCGTCTTCTGAAGCATCTCTTCCGAGGCCCAGAACCTCATAATAATCACGTTTATCTGCCACTGCTTTCACCTCCGTACATCGTTAATTTCCCCTATATACATGGTAAAAGGAAAGCCAAAACACGGGATGCCCCGGTCTTGACCTTCCCTCTCACCACATTAGAACTTATCGTCTAAGGTTACCCTTGATTCTTCTCATCGTCAACCACTTCGTAATCCGCATCTACCACATTATCCTTCTTGGCATTGCCTTCAGAAGCATCCTGACCCGCTTCAGCACCCTGCTGTTCCTGTGCAGCCTGCTCATACAGCTTCACGGACAACTGCTGTACAATCTCATTCAGCGCCTCTGTAGCGGCAGTAATTTCTTCCAGGTTGTCGGTTTCAAGTGCAGCCTTCACCTTATCCTTGGCTTCATTGGCTTTGTCGATCTCGGAAGCATCGACCTTGTCGCCCAGATCCTTGATTACTTTATCTGTGGAGTATACGAGCTGGTCAGCACCGTTCTTGGCTTCAACCAGTTCTTTACGCTTGCGGTCTTCCTCAGCGTGCAGCTCAGCATCCTTCATCATCTGTTCCACTTCTGCGTCACTCAGACCGCTGGAAGAAGTAATGGTGATCTTCTGGCTCTTGTTGGTACCTTTATCTGTAGCAGAGACATTAACGATACCGTTGGCATCGATGTCGAAGGTAACTTCGATCTGCGGTACGCCGCGCGGTGCCGGTGGAATCTCGTTCAGCATGAAGCGTCCCAGCGTCTTGTTGCCGTTCGCCATCTCGCGTTCACCCTGCAATACGTGGATTTCCACGCTAGGCTGGCTGTCTGCGAAGGTCGAGAACACCTGCGATTTGCTTGTAGGGATCGTAGTGTTGCGCTCAATCATCTTCGTGAACACGCCGCCTGCAGTTTCAATACCGAGGGACAGCGGAGTTACGTCGAGCAAGACTACGTCTTTTACATCACCAGTCAGTACGCCCGCTTGAACAGCAGCACCCAGGGCTACTACTTCATCCGGGTTAACACCTTTGTGCGGATCTTTGCCTGTAAGCTTCTTAATCGCATCCTGTACGGCAGGAATACGAGTCGATCCGCCGACCAGTACGATTCTGTTCAGGTCCGCAGGCGTCATACCAGCATCCTTCAGCGCTTGACGGGTAGGTCCCAGTGTGCGCTCAACCAGACTTGCAGTCAATTCGTCGAACTTGGCACGGGTCAGGTTGATCTCCAAGTGCTGAGGCACTCCGTCAACTACCGTGATGAACGGAAGCGATACTGTAGTTGTGAGTACGCCGGACAGCTCTTTCTTCGCTTTTTCCGCAGCATCTTTCAGACGTTGAACCGCCGCTTTGTCCTTGCTCAGATCAATGCCTTGCTCTTTCTTGAATTCAGCTACGAGATAATCCATAACCAGTTGGTCAAAATCATCTCCGCCCAGACGGTTGTCACCGCTGGTGGCCTTTACTTCAAAGAAGCCGTCGCCCAGCTCAAGGATGGATACGTCGAAAGTACCGCCGCCAAGGTCATAGACCAGGATGGTGTGATCTTCGGATTTCTCCAGACCGTAAGCAAGAGCAGCTGCTGTTGGCTCATTGACGATACGCAGCACTTCAAGGCCGGCAATTTTACCTGCATCCTTGGTAGCCTGACGCTGGCTGTCATTGAAATAAGCAGGAACTGTAATAACCGCTTGGGTTACCGTCTGGCCCAGATAAGCTTCAGCATCGGATTTCAGCTTCTGAAGAATCATTGCCGAGATTTCCTGTGCAGAATAGTCCTTGCCGTCAATGCTTTCTTTGTGGCCTGTACCCATGTGGCGTTTGATCGAAGCGATCGTACGGTCCGGGTTCGTAATGGCCTGGCGTTTTGCCGTTTCACCGACGATGCGCTCGCCGTCTTTCTTGAAGCCTACAACCGATGGGGTTGTACGCGCGCCTTCCGGATTCGGGATAACGACGGCTTCGCCGCCTTCCATAACCGCAACGCAAGAGTTCGTGGTTCCTAAGTCAATACCGATAACTTTACTCACTGTAATGTGCCTCCTCAGAAATAATGTGAAGCCCGGGGCTTCATCCATTTATATTATTGTGGAAATTAATTTCACAAGCTCTACCCGCTTATCTTATATAGAACAGAACTACATGCTGACTTTGACCATGGCCGGACGAAGAACCTTATCCTTCAGGAGATAGCCCTTCTGGACCTCCTCCGTCACGATGCCTTCCTCGTGCTCCTCGCTCTCCACCTGCATGATCGCCTGATGATATTCAGGGTTAAAAGGCTGTCCTACCACTTCCATAGCTGTAAGCCCTTCAGACTTAAGGACTCCCTCCAGCTGACGGAAAATCATATTCACGCCTTTGATGAACGCTTCAGCGTCTGCACCTGCTGCAGGTGTCGCCAGTGCGCGTTCGAAGTTATCCATTACCGGAAGCAGTTCGGTTACAAGCTTAGACGTTGCGTACTGTGCCAGCTCTTCCTTTTCTTTCTGGGTCCGGCGGCGGAAGTTATCGAAATCAGCCTGCACACGCAAGGTGCGCGCCTGATGCTCATCTGCCAGCTCCTGCAGCTTTCTGTATTCCTCATTGCCTGAAGCCGCCTCGCCGGCCTCTTCAGCCGTGAATGAACCGCTATCTGCTGTGGTATCAGCCTCTTCAGCCGCGTGATTCTCATTCACCGAGGGATCATTCTTCTCATTCATTTCTTGAACCTCTTCCTCTTTCAAGTTGTCTTCACCTCCTTAATATCATTCACATGGACTAGTACACTCTGTTCACTTATACCAGTGTGCCAGCATCGCTGTCAAATCCCGGGACAAAATCCCCAGAATACCCATTACACGTGCGTACTCCATACGGGTCGGACCCAGGATACCGATGCTCCCCAGCGGCTTGCCGTCCAGTGAATAGGTGGCGGTAATCAGACTGCAGTTGGCAAAAGCCTCATGCTTATTCTCTGTACCGATGCGCACCTGCATTCCTGCTCCGCTGCTGGCCGGGGTGAGCATTTTGAGCAGCGTAGGCGTCTCCTCCAGCAGATCGAGAATCGTCTTCACCTTGTCGACGTCCTTGAACTCCGGCTGGGTCAGCATATTCGTGGCTCCGCTTAAGTAAATCCGCTGATCTTGGTCGCTCTCAAGCGCCTTATCCAGCACCTGCATTAATTCTTCATAATGGGAGATGTGGCGCTGCATTTCTTCACCCAGCTCGGAATAGAGCTGACTCTTCAGCTTGTAGAGCGGTACATTGACCAGCTTGCTGTTCAGCAGATTCACGACCTTCTCCATCTCGGACACAGATATCTCCGGAGGAAGACTCACGGTTCGATTCTCTACCTGCCCGGTGCTGGTAACGATAATTGCCACAGCGGTCTTGTCATCGAGCGGAAGCAGCTGGAAATGGCGCAATGAAGTATGAAAAACTTCCGGTCCCAGCAGGATGGAAGTATAATTCGTCATATTGGACAGGATCATTGCCGCGTGTTGGATAACCTGCTCTGTAGCATTCAGCTTCTCGGCGAAAAAAGCGCGGATCGTGCCCAGCTCGGCCGTTTCGGCGGAATTCCACGGTACCAGATGATCCACATAATAGCGGTAGCCCTTATGGGACGGGATTCTCCCTGCCGACGTATGAGGTTGCTCCAGATAACCCAGATCCTCCAGATCGGCCATTTCGTTGCGGATCGTGGCTGGACTGTAGCCCACATCCCCGCGTTTCGAGATACTGCGTGAGCCCACCGGCTCAGCGGAAGAAATATAGTCATCGACAATGGCATTCAGTATCATTCTCTGGCGTTCAGTTAACATGTTATTCCCTCCTATCCGACTGTGGCTCCGATTCGTTAGCACTCTAACGAGATGAGTGCTAACCACTAATACAAAAATACCAAACTGACCTCAGCATTGTCAAGTGAGTTCAGCAACTTGATTGCGCCTATTTTAAACAAAGCAAGATTTTGGATATTTCACCGCAACCATTTCCCGGACGATGCCGTCCAATACTCAGGGAGTGATAAAAATGCGTTATAAAAAACAACATTATGGGCTATCATCGCAGGCCTATTAACTACACTGGCACTTACGGGCTGTAACGGTAAAATCTTACCGGTAGAGTGCATCGATGTGGATGCGAATTATGTATCCCTCCTGCAATGGGACGGCGTCATGTACTACGATAATACCAATCCTAACCCCATCGCACTGGGCAAAGGCAAGGAGATCGGCAAAATCACCTACAGCAAATCCGAACAGAAGTGTCCGCGCGCTGAGCTGCAGGATGGAGATGCGACAAATCTTAAGACAGGCACACTGCTCTACGAGGTAGAGGGCTATAAGACATCGGCGCGACTCTGGGCGGGGGACCGGCTATATCTGGCGTCCAACAATCCGGCAGCCAGAACCCTTAACGATCTGCTGGATATAGAGGGCAAAATACAAACTGTCCGTTTTGTGAGCGGCAATGACGGTTCTGACCTGATGGACTTCACCCCGGAGGCCAACGCCGTATTCATCCGTGAATTCCCCAAGCTGGCATACCTCCCGTTCGAGGAGCTGTCCAAGCAGACCAAGAGCTGGGTGGGGGACAAATACTGGATGGAGATTGAGATGACGGACGGGTCCAGCGTTAGAGTTACTTATAATACGATGTCCCCTTCGTTTCACCCTTCTGCGTATGCCACGCCGGAGCTTGCGGAACTTGTAGAGCAGCAGCGCAAGCTTATCTATGCACAATAATACGGAAGCCGTTTCAGCGGATAAGTTATCGTGTGAAACATATACATTCTATAATTTCAAAAAACCACTGTCACTCTGAAGCATCAGCTTCCCGGGAGAACAGTGGTTTCTTATTATATAGTTTACCGTGGGGCTATGTCCCGCCGGATTAGTCCAGTCTCTTCAGCACGGCGATCTCATCGCAGGCATGCTGCTTCTTGCAGTTCACACAATCGGTCCAGACCTTCTCGGGGAAAATCTCCTTCTGCACCACATCAAAGCCATTGCGGAGGAAGAAGTCCACGGCATAAGTCAGGGCCATAATCTTCGGGATTCGCTGGCGTCTGGCTTCTTCCACCAGCTTCTCCAGGATCATCGTGCCTACACCTTTGCCCTTACCTTCATCACGCAGTCCAATGGAACGGACCTCCACAAGATCACTGCCGAGCCTGAACAAGGAACCGCAGCCGACAAACTTGCCGCCAATCTCGGCAATTACGAACTGGTCGATCTGGCGGGTCAGTGCTTGCCTTGAACGGGGCAGCATAATCCCCTGCCTGGCATACTCCTCTATCATCAGATACAGCGGCTCTACATCCTCCACCGTAGCATTTCTGCATATCACTTGCTGCTCTCCCGCTGGAGAAGCCTTTTGGAAATGATCCGTTTTGACAAGCACCTTGACTCACCCCTTGTTGTTAATATGAATAAATATACAACACAGTGAATTACAATTCAAGGGGTATTTCAAAATTAAACCTCTGTCAAAGCACCGACAAATTCCCCGAAAACATCGTTGCCAAACAGGATTCCCTGCTTGCTCAGGCGATAGTTGTCCCCGGACTGCTCCAGCAGCCCGGCCTTGAGCATTTTATGCAGCGGCCTTGCAAAAACAGCCTCCAGCGGCTTACCGAATTGCGAACGGAACGCCTTATCCGATACTCCTTCGCGCATCCGCAGGCCGACCATCATGAAATCCTCCATCGCCTCCTGCTCGGAGATCTCAAAGCTGTCCAGACGCGGCAGCCCGCTGCGCGAAGCCTCGTTATACGGGTTCACGCCCTTGATATTCATGTGCCGCTGCCGGCCCACATATCCATGCGCCCCTGCGCCCAGTCCGTAATAATCCTCGTTGCGCCAGTACGTGATATTGTGGCGGCTCTCCAGCCCCGGCTTCGCAAAATTACTAATCTCATACTGTATATACCCTGCGGCCTCCATAGTAGACATCAGCAACAGATACATCGCCAGCTCATCCTCTTCATTCGGCAGCGGAAGCTTGTTCTTGTTGAACAGCGTGTGGAACAGTGTGTTCTCCTCCACCTTCAGGCTGTAGATGGAATAATGCGGAAGATCCAGCGCCAGCGCCTTGTCGATGCTCTCTCTGAGCATGTCCACTGTCTGGTTCGGCAGGCCGAACATCAGATCCAGCGACAGGTTATTAAGGCCCACCGCACGGGCATTCTCCAGACTGCGGTATACGTCGTTCACATCATGAATCCGGCCGATTCCGCTCAGCAGTTCATTCTGGAACGCCTGCACCCCGAAGCTGACACGGTTGACGCCGCCTTCCTTCATGACTCTGAGCTTGTCGATATCGGTTGTGCCGGGGTTAGCCTCCATCGAGAATTCAATCTGCTCATCCCACTGCGGGAAATGTCTGCGGACCGATTCCAGGAAATAAGCCATCTCATCAGGCCCCAGTACAGTAGGCGTACCCCCGCCGACAAAAATCGTCTTGATCACACCCGGAGGCGTGTGTTGCACGGTCAGCTCCATCTCACGGTCAAGCGCATGGAGGTAGTCCATCACCGGCTGGTCCTTCAGCACGTAAGAATTGAAATCACAATAGAAGCATTTATTGGTGCAGAACGGGATGTGAATATATACGGCCTCAGGGGGACGGCCATGGTGTGCAGTGTTCTTAGCTGTGTTCATTAGCTGTCTCCTTTGTTCTATTAATGTACAGGCCTGCCACAGCACCTGCTGCTGAAAAGCAAGAAGAAACGGCTGCACCGCCCTGCGTAGGACGGCACCCGTTTCTGCGATAAACCGAAAGCTCCGGAGGAGCTTATATGCTGCTACTCAATCTGAAGCACGGCCATGAACGCTTCCTGCGGCACCTCGACGCTGCCGACCTGCTTCATGCGCTTCTTGCCTTCCTTCTGCTTCTCCAGCAGCTTCCGCTTACGCGAGATATCGCCGCCGTAGCATTTGGCTAATACGTTCTTACGCATGGCCTTAACGGTCTCACGCGCAACCACCTTCGTGCCGACGGATGCCTGAATCGGCACCTCGAACATCTGGCGCGGGATAATGCCGCGCAGCTTCTCACAGATGACCCGGCCGCGGTTGTAGGCGCGGTCGCGGTGAACGATGAAGGACAGTGCATCGACCTGCTCATTGTTCAGCAGGATATCCATCTTCACGAGATTGGACTGGCGGTAACCGGAGATCTCGTAATCGTAGGATGCATAACCCTTCGTGCCGGATTTCAGTTGGTCGAAGAAGTCGTAGACGATCTCGGATAACGGAATCTCGTACGTAATGGTTACACGGTTGCTGTCCAGATACTCCATGTTGACGAATTCACCGCGTTTGTTCTGGCACAGCTCCATCACGGTACCCACGAAGTCGTTAGGCACAATAATTCCCGCTTTGACATACGGCTCTTCGATGAAGTCAATCGTCCCGATCTCCGGATAGTGCGACGGATTGTCGATCTGGATGGTCTCCCCGTTAGTCAGCTTAATACGGTAAATAACGCTCGGCGCGGTAGTAATCAGTGGCAGATTGAACTCGCGTTCGATCCGCTCCTGAATAATCTCCATATGCAGCAGTCCCAGGAAGCCGCAGCGGAAGCCAAAGCCGAGGGCGCTGGAGCTCTCCGGCTCGAAGCTCAGGGAAGCGTCATTCAGCTGCAGCTTCTCCAGCGCTTCACGGAGATCATTATAATCGGAAGTCTCAATAGGATAGAGCCCGCAATAGACCATCGGATTAATCCGGCGGTAGCCCGGCAGCGGTTCAGGCGTCGGATTCTTGGCATCCGTCACTGTATCCCCGACACGGGTGTCGCCTACATGCTTAATTCCGGCCACAATGAAGCCGACATCGCCGATGTTCAGCTCCGGTACAATGGTCATGCGCGGCATAAAGGCTCCGACCTCAATAACCTCAAAGGTTTTGTCGGTGGCCATCATTTTAATCTTGGAACCGGCACGGATACTGCCGTCCATTACACGGACATAGACGATAACGCCCTTGTACGGGTCATAATGGGAGTCGAAGATCAGCGCCTTGAGCGGTTCTTCCGAGCTGCCAGTCGGCGCCGGAACCTGCTTCACGACCTGCTCCAGAATCTCCTTGATGCCGATGCCTGCCTTGGCAGAAGCCAGAACAGCTTCACTGGCATCCAGCCCGATGACATCTTCAATCTCCTGCTTCACGCGTTCGGCGTCAGCATTGGGAAGATCGATTTTGTTGAGCACCGGAAGAATCTCCAGATTGTTGTCAAGCGCCAGATACACGTTAGCCAGCGTCTGGGCCTCAATCCCCTGAGCTGCATCCACTACCAGCAGTGCGCCTTCGCAGGCCGCCAGACTGCGGGATACCTCATAGGTGAAATCGACATGCCCCGGTGTGTCAATCAGATTCAGATAATACTCCTGTCCGTCATCGGCACGGTACGTCAGACGTACGGCCTGCAGCTTGATGGTGATGCCGCGCTCGCGCTCCAGGTCCATCTGATCCAGAACCTGCTCCTGCATTTCACGCGAAGTGAGCGCACCCGTATACTCCAGAATGCGGTCAGCCAGTGTCGATTTGCCATGGTCTATATGTGCAATAATCGAGAAATTGCGAATTTGTTGTTGTCGTTTCTGAACGTCAGTCATTCCTTACCCCCACAGACAGCCTAATGTTAATCCACTTATTATAACAGTACGGGCTTCGCCCATCAATCCCGCCAGCCCCCGGAAAAGAAAGAAACCGCCTGGACCCTCTACAACCGCAGGCGGAATCCTGCAAAAAAACACACAAACGGCTGCGGACTTCCATCATCCGCAGCCGTTTGTACCTTAAACCTCCTTACAGCCCGGGAAATTCCGGGCTGTTCCTGCTCACTCCTCCGAGGAGTCGAAGAGAGAGACCACCCAGCGGATGCCCTTCTGCGAAGCCTGCTGGAGCAGGCCAGCAGTCTTATCGGCCAGCACATCCACCGTGGGCTTCTGCTCCTCCGGGATCAGAATCTGTTCGGGACTGCGCGCAGAGTAGTCCTTCACCTCCTGCTGCGGAAGGCTGCCTGTGCCGCCAGCCGTCTGCGCCTGTGTACCTGCAACCTGCTGCTGCATGGGCAGCATGGTGTAAGCGCCCGTTACCGGATCAATAGTCACGGGCACATATACATAAGCCTGGCCGCCCGGGGCCGAGCCGGCAGCCGGAACATGTGCGGTCCCGGCCGTGCCGTTCTGTCCAGCCGGAAGCTGACTCCCAGCCGTGCTGCTCCCGGCTGGCTTGCTCCAGTCCGGCAGTATACCGGAGACTCCCGGACCGCCGCCGCCGAACTGCAGGCCGATCAGCAGCCCTACACCCGCCCATATTCCGACCATCACCAGCTTTTTACCGAACCGTGTCATAGTCTCCGCTCCTTTTCAGCTATAATCCATTTAGGAACCGGTTGAAGTGTCTGCCCCGGTGACTCCAGACTGCGTACTGCCTTGATCTGGCGCAGCCGCCTTCTCAGCATCACGGCTGCTCCAATACACATCAGCAATCGCATCTGCCAGAAGATCCGCCGTCCGCTTCAGCTCCTCGGCGCTGTTGTCAATTCCGCCTACCTCAATCAGCACACTGTTCGGGGACAACGTCTGGTTATATTCCCCATTATTCCCGTTTCCGGACGATTTCCCCCATATCCCGCGTGAAATTCCAGGATAATTTTTCTCCAGCAGCTGATGGATTTTATTGGCGAAGGCTTCGTTTTGTTTCCAGTTTTTATTCGCATGCCCCAATATAAAATATACCTGGGCATAATTTTTTCCGTTAATCACAGCCGTTGTTTTGCCGTGCCGCTGCGAATCGCGGTGAATATCAATCAACTCACTCATGCTCTGATTGGAGGCCATAGCCGATTTCACAGTCATACGTGAATATTTATAAGAGAAGTTCCAGTTGTAGCCTGGCACCTCTGTAGCATAGTCCTCCTGGGCATGGACCGTTCCGATTCCGCGTTCTTCCAGCCTCTTGGCAATATAGGAGCCTACCAGCATGACATTCTTGGAAGGGACGGCCGAGCTGGGGTTGTCGCTCTGTGCGCCCAGCAGCGGATTATATGCTTCCCGCGGATGGGAATGATAGACGAGAATACGCTTGACCGAAGTATCTCCCGTGCCGTTCTCGGCATCTCCGCTTCCGGAGTAACCCTCGTCAGGTTCTGTACCGGACGGGTCCGGAATAGGCGAAGCCTCGGGCTGTACCACGCCTCCCCCCGGATTGTCATGGCCATTATCAGCCTCTGTACCGTCCCCTGAATCTGGGAGGGCTCCAGGATCGCCCCCTGCTCCGGGGTTTTCCCCAGTGGCCAGTTCATCGCCCCCCGGATGATAATCGGCCGGCGCCCCTGTACTTCCCCCTGAACCTTGCCGCAGCAGGAAAGGATCATCGGCAGCAAGTCCTGGCATCTCACGCGAGACCAGACTCTTCGGATCACCAGGATCAACACTGGTCAGCAGCCGGAATACGAACGAGGTCACCTTGTCCCCGGAGAAGGCTGAAGGCTCCTCGCCCTTCGGCAGATGAGGAACCTCCATGCCCAGCAGCTCCATGAAGAATCCGCTGGAGAGCGAAGCCGCCAGACCTTTCATAGAAGGAATGGGCGAAGAATTCAGCTTCTGCCCGGCCAATCCGCCGGCTCCAAGCAGCATGAACAACACAAGCGAACCTCCGGCCAGCAGCAGCATCGTCCTTCCCAGCGACAGAATATCCATCAGCCGTCCGCGCAGCCGCCCTATATTCCATAGCTGAAACCATTTTCTGTTCATGATTGTTATGTCCTCCTCTAAGCCCTCTGTAATCTCTCATACTCCAAATCTATGAGCTTAAGGGTTATGCTAGAACCACAAAATGAGAGATAGCAGGGAGCATAGATAGAGATGTGACACATAAGTTCTTGTAATTTGTACAAAGAGCCCGCAACCAGTTCTGCGTTATAGCAGGGCGGTGCGGGCTAGTTGATAAGTGACAGATCAGTGAGTGTAAGCTCCGACATTACCCGGATCTACCGCTTCATGCAGGGCGGCATTCAGTCCGCTTGCCACAATGTTCGCGATCTCTTCAATGAATTCATCGATCTCTTTGGGGGTCACAATCAGGTCATGGCCCAGCGGCTCAAGCACTTCTTTCACCAGGGCTAGACGCTCCTGCTCAGAGATATCGTCAAGGAGACCCATAATCTCCTTGGTATGAGCGCCCCCGTCAGCCATTTGCCCGAAATGGGTCCGCATCATCTCCAGCACATTATTGACGATAGTGGAGGCATAGCAGACTGTAGGGACGCCGATGGCGATGCAAGGTACACCGAGCACCTCCTTGGTCAGCCCTCTGCGTTTGTTCCCGATCCCTGAACCGGGATGAATCCCGATGTCAGCAATCTGGATGGTGGTATTGATTCTCTCCAATGAACGGGAGGCCAGCGCATCAATAGCTATAATGACATCCGGGCTGGTGCGGTCCACTATCCCCTGCACAACTTCGCTGGATTCAATCCCTGTCAGGCCGAGCACTCCGGGAGCAATAGCACTGACATTCCGGTAACCGGGCGAGATCTGGTCGGGCACCAGCTCATAGAACTGGCGGGTAATCAGCGCATTCTCAACGACCAGCGGGCCGAGCGAGTCGGGCGTCACATTCCAGTTGCCCAGTCCCACGATAAGGACCTTGGAATCGCGGTCAATCCCGATTTTATCCAGGAAGTGCTCGAATTCCCGGGCAAACACTGTAGAGACCTTCTGCTGCAGCCCTGTGTCCCCGCCGCGCAGCCCAGGCACCTCCAGAGTCACGTAATTGCCGATTGCCCGTCCAATCGCCTGAGAGCCGGCAAGGTCTGCTACAGCAAGTCTCGTGACTTTGATGCCGTCCGCTTCTTCCACTTCCTCATTGACACCCGGGATCGGCGTATTGGCGTGCCGCTCTGCCATTTCCTTCGCTTCCACCGCCAAGTCCGTACGTACCGAATACAGCTGAAGATCCAGTTCCATTCTTAGTTCAGCCTCCTTTTGCATATTGCTGATAGTGTGCGAGAGAAAGCCGCCGTTTATACAAACCACACTGAGGAATTCTAAAGCTTTTTATCTTGCTTTTTACTACCCTTCATGCTAAACTATTTTAAGTTGTGAATCATTTGTTGATTTCGAATGTCTTTCAGGAGGTGAATGCAATGCCAAATATCAAATCCGCGGTAAAACGCGTCAAGACGATCGAGAAACGCCGTGCACTGAACGCTTCCCAGAAGTCCGCGCTTCGTACAGCTGTGAAAACTGCTGATGTAGCAGTGACAGGTACGGAAGTTGAAGTAGCTCAGGCTGCTTTCCAAGCGGCTTCCAAAAAGCTGGACAAGGCTGTAACTAAAGGCCTGGTTCATAAAAATGCGGCTGCCCGCAAAAAATCCCGCTTGGCGAAGAAATTGAACGCTCTCAAGGCTCAAGCCTAAGCCAAGGGCGACAATCATAACGAGCATTGAAGAACCTGACCGCTATGCTGCATACGGTTAGGTTTTTTTATGCTTGTTAGCTTCACTCATTGAATTCCGCTGTACAATCAAAGAGCCTGCCCGCCCGCGTGTATCACGGGATGGACAGGCTCTTTGATTCGTTCCGTGAGATGCAGCCCTATTCAGGCTCCGAGGCGCAGCATGAACATCTCCAGCCCCAGCACCTTATCGACAGCCCCCGTCTTCATCTGATAGTCCAGATCCGCCAGAATACTCAGGATCTGCCGCAGCCGCTGGCTTCCGAACTTATGAGCCTGCTCTCCGGCCAGCTTCACTGCATACGGATGCAGTCCGAGCTGGGAGGCAATCTGTCCCTGCGAATAGCTCAGGGCTGACAAATCCTTGACCTGCAGGATGATTCTGAACTGCCGGGCAATCAGCGAAGCGATCTTGATCGGCTCCTCCCGCTGCTTAAGCAGTTCATAGAGCGTATTCAGCGCCTTGTCCAGGCGCAGATTCGCAATATCCTCCACCAGCGTGAAGATATTCTGCTCCGTTCCCCGGTGGACCAGACTCTCCACCGCTGCTGCATCTACCCGGCCGCCAGTACCGGCGAACAAGCACAGCTTGTCCATCTCCGCAGACAGACCCTGGAGTCCGGTTCCGCTGCTTGCAATCAGAACCTCTGCCGTCCCCGGCGCAAGAGAGCAGCCGCGTTCGCGAAAGCCTTTCTCCACCCAACGCAGCAGCTCCTCCGCACCCAAGGGATTGAAGGCCAGTACGGTGCCGGAAGCTTTGATGCTTTTGACGATTTTTTTACGTTCATCCAGCTTATCGCCGTTCACCATAAATACAATCACGCTGAATTCGGCAGGGTGCTGCATATATTCACTTAGCATCTCCACGTTATGTTCCAGCTTCGTCTTCTCCTTGCCTGCCGTGAACAGAGCCGCATCCCGCACCAGCAGAAGCTTGCGTTCTACCATGAACGGAACCGTCTCTGCCTCTTCGACGACAGCCTGAACCGGAGTTTCGGACAGATCGAACGGGATCACCGCGAAATCGCGGTCTTCTTTGGCTATCAGGTGTTCCTCCAGCATGGCCGCGAATTCATTCATCCGGAACTTCTCACTGCCGTACAGCAGGTACAGCGGGGAGACCTTTCCTTGCTTGATGTCCTTGGCCGCCGTTTTGGCATCCATCCTGCCACTTCCTTTTTTATTTTCTCGAGTGATGCATTCGTACATTTTATCAAAAAAACAGCTCAAAACATAGGCATCTATATCAAAGTATTCTGCCCAGGAACGCAAGCAAAAACGGAGCAGCCTTGGCAGCCAGGGCCAAAGTTACTCCGTTTCAGCGGCGCATCTATATAAACGACGGAGGGAGCAGCTCTAGAAACTCTCCCGGCCGCCGGTCATACCGATGATACTCGCAAAGCTTGTAATTCATGTCCTCTTGCCTTAGCATATTCCGCAGGCTAGAAGAACGTTCCGGTTATTTATCGGACGTTGCCGCGTCCGGGGTGATAGCCGGGCTGGGAACCGATGAGGCAGAAGCCGCAGGAGAAGCGGTAGGCGCTGGAGAGATGGCAGGTGCCGGAGAAGCGGAAGGAGCAGGTGTTGCGCTCTCTGCCGGAACCGTATATACCTTCGTCGTCTGCGTACCGTCCTCAAGCTGTAGCACATAAGTGAACTGGGTGCCATCTTCCGACCACACACCGGAGACCCAGTTCCCCTCCAATGGAAGCGAAGCCAGCGCTGCCCGCTGTTGCTCTTCTCCCTCTGCGGTTACGCTGTAGATTAACACATGCTGGCCAGTCAGCTCAGCCATATGCTGCCCGTCCGGCGAAGTCCACGAGGAATCCGCAGCCATCAGCGTCATGGCTCCTGACTCTGCCGGAGCTGGAGTCGGTGCCGTCCGTGCATCCGCCGCAGCCGGATTATCGTCCACCACACTCTGTTGTGTCGGTGTACTCGATTTCATGCTCTGGGTATCTGCTGACCGGCTATCCGCTTTCTTGGTGCTCTTGGGGCGGTCCGCCGGAGGCGCAGTAGCGGTGCGCTTGCTGGGCGGAGCTTCGCTTACCTCAGGCTCCGTGCCTGTATCCGAACCGCCGCCACCTGCGGCCGGTTGATCCGCACGCTCACTGGGAGCAGGAGATGCAGATTTCAAATTATTGTCTGCCGTTTCACTCGGCGCGGTCTGCTCCATTGACCGGAGCTCACTGCCGCTGTCGCTGTTATTCTGTCCGTCTGCCAGTGGGGCGTCCGCACTGTTCTCTGTGCTCATGCTGGAGTTCGCCGCCCCGCCGCTCATTAAATTGGAGGCCATATCCATGTCCGCTCCCGGCAGACTCTTCGGCATATTGAATACGGCGATGAGCAGAATTACAGCTGCAGCTGCCGCACCAATGCCTGTCCGCGCAGCCAGTGAAGGGCCCTTGGACTTCTTGCCCCGGGTATTAGAACGGGAGAAGGGAACAACCTTCGGATCTTCCGGCTCCATAACCGCAGGCGCTTCCGGGACACCTCGGTCCAGTTGTTCAAGCTGAGGCAGGATAGAGTCAACCAGACTGAAGGGGGGCTTCACATCCGGAAGCTGCTCCAGCTGCTCGGAGAGCAGTGTCAGCCGGTCCAAGACTTCCGCGCAGGAAGGACAATCGTCGATATGACGGAACATTTCAAGCATTTCTTCCTGACTGAGATCATGATCTAAATAGCGGTGCATCCATTCCATCACCTCCGCGCATTTCATCCTGACACACCACCTTTCTGATACTCCTGAAGTCTATTCTGCAGCTGCTGCCGCGCCCGGAACAGGTACGATTTGACCGTGTTCAGAGGCAGATCCAGACAGTCTGCAATCTCGTTGTAAGAAAAATCCTGTAAATAGCGGAGCACGATTACCGTCCGGTGATGCTCCGGAAGCTGGTCGATGGCCTCACGGATATCCTCCGCCAGATAACCCGACATCACTTCGCGCTCTACGTTATGTTTTTTATCCTGGAACACCATTTCGTGTTCATCGATAGAAACGGTAGGCTTCGTTCTCCGGAATTTGTCTATACATATGTTGGTTACTATTCGCTGAACCCATGTTTTGAACTGCGCCTTCTCCTCATAGGAGCCGATCTTGGTGTACACCCGGATCAACGCTTCCTGGGAGGCATCCAGAGCATCCTGTTCATTATGCAGAATGTAGAAGGCCGTCTTATATACATGCCCTTCAATTTCTCGCAATAGGGTGATTAGAGCGTCGCGATCGCCCGCTTGAGCGGCTCTGATGAGTCCCTGCTCCACCACGAAGGTTCCCCCTCTCTATGCAATCTTACTGACGCGCAAGACTGCGAATTTGTTGCAAGCCTGTAATGATTATTTTAAAAGATAAAAACTAGATGCTTCGCGCATAAATGTTCCTTATCTTTCCCGCTGAAACGGTACCGTCCTAAAAAAGGACGGCAAAGCCGTTTCTACTTGTAGTCCACAATCCCTACTAAGCATACAAGGGATGCAGCAATCATTCAAATACTCTTTTTAATGTATATAATGTAGTCGCGCACACCAGGAGCACCGCATAATTCTCCCTGGAAGCATCATCAAGCACATATACTTCTCCCTGCTCAAAAAGTTGCGGATGATTATAGTTACGATACAGCTTATAAATAGCTCCCGCTGTCACCCTGCAGCCGGGGACTGCAGTCCGGATCTCCACATAATCGGCTTCTTCCACTACCAGTGTCGGGTACAGCTTGCTGCGAAGATCGTCGCCAGTCATGGCATCACCTTTCAGGTATACTTCTCAATGTCCGCAGGCGCTTAGGGCACTCTGCCTCTATTATAAGTATTGCCCGAAGCGGCAGCAATTCCATCATTAAGGCTGATCTAACGTTCAACAAAAAAATGCCCTGCCCCATAGAGGCAAGACATTCCTGTTGTACATATATTTTACTGCCCTTGAATCTCCTTGAACTTCGCAACATACTGTGCAGCCAGCTCTGTGATCTGGTCATAACGGCCTTCCTTGGCCGGTGCGGTCAGGTTGCCGCCGATGCCGACAGCGATGCAGCCGTTCTTGATCCACTTCTCCATATTGTTCAGATCCACGCCACCGGTAGGCATAATGTTCACATGCGGCATCGGCCCCTTAACCGCCTTGACATAGTCCGGTCCGAACGCACTGCCAGGGAACAGCTTCAGCACATCCACGCCCAGCTTCAGGGCTTCCTTCATCTCATTCAGCGTCATGCAGCCCGGCATATAAGGAATGCCGTACAGATTACACATCTTCGCAGTATCCTCTTCAAAAGAAGGACTGACCACAAATTCCGAACCCGCCAGAATAGCAATTCTTGCCGTCAGCGGGTCAAGCACGGTACCGGCACCAATCACGGCGCGGCCCCCGTATTCTTCCACCAAGCGCTTGATCGCTACTTCGGCTCCCGGAGTCGTGAAGGTAACTTCAATATTATTCAGTCCGCCCTCGATACAAGCCACCGACATGGCATAAGCATCATCGGCATTATCCGCACGGATAACAGCTACTACGCCAACAGAGGTGATATTCTGCAATACTTTGATTTTCTTCATGGTTGTTACTTCCTCTCTGGTTATATTCCACTTAAGAATATTTATTTAGATAAACTAATTTATCTATTTTACTAACTTCAGGCTTTATCCTTCTAAGAAAATAGTAATAACATTGCCGCCAACAGTCAATATATATTTATTTAGGAAGCGGTAACATCCCTTCTTAAATCGACTAAAACGCTTATATATCAAGGGTAAACGAATCTATCCGCCTGCTTTCTGTACAAAATATGCCCGCATATTGAGCATTGCTATATTGTACAAAACCGTTTTATGTGATAATTTCAACTTATATTCTATCCCAAACCATAATAACGTGTTCATTTTAGGAGGAACTATTCATGAATAAACAGCTGGATGCAGTCACCTTCGGGGAGCCGATGGCCATGTTCTACGCTAATGAAGCCGGCCCCCTGCATGAGGTCACTTCCTTCTCCAAGGCGCTGGCAGGTGCGGAGAGCAATGTAGCCACAGGATTATCACGCCTGGAGCATTTGACCGGTTATGTGACTAAGCTTGGCGAAGACAACTTCGGCCAGTTCATCACCTCGGCACTGAATAAGGAGAAGATCGATACCGCGAGCATCACAACGACCAAGGAATTCTCCACAGGTATGCTGATCAAATCCAAGGTACTGACCGGAGATCCCAAGGTCGAATATTTCCGCAAGAATTCCGCCGCCTCCAAGCTGAGCCTCGCCGACTTCAAAGAAGATTACTTCGCTTCCGCAGGCCATCTGCATGTGACCAGCATCTCTTCCGCACTCTCAGCTTCGTGTCATGAGTTCTCGCTGCATGCCATGGAGTTCATGAAGCAGCGCGGCAAGACTGTATCGCTCGATCCGAATCTGCGCCCGACCCTGTGGCCGGACACTGAAACTATGGTTGATACGATCAACGACCTGGCTACCCGCTGCGACTGGTTCCTGCCCGGACACGGAGAAGGCAAAATCCTCACCGGTCTTGAGACTCCGGAGGAGATTGCCGGCTACTATCTGGAGCGCGGCGTATCCCTTGTAGTAATCAAGCTCGGTCCTGAGGGCGCTTACTACAAGACCTCCGCTGGTGAAGAGGGTTATGTGGACGGCTTCAAGGTCGAGCAGGTTGTGGATACGGTCGGTGCCGGAGACGGCTTCGCGGTTGGGGTGATCAGCGCCATGCTGGAGAAGCTCAGCGTAGCGGAAGCCGTGAAGCGCGGCAATGCGATCGGCGCACTCGCCGTGATGTCGCCTGGCGATATGGACGGACTGCCGACCCGCGACGCGCTGGAAGCCTTCATGAGCACGGGCGTTAAGAAATAAACAGGCTCCCCGCAAGGGTGTGACTGTAACAGAAACTGCAACTGCAAAAAGGTGTCCCAGAAGCCGGTCGGCTTGGGACACCTTTTTGCGCACCATCAGAGATAAGTGTAGTTTGTGCAACTAAAAACAGGGAAATGGACGACTTCCCTCTTTTAACTGTAGTCTGTACAACTACATCTGCCCGGATAGGCGAAAATCCAGGTTCAGAGGCATTTTAATTGCACGAAATACAGCTAAACAGAGATTCGGCGGCACATGCGGCGATTTAGTTGTACGGATTGCAATTAAGCCTCCATCTTGCACCTGTTACCAACTTCTGCTCTTACATTCGAGTAGCTGATTGTATTTCCTGCAATAGAACATGCATAGCTGACCGTAAAATGAGATTCTATTGTATTTCATACAGTGGAATGTTGTGTTGTGGGTGAAAAACGGCCTTTTTTATAGCATTCCATTGTACTAAATGCAGTTGCTATTCCGGCTTAGCCGGAGGCTGCACCGAATCGCCCTGCTGCAAGGAAGGCGGGAATCTGTAGGTGATAGGTATCGCGCTATCCTTATCGTTGATCAATGAGAGCATAATCTTCGCTGCCTGCATTCCCATCTCGTAGGCGGGCTGGCGGATCGTAGTAATATCAGGATTATAGATCCGGGCGAATTCCGCATCGTCAATGCCGATCACTGACAATTGGCCGGGGATGGAGATGGCGTTGCGGTTCGCATATTTAAGAATCTCGCCCAGCACCAGATCATTGGCGGCAAGCAGCGCTGTAGGCGGCTGGGGCAGCTGCAGCAGTTCGTCCAGTGCGGAAGCGATATCTTCGCGCGATACACTGCGCATATACGAACCCTGCAGCGGCAGACCTGCTTCCTCCATCGCTTTTTTGTAACCGCTCATTCGCTCTTTGCGCGGGGTGATCGCATGTACGCCAAGCGGCAGGGATAGAATAGCAATCGCTTCATGGCCGTGGCCGGTCAGCTCCCGGATGGCGGTCTTCACCGCCATTTCATTATCCAGCAGCAGGCTCTGGGTCGTAATGCCGTCAACCAGCCGGTCCATGAAGACCAGCGGATATTCCGCTTCAATTAGTCGGGTGTAAGGCGCAGGCTGATCTCCCGCCGGGAAAATAATCAGGCCATCCACCTGACGGGCGACCAGCGTCTCCACATAGGTATTCTCCTTATCTGCATTCTCATCAGAGTTGCAGATAATCACCTGGATGCCGTGGCGCTGCAGCTCATTCTCAATGGCCCGGATACACTGAA
The DNA here is from genome assembly GCF_000517865.1 of Paenibacillus sp. FSL R7-269. NCBI lineage: Bacteria > Bacillati > Bacillota > Bacilli > Caryophanales > Paenibacillaceae > Paenibacillus > Paenibacillus sp. FSL R7-269. The sequence goes on from NZ_ASPS01000004.1 coordinate 20,789, forward strand.
TGGACAGCGAATAATCTATATTGGCTACAATAATGCCGACCATATGCGTGCGGTTCTGCTTGAGGCTGCGGGCAAGCCCGTTGGGCTGGTAGTTCAGCTCATCGATGACCTCGGCAATGCGGTTTTTGGTCGCCTCACTCATATACTTGAACCGTTTATTCAAAAATTGCGAGACTGTGCTTTTCGATACACCCGCTTTCTGGGCCACATCCTCAATAGTCAGCTTCTTCATTGATCCCGCTCCACTCTTCGATATCGAACTCCAGAAGTAAACACAAACCAAGTTTACTTAGAGAGATTATCAAAAAGTATAGCTTTTTTTTAGTAAATTATCTATATGATTAGATTGAAAATACGAAATAACTCACCCGGTTAAGACGCATTCGCACTACAATAAGGGCCTTGCAGTCCGCAAGGGACATAGATAACAGGCAAATGATCATTTTTCTATTGAGGAGGCATCAATTTTCACACCGTATTCCTCATACCACCAGTCGTAGAACCACTGTTCGCCCGTCTTCATATCAACCTTTGTACTCCGCTGCTCTCCGTTAACTTCGTAATGGACAATGGTCACAAGATCTTTAGAATCAAGGGTAAGCTCTCCATAATGAAGCCTGGAGGGTCTTTCTACATTCTCTGTAGTGATTTCGGCCGAAAGTACCTGAGCACTGCCAGTTGCAATATCATACAGCTTATTATGCTGTGTATAACCGCCTCTTCCATCATCCGTATAATAAACAACCAAAAGCTCTGCTTTTTCGGGATTAACAGCCATAAATGATTTATAGACTTGATACGCTTCATCTGAGACTAGTAGCTCTCGGGGAACAGGAATCTTACCCTTTCCTGCCTGTCTGACATCCATTACATACAGCTTGGCCCCTGACCTTTTCTGATTCTCTCCAATAGTATAGCTGCCGCTGAAAAACAAAAGATAATCTCCCGCTCCAATTAAGCCTCCTAGCGACAAATAAGACTGCGCACCTCCGGCGTATAAAGGAAAGACATACAACCGCTGTGCTGAATCCTTAGATAGCTCCGGATGCCCTTTTGGAGTCAGATAAAGAGTATACGGCTCTGTATTATGTGTGTATTTAGGCTTGAGATAGTCAACCATCGGTGGAGGGGGTGACCAGACAATTCCAGCAGAGGTCTCAACAGCCATCGCAGCAGCCTTATTGCGGTCTAGTGGAAGAGGCATATAGTACTTAAGACCGCCTAATTCAAACTCTGCCGATATCTCGTACAGGCCCAGTCCTTGCGGAGACGCCGAAGGAGACACCGACGGCGTAACCACAGCCGCTCCCGAGCCAGGCTTAAAGACCGCTGCCAGACTCCCTGCCGGATCAAGCCCGGCCCCTGGGCCAAACGGCCAGACCAGCGCTCCAAGCAGCAGGATGGCTGCCAGTCCGCCGAAGGCGGCCATACGGCTGAAGCGGCGGCGGCCGCTTGTACGATTAGAGGATTCATGGGCAGCCTCTTCAATCCGCGCCATAAGCTGTGGCGTGAATCCCGGTTCTGCAAGCGGACTCCGTCCGGCTTGCTTATACCAGTCCTTCTCCCCGCTCATCACCTTCACTTGCTCATGCTCTTGTCTTGTCTTCACAGGTCTTCCTCCTTCATCGCTGCTCTCACTTTCATTCTGGCCCGTCCGAGCCTGGATTTGACCGTCCCCTGCGCGATCCCAAGCAGCGAGGACAATTCAGCGACCGACAGATCCTGCTGGATGTCCAGCACCAGCACCTCCCGGTATTTGTCCGGCAGCTCCATGATGATCTCCCAGATGCGGTTCGCGTACTGATTGCCGATAGCCTCTTGCTCTGCGGACAGAGTGCTTCCCTTATCCTGATGGTTGCCCAGCGGAGTGAACCTCCGCCAGAAGCTGCTCTTCCGTAAGCTGAACGCGGTGTTGCGGGTGATGGTGAGCAGCCAGGTTTTCAGAGTGGACTGCCCCCGGTACTTACTCATGCTCTTGTAGGCCTTAAGGAATACCTCCTGGCTGATATCGTTCGCCTGCTCCCGGCTGCGGGTTAAGAAAAAAGCATAATTCCATACATCCGTTCCGTAAGTCTCCATCATCTCGCGCAGCGATAGCGATGAGGCACAGGTCATGCTATACGTTAGTTCTTTACTCTGCATGTTCTCTCCCCTCTCCCCTAATAAGACTCATGCGGCCCGAAACGGTTCCCTATTTATGTATAAGTTTAATTTAAACGCTACCAAAATTCGCAGACCATTCCCCCTCTCCAAATGCCCCATTCGGACCATTCCACAGCGCAGCAAAATGCTTAAAAAAAATACTAATTAATTATAAGAGAATAGAATGCAGGCGGGGCGTGGGATTGGCGGTTTTCACCTGCAGTTCGGGAGGCTGGAGAGGGCTGTTCATCTCTTGACTTTTCAATATATGGTAGTAAAATGATTAAACGTTACTAAATATAGTGTATATAAGTGCTAAGCCCATAAATCTAGTAAAACCGCTATTGTTCATTTGTCAAGTAGAATGGGCTACATGTTATAGGAGGTTAGGAGCCATGTTGATTGCTTACGATTCCAAGACCGGCAACGTTAGAAGATTCATTAATAAACTGAAGCTGCCGGCGGTTCAAATCGAAGAGCATATGACGATCGACGAGCCTTACGTGCTTGTTACATACACCACCGGATTTGGACAGATTCCAGAGAAGGTGGCTACGTTCCTTGAGCAGAACCATTCCAGACTCAAGGGTATTGCCGCGAGCGGCAACAAAAACTGGGGTGAGTTATACGCGCACAGCGCAGATCTGATTGCAAAGCGTTACAATGTACCGGTGGTCGGCAAGTTTGAATTGTCGGGAACCTTCGGGGATGTACAGCGCATAAAACAGGAGGTGGACCGGGTTGCGGCATATTGAATTAAATAACATGTTGATGAAGAGAGACGAAAGCGGCTTTTTCCAATTGGATAAGGACCAGGAGGCGGTAGCCGAGTTCATGCGGGATGTGGATCAGCGCAGCCTGACATTCACGGATACGAAAGCCAAGATTGATTATATGATTGCCAATGACTACTACGAGGACCTGTACGACCGCTACTCCGCTGCTGAGATGGAGGATGTCTACCGGATCGCCCATGAATATAATTTCCGCTTCCCTTCCTATATGGCGGCTTCCAAGTTCTATACCGATTATGCCGTCAAAAGCAATGACCGTAAGCAGTACCTGGAGCATTATCCGGACCGCGTAGCGGTAGTGGCTCTACATCTGGGACGGGGCAACGTGGAGACCGCCCGCACACTGGCCCGCTCGATGATGGAACAGCGCCTGCAGCCGGCGACACCAACCTTCCTCAATGCCGGTAAAAGCCGCCGCGGCGAGATGGTCTCCTGCTTCCTGCTGGAGATGGACGACTCGCTCAATTCGATCAATTATGTGCTGAATACCTGTATGCAGTTGTCTAAAATCGGGGGCGGCGTTGCCGTCAATCTGTCCAAGCTGCGCTCACGCGGCGAGACGATTAAGGGTGTTGAGGATGCGGCTAAAGGCATCATGCCTGTCCTGAAGCTCATGGAAGACGGCTTCTCTTATGCGGACCAAATGGGCCAGCGTAAGGGTTCGGGCGCGGCTTACTATAATATTTTTGGCTGGGATGTACTGGAGTTCCTGGACAGCAAGAAGATTAACGCCGACGAACGGACACGCCTGAAGACGTTGTCTATCGGTCTGATCGTGCCTAACCGCTTCTACAAGCTCGCACAGGATAATCAGCCGCTGCATGTGTTCGCTCCTTACACAGTCTATCAGGCGTATGGTACGCACCTGGATGACATGGATCTGGACGTAATGTATGACACCCTGCTCGCTGACCCGCGTGTGAAGAAGAGAATCGCCATGAGCGCACGCGATATGCTGACCAAGATCGCCATGATCCAGCTTGAATCCGGCTATCCATATATTATGAACAAGAGCAATGCTAACGCTGCTCACGCTTTGCGAAATGTGGGTCAGATCAAGATGTCCAACCTGTGCACCGAGATTTTCCAATTGCAGGAGACTTCAGAGATTAACGACTACGGACAGCAGGACGAGATCCGCCGCGATATCAGCTGCAACCTGGCTTCCCTCAACATCGTGAACGTGATGGAGCACGGCAAGATCCGTGAATCCGTACATGAAGGTATGCTCGCACTGACGGCTGTCAGCGATATGACAACTGTCTCCAATGCTCCGGGCGTGGCTAAAGCGAACAAGGAAATGCACTCCGTGGGCCTGGGCGTAATGAACCTGCACGGGTATTTTGCCAAGAACAAGGTGGCTTATGAGAGTGAGCAGGCCCGTGATTTCGCACGTACCTTCTTCATGACGATGAACTACCACTCCATTGAGAAAAGCATGGAGATTGCCGCCGAGACCGGTGAGACGTTCTATGGCTTCGAGCAGTCCGACTACGCAAGCGGCGTGTATTTCGACCGTTATATGACTACAGACTACCGTCCGGTTACGGCAAAAGCGCAGGAGCTGTTCGAGGGGATCTACATTCCTACTACAGAGGATTGGAAAGAGCTGCGTGACAAGGTGATGAAGCACGGCCTGTACCATGCTTACCGTCTGGCAATTGCGCCGACTGCGAGCATCTCGTACATCCAGAATGCTACCTCGAGCGTAATGCCGATTGTAGAGCAGATCGAGACCCGCACGTATGCCAACTCGACCACCTACTATCCAATGCCTTACCTGCGACCGGACAATGTGTTCTATTATAAATCCGCCTATCAGATGGATCAGTTCAAGGTAATTGATCTGATTGCGGAGATTCAGCCTCATATCGACCAGGGTATTTCAACAGTCCTGCATGTGAACAGTGATGTCACCACCCGTGAGCTGGCCCGTTCTTACTTGTATGCGGCGCACAAAGGGCTGAAATCCCTGTACTACACCCGGACCAACAAATTGTCTGTCGAGGAATGCCTGGCCTGCTCCATTTAAGAGGGGCACAGGTACAGAAAGGGAGAATATACGATTATGAGCGCAATTCAAGCCGTGAACTGGAACCGTCCCGACGACGATTTCTCGCTGATGTTCTGGAACCAGAACATCATGCAGTTCTGGACCGATGATGAAATACCACTATCCGATGACAAAATGTCCTGGCTCACGCTAAGCGAGATCGAGAAGGACTCTTATATGAAGGTGCTGGGCGGATTGACCCTGCTCGATACGATTCAGGGCGGCGTAGGCATGCCGCAAATTATGGAGCATGTGGACGGCTTGCAGCGCAAGGCGGTCCTTGGCTTCATGGGGATGATGGAGCAGATTCATGCGAAGTCGTACAGCAGCATTTTCACCACACTGGCTTCGACTGAGGAGATTGACGGGATTTTCCGCTGGGTGGAGGACAATACGTTCCTGCAGTTCAAGGCCCAGACGATCTCGGAGTATTATCAAAAGATTGAGACCAAGAAAGACCTCTATCTGGCGATGTCCGCCTCGGTCCTACTGGAGAGCTACCTGTTCTATAGCGGCTTCTTCTACCCGCTCTATCTGGCCGGACAGGGCAAAATGACCTGCAGCGGCGAGATCATCGACCTGATCCTGCGCGATGAGAGCATCCACGGCGTCTATGTCGGCGTGCTGGCCCAGGAGATTTTCGAGGAGCTATCCGAAGAAGACCAGAGCGATGTCTACCAGACCCTGGTCGGCCTGCTGCGTCTGCTCCACGCGAACGAGGAGCAATACACCGAGCAGATCTACGCGCCGATAGGTCTGGTAGAGGAAGTGAAGACCTTCCTGCGCTACAACGCTAACAAGGCCATGATGAACCTTGGCCATGACCCGCTGTTCGATGAGGAAGAGATTAACCCGATCGTGCAGAACGGGATCAGCACCCACACGAAGCAGCATGACTTCTTCTCGAAGAAGGGGAACGGTTATGTGCGGGCTATGAATGTGGAGCCTTTGCGGGATGAGGACTTCCAGTTTTAAGATAAGCTGAATTTAAAAATCCGGCTCACATCTCAGTCGTCACTACGGAGAATATTTGGACTTCCGGCCGCTGTTGTATACAAATTTCCTTGATTAGACCGCCGTTCGCGGTAGAAATCCAAACCTAGCATATGCTGTAGATAGCGAGCTTTCCTACGTACGGAAAGCTTTCAGGCGGACGCTACCGCTCTTACAGTTCCAAAATTCCCCTCTGATCCTTTTTGCTTTTCGTTATTTTCTTTGATTCAACTTATGTTAGGTTGTTGTATAGTAGAGTAAAGCCCCGGCAGCTTGGACAAGCTGCCGGGGCTTTTTCTGTTAGATGCATCCAAGCTAGTACAGTGTCAGAATTATTATTGTGAATATGACCATTACCGGCTCTTAACGAACCAGCGTCTCATTCTCATAGCAGTCATTGGATGCTGTAGGCGCTGGAACGATAGCAGTTGCATTTTGTACAATGGAATATTGTAAAAAAGCCTTCAAAATAGAATCTATTGTATTCGGTACAATTGAATTTTGAAAAAGGGCCAATTTTCACCCAAAACACAACATTCTACTGTATGAAATACAATAGAATCGCTTTTTACGGTCAGCTATGCGTTTTCTAATGCAGGAAATACAATTACTTACTTGAATGTAGGATTAGAAGTCGGCAAAGGGTGCAATATCAGCCTCTAAAATTGGTTCACTTGCTGAGGGTTGCGTGCCCGGTTAGGGTGTAACCGACTCTACTTATGAGACCATATGAGTATTAGGACGTAGGAGTAGGGATGATCTTTTTACAGGAAAGAGGTGTGCGGAGTGGCTATACATATTCAGGAGTACGGAGACCCGAATGGGGATTATCTGGTGGTCTTCCTGCATGGCGGCGGCGTGAGCGGCTGGATGTGGGAGAAGCAGGTCGCGGCGTTCGACCGTTATCATTGTCTGGTCCCGGATCTGCCGGGGCACGGGTTCAGCCGGGAGGATAAGGAATTCACGATCTGCAGCAGTGCGGAGGAACTTGTATTACTCATAGAGGAGCGGGCTAAGGGACGAAAGATTGTTGTTACCGGATTCTCACTGGGTGCACAGGTGTTGGTTCAGATGCTGGGGATAAGACCGGAGATGATCGATTATGCCATCATCAACAGCGCGTTAGTGCGGCCGATTCCCTCCACCAGCAGGCTGATCGGGCCGGCGGTCAGACTGTCTTTTCCGCTGATTAAGTACAGATGGTTCGCGAAGCTGCAGGCTAAGACGCTCTATCTGGGCGAGGAGTACCTGGAACGGTATGTTGAAGAGAGCCGGCAGATGGAGCTAATGACGCTGATCCGGGTGCTGGAAGAGAATATGTCGTTCCGCATTCCAGCCGGGTTCAGCGAGGCCTCAGGCAAGATACTGGTTACTGTAGGTGAACGTGAGAAATCTGTCATGAAGCAATCCGCCCGGGATCTGGTGGCCGCCAACCCCCGCTCTATGGGCGTGGTGATTCCCCGGATGGGACATGGAGTCCCTCTGGCTAAGCCTGAGCTGTTCAATAAGCTGGTCGAGGCCTGGATTCAGGGCGGGGAGCTGCCCGGGGAATGCAGAAAAATTTGATCCAGGTGCCGCCGAGTGATGATTACTCCACTCCCTAGTTCAGATCCTCCCTGATTTTGTAGCGGACAGCAAAATAACTTAGGAATAGAATCGCCGCAATAGCCACTCCGAACGTGTGAATCAGGTCAGCCGTGCTGCCTAAATCCTTGACACGTACGAGCGTGTTGATCAGCAGATATTGCGTCAGATGAGTGCCCGTGAACTGATTCTCAAGCGCCCCAAGTACCATCCCGATCACATTCAGGGCCAGAATGAAGCCGGCGCTCAAGCTGATGAGCAGGTTCTTAGTCATCATAACAATGCATAGAACAAGCAGGGAGAACGCCCAGTGCAGCAGGAATTGGCTGGCCAACAGAGTAATGAGCATGCCCAGTTCTCCCAGATCCGTCGGACCCATAAACAACCTCCTGCCGATCCCGTCTGCAATTAGCAGGGTCAGGAACAGTATCGTAATGAATAGGGCGAGAATCGCCATTTTGGAGAAGACAGAGTGGATTCTTGCCTGCCGCATGGAAACATAATTCTTATGGAATCCGGAATTCCATTCGCTCATATAGAAGTAGATCGTGAACACCGCAATATAGATCAGCATCCATGAAGGCGGCTGGGAGATGGTGTGCTGGATGAATTCGCTCTCCGTTAAGCTGCTGAGCATCGGACGGCCCTCCACCGGCTGCTCGTATTGCTTCATCATATAGATGCCGAAGATCTGAAAGGCACAGAACAAGAGCAGCAGCAGGTACATAATCTTGTTCCGCGTGAAGCGGTACAGGTCCATCCGCAACAGGTTAATCATGGCGTTCACCTGCACTTTCCGTGCGTTCCAGGAAATATTGCTCCAGGCTCTGCTTATGTCTTGAGATGGAATCTACCATTATCCCATGCTGCGCCAGTTCCTGGACGATCTGCCGGATGCTGATATGCTCGTCGTATACATACACCGTGCGGCTGTCCACCACTTTATATTGTGTAATCTTCAGCTCGCGTTCCAGCACCGGGAGAGTCTCCCGCGCTTCCTCCACGCTAATCTCGATCCGTTCCTCACAGCGCTGCTGTAATTGTTCCTTGGAGATCACCTCGGCGAATTCTCCCTGATGGATGATGGCATACTTGGTGGCGATTTTGGAGAGCTCCTCCAGTATATGGCTGGAGATCAGAATCGTCAGACCCGCTGCGTTCAGCTCCAGGATGAGCTCCCTAATCTCTACAATCCCCTGCGGATCAAGCCCGTTAATCGGCTCATCCAGAATCAGCACATCGGGACTTCCGAGCAGAGCCACCGCGATTCCCAGCCGCTGCTTCATACCCATGGAGTAGCTTTTAACTTTGGCGGTATTCTTAGGGTCCAGTCCTACGAGCCGCAGTAATTTCTCTATCGTGGTATCCCTGTCACTTAGACCATATGCGATGGCGAGCAGCTTCAGGTTCTCATAGGCCGAGACGTTCGGATATAACCCGGGCTGCTCAATCAGCACCCCCATCCGCTCAAAAAAAGACTGCCCCCCCGCCGCCGCACGGTTGAAGAAATGCAGCTCTCCCGAGGTTGGATACACCTGTCCGCTGATCATTTTGAGCAGGGTAGATTTGCCCGCACCGTTCTTCCCGATGATGCCGACAATCTCTCCTCTGTAAATTTTGAGATTGGCATTCCGCACTGCTGCTTTCGAGTGGTACATCTTGGTCAGTCCGCATAGTTCAATGATGCAATCTGTCATATCTGCCACCTCCTTACCCTAAGTTAACAGGATGAAGACTAATAGTTCGCCAACAAAAGGTTAAGAAAGTTCAAAGTTCATCATGGACTCAGCCGGAAGCCGATGCCCCAGACCGTATCAATATAGGCTTCGCTGTCGTGCGCCTTGATTTTATTGCGGATATTGCTGACATGTACCGTTATCGTCTTGTCCTCGCCCAGATAGATCTCCTCCCAGGCCAGCTCATAGAGATCCTGCTTCGTGAACACGCGGGAGGGATTCCTGACCAGCAGCTCGACAATTCTGAATTCCTGGCGGGTCAGTGAAAGCTCAGTTCCATGAATCCTGACACTGTAGGCCGTGCAGTCCAGCACCAGATTTTTATGCCTGAACTCCTTCAGCGGCTCACCGGCAGCCGTCCGCTGGATATGGACATGGATGCGGGCAATCACCTCCTCCAGCTCAAAAGGCTTGGTCACATAATCATCAGCGCCCAGCGAGAACAGATCCAGCTTATGATCCAGCTGATCCTTGGCCGAGAGAACAATTACCGGAATCCGGCACTTCAGCTCCTCACGCAAACGGTGCATGAACGCCTCGCCGGACAGTCCGGGCAGCATCAGGTCCAGGACAATCAGATGATAGTCCTGCTCCGCCAGATTTAGCATCCCTTCACTGCCTGAATAGGACTGGGTGCACTGGTACCCTGCGGCGGTAAGCCCGTCATGCAGAATTGCGTTAATATGCTCGTCATCCTCAACGATGAGAATGCTCCGGCGGTGCCCGTTATCCTTGAGATGGGTACTCACGGCTATGCTCCTCCCCCCTTTTTGAGAATCCGATCAATATACTGAAGGTATCCGCTGTACACCCGGCCTCTGCATGCCCGTTCATTTTCTCCATCAGCGCTTTCACAATCGAGAGTCCAAGACCTGAGGAATGCCGGGTACGCGCCGGATCTTCTTTGTAAAAGCGGGTAAATATCTGCTCCGTATCCACTCTTCTACCTGCCTTAAGATGATTAGTGAAGCGCATACACAGCATATCTTGCCTGTCTTCAACCTCTAGGGTCAACGGACCTTTGCCGTGGATGAAATAGTTGCCGACGATATTGGTAAAGATTCGTTCCAGCGCATGGAGTTCCCCCATCACCCGGGGAGAATGCTCCGGCAGCTGAAGCTCAGGCTCATTCCCGGACCGGGTGAAATCATCAATGAACGTGAACAGATTCCGCTTCAGCACCTCCATAACGTCCACGGGCTGCAGCTCCAGGCTGTATTCGGGATTCTGCAGCTTGGTATAAAGGAACAGCTCATCCACCAGCTTGATAATCTGCTGTATTCTCGACTGGGCAAGCGCTACGTACCGCCCCTTCTCCTGCTCCGCCTCTGTCCGCAGCGCCAATTGAAGGTAACCATCCAGCGATGTAAGCGGCGTCCGGATATCATGCGACAGACTGGTAATCGCCAGATTCATCTCCTGATTCTTGCGGCTGAACTGTTCTCCCATCGCCCGCTGGCGGCTTAACAGGTTATTGCACTCCCGCACCAGCCTGCCGATCTCCCTCGGCTTCAACTGGGTAGCTACCAGCTTACGGGATTCATGCTCCATGATAAAAGACAGCTGGCTGCTGATCTGACTGACCTGTCTCCGGTAATTCAGCAGGTAGATCGTCTGGCCGATCAGCAGCAGCAGGAGTCCTGCCAGAACAAAAAGGATAGGATCAACTCCTCTCATATGATTTTATTATATACGATTACACATACAGAGTCTTAGTGCGGGACGGGGGGGAGCTTGTGGCGTATGGTGATGCCCTCCTTGTCCACTCTGAGCTGAATCTCCCCCTGCTGATCCGTCCGGTAGATGCTTGTTCCCATATCGGCCAGTCGCTCCAGCACGGTCCCATGCGGATGTCCGTAAAGGTTATTCACACCGGCTGAGATGACAGCTGCTGTGGGGTTCCAGAAGGCCAGCCAGTCTGCACTGGTGGCTGTTTTGCTGCCGTGGTGGGAGACTTTGAGGACGTCGATGAGACTGCCTTGCTTAATACCGGATTGATTTGCGGAATGTAAGATTGTTTCCTCTGCCGCCTGGTCCATATCTCCTGTGAAAAGAAAGCTCCGCCCGTTCATCTCCAGCCGGAATACCACCGATTCGTGGTTCTGGTCCTCCACTTCCTCCGGCAGGGTATGTCCATCCGCTCGCGGCTCCGGCCAGAGGAAGTCCAGCCGCGTGGCCTCGTCCAGGGCCAGCATCTTGCCCTGCTGCACCGGATACAGCCGGACACCCGCGTCCAGCGCTGTCGCCATCAGCTTGGTATACGGCTCCGTGTCAGCCAATGTTCCGTTGAACAGCAGCGCCGATACCGGCATCCCTTCCAGCACCGCCTGGAGCCCTCCGGCATGGTCCTGATCGCCATGCGTCAGAATAACCGCGTCCAGCCGGTGGATGCCCCGTTGCTTCAGGAGCGGCAGCAGCGTCTTCGCCCCAACCTCGAACGGGCTGCGGCGGATGCGCCATTCCTCCCGGTTGCTGAAGCTCACGGTCCCGCCGCCGTCCACGAGGATATGTGCTCCGCCCGGCGTGGTGATCAGGCTGCTGTCCCCCTGACCTATATCCAGGTAGCTGATGGAACCGGAGCCATCGCTTATAACCTCGGCGTTATAGCCTTTGTAGAGCAGAATGCTCAGGCCTATAGCGCACAGTATGGCTGCGGAATTGCTCCAGCGTGATAGGCCTGATTGAGGATAGGCTTGAAAGGTGAGCTCGGCTCTTCCGGTGTTTGCAGCCCCTGCCGAATTCAGAACGTTATTGCGGCCAGCTCTGCCACGGATGTTACCTCGCGGTTCCGGCCTCTCCAGCTCCGCCAGCGGACGGGTCTCATCGTCCATGAACTGGGGAACCAGCTTCGCCTCTGTCTGCCGCTTCAAGGCGTATAGCAAACCGTATAGCAGACCGTAGTAGAGGCAGATCCACAGGATTGACGGCGAAGCCCAGATCAGTATCCCGGCGGTGAACCCGTTCACCCACTCCACTGCCGCAAAAGTGATATTATTCAGTATCTCCGCAAGCTGCGCGGTCAGGAGTGCGGCTGCATTCCAAACCCTCCCAAGGAGCAGCGCCAGTGTTCCCAAAGGCAGCACCAAGAAGGTGATGAAGGGAACCAGCAGCAGATTGGCCGCAACGGACAACAGCGAGAATTGGTTGAAGTAATAAATCGTCAGTGGAAACGAGACCAGTTGAGCAATAATCGTTACCGAGAGGCTGCTGCCCAGCCAGCCCGGTAACCGCCTGAATAGGGGCGCAGCGAGCGGTGTATACACCATGAGTCCTGCCGTCACCAGAAAAGACAGCTGAAAGCTGACACTAAGCAGCAAATAAGGATTCCAGACCAGCATCATCAGAGCGGATGCAGCCAGAATATTCAGCCCATCCTTGAGCATGCCCAGTCTTGCCGCCAGCAGGGCAATCATGCTCATGATCCCGGCGCGGATCACGGACGGCCCGGCCCCGGACAGCAGCACATAGACCGGAACCAGCAGCAGAGTCACCGTCAGTGCGGTTTCTCTGGTTAAGCGGCAGCGGCGCAGCAGAACCAGGATTACTCCGACGTACACCGCTACATGCATCCCCGAAATGGCCAGGATGTGAGTGAGCCCGAGCTGCGAGAACTGTCTGAAGGTCTCCGGGTCCAGTTCCTTTTGGATGCCGATGACAAGGCCCTTCATATAACCCGCATGAGGCTCCTGAAATAAGCGGCTCATTTCTGCACCGAGCACTGATCTTGCCTTATCATTCCAGCGCAGAATAGTGGATGGCTCCCACGAGACTTGAGGGTTAACCTTTACACTGGCGGTACCTGTTCCTTTGAGCAGCCAGTGTATCTTTTGGGTGAGCAGATAGGCACGGTAGTCGAATCCGCCGAAGTTGCGCGCTATCTGGGGCTGGATCAATTCCCCCTCAATGACCACCCGGTCTCCCCGCTGCCACAAGGCTGCCTCTGCTATCTCACTTTCCTCCTGGAGCTTGATCTGTACAGTTACACGTTCACCTTCAGGGTCACTCCCCACTGCTCCCGCTGCGGCAGACTGTTCCCCTTGCTGATGCAGACTGATCCCGGACAGCTTCACGACAAAATCAACCCGGTCCCCGTCCCGCTCCACCGGAGAAGCGATAACGCCTGCGGCTGTTATATATGCTTCATTCAGTTCGCTCACCGGGTGCCCCAGCACCTCAGGCAGCAGACTCACATTGCGTACCTCACTATACTCCCAGTATAGGGCTGCCAGGATCAGTGCTGTCACCAACACCGCAGCCTTCCTCCAGCGTATTCCGCCGCTCACCGCCCAGACTACAGGCAGCAACAATAGCCCTGCGAGGCAGAATAGCAGACTGCGGCCAGAGAACATACAACCTGCGGCACTTCCCGCCACCCAGCAAACCGTGAAGCTTAAGAGAGGCCTCCTGTTCATGATCATCTCTCCTTCCTAATTAGCTCTAGACGCCAAAGAACCCCTGCATACGCATACGAATGCGTGTACAGAGGTTCTTCCTCTGGAGCTATAATTGAAATTCCGCCGGTGTACGCCGTTATTCAGATATCGAAATCATCGTTTCCTTAGGCGGCTCGTAGTTCTCCAATTGACGGAACACGATTCCTTTGGAGGTGAGCATCGCCTGTACCTTCTCCATGTCTTTCTTGTAAGGACGAAGGTAGACAATCTCCACGATTCCGCTGTTAGCCAGCATATTGGCACAGGTCCAGCACGGCTCATCCGTAACGTAGACCGTACTGCCTTCCCGGTCGCTCCGGTCTGTGAACAGCAGCAGATTCTGCTCGGCATGGATTGTACGGATACAGCGCTGCTTTTTGACCATTGTCTCTACACCGTCTATCATCTCACGCTCGTATTGCTCAGATACCATACAGCCTGCTTCCGAGCAATCCGGCACCCCCATCGGCGCACCGTTATAGGCCGTACCCAGCAGCTTCTTCCCCTGCACCAGCACCGCGCCGACATGGCGGCGGGGACAGCGCGAACGGGTGGAGACCATGCAGGCAATATCCATGAAGTATGTATCCCAGTTCTTGCGGTAAGCCACAGTCATCAGCAATCTCCACTTTCTCTAAATAGTTGTTCATTATTGTAGCATACCTGGCTGCGTTTTCACTAGGATATTGATAGCCCGCAACAGCCTACATTTCGCCTATCTCTCGCTTAGATCTCCCGTCCTGCCACTTCTACACTGCATTTGCTCATCCGTAGAGCGGGGGGTGATTGCACTTCATACAGTAGAAGATGCATTCTCAGCGCCTAAGTAACGTTCTGCTGCACTTCATACAATGGATTCTCTCATTTAGTCTCCAAAGACCCACATTTTCAAAATTCTAATGTTCGAAGTGCAGCAGATTTAGTTTTCAGGCGGATTGAGGGCTAATCTAATGTACAGAGTGCAGTTGAAACTTATTATGCCCCGGCAGACAGGCTGTTCGTAGACAATCAGGACGGCGGTCTTAAAAGGCTACCAGCGGTTTCAGCTTCTCCAGCAGCTTGGGGCCGATGCCCTTAACCTTCCCTAGCTCGTTCGCGCTGCGGAACGCTCCCTTACTGGTGCGATAATCGACAATCGCCTGCGCCTTCTTCTCTCCGATGCCCGGCAGATCCATGAGGAGCTTGATGTCGGCAGTGTTCACATTAATCCGGCCGTCAGCCGCTGCCGGAGCTGCAATGTGAGCGGCTCCAGCTGTTGCAGCCGACGTTCCATTTGCACCGCCGCTTCCCGCCGCTCCTGAGTCCGCCGCACCCGCTATCCCGGCACTTGCCGCTCCAGCGCCTGCTGTTCCACCACCGGTGGCCACACCGCCAACAACTCCACTACCCGCCTCACCTGCAACATTCCCGCCAACCGCCCCATCCCCCGCCGCCGTACCGCCACCAGTTACCTCGACACTCCCCGCCGTACCGCGACCAACTTCCTCACCGCCTGCCGCTCCACTTGCCATACTTCCACCCGCTACCACACTCCCGCCATCACCCCCGGCGGCTGCACTGCCTGCCTCACCTTCGTCCGCCACTCCCAGCGCCTGCGCCATTCCGGCATTCAGCGTTGACCATCCGGCAATGCCGGCGTCCTGTGCTCTGTGGTCTGCGGCCCACACCAGACTGCCGCCCAGCAGCGCAGCGGTGATGGCGCAAATGATCATTCTTTTATCCATCAGGTTGTCCTCCCTCATCAAACTGGAATTTTATTCAAAAATCCGATTAAAACCTGTCATTGGTCCAAGTCTGGCCTGCATACACTTAACGAAGAGTATTCCTGTAAGCAAGCCAGCAGCATAAGAAAGGAGGTACCACAGGATGAAAGTGGGATTTATCGGAACAGGCAGCATGGGAAGTCTGCTGATCGACACCTTCCTTCGGTCGGGAGCCCTTGATCCATGTGATGTGATGGCCAGCAACCGCAGCCCGGGCAGGCTGATGGAGCTGAAGAAGCTTCATCCCGGAATTACGATATGCTCCGGCAACATCGAAGCCGCCTCAGAGAGCGACCTTGTGCTCCTGTGCGTCAAGCCTTTGCAGTTCAAGAGGGTAACCGATGAGATCTCCCCTTATCTGCGCAGCGATCAGATTGTTGTATCTATTACAAGCCCTGTGCAGCTCTACCATCTGGAATCGGTCCTGCCCTCCAAGGTCGCCAAAATCATTCCCAGCATCACCCATTCCGTCAGAGGCGGGAGTTCGCTGTGCATTTTTGGAAGCCGGTTAAATAAAAAAGACAGGCTGCTGCTGCTCCAGTTATTCTCCTGCATTGGAGTTCCTGAGGAAATTCCGGAGGGTCATACGCGGATCGCCTCGGATTTCTCCAGCTGC
Source organism: Paenibacillus sp. FSL R7-269 (assembly GCF_000517865.1). Classification (NCBI taxonomy): domain Bacteria; kingdom Bacillati; phylum Bacillota; class Bacilli; order Caryophanales; family Paenibacillaceae; genus Paenibacillus; species Paenibacillus sp. FSL R7-269. The sequence goes on from NZ_ASPS01000004.1 coordinate 36,903, forward strand.
GGTCCGGCCTTTCTGAGCTATTTCCTGGAGCGGTGGATTGAAGCGGCTGTAGAAGCAACCGGCATCGACGAAGCCCTGGTTACCCGGTTGGCGGGTGAGATGCTACTGGGTACGGGTAAGCTGCTGACCGAAGGCTCGTTCACCCCGCAGGAGTTGCAGGAACGGGTTGCCGTCCGCGGGGGCATTACCGCGCAAGCCCTGAATCATTTACAGACCAGTCTGGAGGGGGTATTTGAACGTCTGATTACCACAACACATGACAAGTACGATGAGGATGTGGAAAAGCTCGACGAGCTGTTCGGACTTGGCAGCATTGCACAGAGCCGCACCGACCGCTAGAAATGCCCATTCATTGTCTCGCCACTTCCTGCGCAGCAGCCAGCGGTACCCGCACCTCCGTCCGGGTCCGCCGCCCCGAAACCAAGAAAGCCCGCAGCACGGATACCTCCGTTGCTGCGGGCAGAATTGCGTTCTTCGCTTAACCCACTACGATATTTACCAGCTTGCCGGGAACGGCAATGATTTTGCGTACGGTTTTGCCTTCGACGCCTGCCTTCACATTCGGCAGGGCCAGAGCGTGGTCCTGCATCTCCTGTTGGCCCATCTCCGCCGAAATCAGCGCGCGCTGGACGATTTTACCGTTCACCTGTACCACGATCTCAACCTCAGCATCTACGGTTAAGGCTTCATCATAGGCCGGCCAGGCAACATAGCTGATGCTTCCTTCGTGACCCAACAGCTGCCACAGCTCTTCGGCAATATGCGGTGCCAGCGGGGACAGCATCTGCACGAACTGCTCCGCCGCTTCCTTGGACAGGCTCTCCTGCTTGTAAGCGTCATTGATGAAAATCATCAGCTGGCTGATCGCCGTATTGAAGCGCAGCAGCTCGAAATCCTCAGTGACCTTCTTCAGCGTCTTGTGCCAGGTGCGTTTGAATTCATCTGTGCCCCCGCCCTCTGAAATCTTCGCGCTGAGGCTGCCGTCTTCATTCACGAACAGGCGCCATACGCGGGAGAGGAAGCGGTGAATGCCTTCGACGCCCTTTTCGTTCCAAGGCTTGGTGGCCTCCAGCGGCCCCATGAACATCTCATAGACGCGCAGGGTATCTGCCCCGTAGGCTTCCACGATCTCATCCGGATTAATGACATTGCCGCGCGATTTACTCATCTTCTCGTTGTTGTTCCCCAGGATCATTCCCTGATTGACCAGCTTGTGGAACGGCTCCTTGGTATCGACTACGCCGATATCATAGAGTACCTTATGCCAGAAGCGGGCATACAGCAGGTGAAGCACCGCATGCTCGGCTCCGCCGATGTACAGGTCAACCGGCAGCCATTCCTTCTGCTTCTCCGGTGAACACAGCTCCTGATCATTGTGCGGATCGATATAGCGCAAGTAGTACCAGCAGCTACCGGCCCATTGAGGCATAGTATTAGTCTCGCGGCGGGCCTTCATGCCGGTCTCAGGATCAACCGTCTCCACCCACTCCGTCACATTCGCCAGCGGGGACTCACCGGTGCCCGATGGCTTGATAGCATCCACATCAGGCAGGAGCAGCGGAAGCTGATCCACAGGCACAGTCTTCATCGTGCCGTCTTCCAGGTGTAGAATCGGAATCGGCTCGCCCCAGTAACGCTGGCGGCTGAACAGCCAGTCGCGCAGGCGGTAGGTCACTTTGCCCTTGCCGCTGCCCTTCTCTTCCAGCCAGGCGATCATCTGAGCCATCGCTTCAGTATTGGACAGACCGTCGAGGAATCCTGAATTGACATGCGGACCGTCACCGGAGTAGGCTTCTTCTTCGATATTGCCGCCCTGCACCACTTCGATGATGTTCAGGCCGAACTGCTTGGCGAATTCCCAGTCGCGGGCGTCATGGCCCGGAACGGCCATAATCGCTCCGGTACCGTAGCCGGCCAGCACGTAGTCGGCAATCCAGATCGGCACCTGCGCGCCGTTCACCGGATTAATCGCATACGCGCCGGTGAACACACCACTTTTCTCCTTAGCCAGATCGGTGCGTTCCAGATCGCTCTTGCGGGAAGCCTTGTCGCGGTATTCAGCAACGGCGGCCTTCTGCTCGTCTGTGGTAATGGCATCCACCAGCTTATGCTCGGGTGCGAGTACGCAATAGCTTGCTCCGAACAGGGTATCGGGACGGGTAGTGAACACTTCAAGCACCGCCTCATGCCCCTCAATCGCAAAGGTCACCTCAGCACCGGTCGATTTGCCGATCCAGTTGCGCTGCATATCCTTGATGCTCTCTTCCCAGTCCAGCTCCTCCAGATCCTCCAGCAGGCGGTCGGCGTATTCGGTAATCTTCAGAATCCACTGGCGCATCGGTCTGCGGACGACGGGATGGCCGCCGCGCTCGCTTTTGCCGTCGATGACTTCTTCGTTCGCCAGAACAGTTCCCAGCGCCTCGCACCAGTTCACCGATACTTCGGCCACATAAGCCAGTCCGCGGTTGTACAGCTGGATGAAAATCCACTGCGTCCACTTGTAGTACCCCGGATCTGTCGTGCTGATCTCGCGGTCCCAGTCGTAGGAGAAGCCCAGCGACTTGATCTGGCGGCGGAAATTGTCAATGTTCTTGAAGGTGATATCACGCGGATGCTGGCCGGTATCCATTGCATACTGCTCGGCCGGAAGTCCGAAGGCATCCCAGCCCATCGGGTGCAGCACGTTGTAGCCGCGCATCCGTTTGAAGCGGGACACGATGTCGGTGGCGGTATAGCCTTCCGGGTGGCCTACGTGCAGTCCTGCGCCGGAAGGATACGGGAACATATCCAGGGCGTAGAACTTCGGCTTGCCAGATTCTTCACTTGTCTTAAAGGTCTTGTTCTCATCCCAGAATTCCTGCCATTTCGGCTCGATGGTCTGGGCGCGGTATCCAATATTATCGCTCATCTTGTGCTCCTCCTTGGAGTGTTGCTGTATTAGGTAGTACTGCTGCTGTCTTAAAAAGTTAAGAGATTAGTCCCCACTACAAAAAAGTTTTGGGCCTCCACCCGCTGTTAGATTCAGATTTCATGATTAGAGCCGCTCTCCGCGGTCGAAATCCGAATCTAAAGGCGGCCACTAACGTTGCTCCGGCTCCAAAATTTCTTTCCGTTCCATTACTCTGTAACTTAGGTAAACACCATCTGTTCCCCCGGCGGAACAGCAAAGCTCAAGAGCCGCCCATGATTCGCTGGGCTAACCGGGACAAAATCATCCTAACAGATGAATAAGTATACCTTTGTGCGAAGACAATGTATGCTGTTTTTCACATGCATTCAGGCGGTGTTCCTGCTTTCGAGCACAATGTATGCTGTTTTTCACATACATTCAGGCCGTGTGCCGCTATACCAGCCGATTGTATTCGGTTTTAACCAGAACTTCAGTCACATTCAGCAAAATAGCCATTCTACGAAACCTTCCAAGAACTCTTATTCACAAATTCACACACCTTTTTCACAGCAACAGGAAACTATAGTTTCCTATTACAGCAAAAAACCTCCCATCCCTAGCGTATAATCGCTAGGGACGAGAGGTTTGAATTCCCGTGGTACCACCCTAGTTAGCGGCGGACATTCTTTGTCCGGCACTCACTTTGACACCCTGTATCGGGGGTGAGGCGACGGCGGTTCACTCGCATGTCTCCCTAAGGAACCTGCGGCTCGCGCCATTACTCGGAGGTGAGTTCACTGCGGCCCGTTAACCGGCTCGCACCTGGGGTGCCGGCTCTCTGCAATAACGGTCTCACGAATTAATACTCCTCTTCATCGCACTGCTATGATAACTCTTCTTATCGTAATATTCACCACATTATAACCAAAAGATACATGTACCGTCAATCCTTTCACACGAAGTAGCCGCATTCCCCCGGTTCCTGCAAGTGACGGGATGAGTTACGGCTGCTTTACGCCGGCCTTCTGCGGATATAATAGCCGATGATATGCTGAATAACCACCTTGGCGGCAGCGAAGAAAGGGACGGCCAGAATCAATCCAATCATTCCGGCGATCTCGCCGCCGACCAGCAGCGCGAAGATGATCAGCAGCGGATGCAAATGCAGCTTCCGTCCTACAACCTGCGGAGAGATCACGTTGCTCTCCAGCATTTGGCACAGGGTATTCACCACCGCCACCAGCAGGACAAGGCGCCACGACAAGGTTGAGGCCATCACAATGGCCGGGGCCGCCCCCAGAAACGGACCCATATACGGAATAATGTTGAATACCGCGACAACACAGGCGAACAGCAGCGCATAAGGCATGCCGATAATCGCGTAGCCGATATAAGCGAGCACGCCGATGATGATGCAGACGAGAAACTGCCCGCGGATATAGTTGCCGAGCGCTTCATCAATGTCTTTTAACAGCATCACAATCGACTTGCGGCGCGAACGGGGCAGACAGGATACCACCATCCGTTCGAACACCTCGAAATCCTTCAGAATATAGAACACGAGAAAAGGCACAATGAATGCGTTGAACAGCAGGCCAATGGTCGAAGCGATATTATTAAGGAAGTGGGAGATGCCTTCGGCCAGGCGGTTCTCCAGCTGATAGAACCAGTTATTCATTCCCGTCTCCACCCCGGGCGGAATCAGTCTGGAATTCATGCCCTTCATCAGCCCCTGCGCATGCAGCGTCATTTCCGGCAGATGCTCGTTCAGCTCCTCCAGCTGTTCCATGAACATAGGGATCAGATTGATCAGAATCACCGCAAGCGAGGTCAGGAACACCGCATAGATCAGCAGGACGGCTACGCTGCGCGGCATTTTTCTCCGGGAGAGCATGGTGACCACCGGATTCAGCACATAGGAGATAATCATGGCGGCCAGGAACGGGGCCAGAATCGCTTTTAGAAACAGGAATACCCCATTCAGCATCGGACGGAGCAGCCAGACGAAATATAGAATAATCAGTGAGAGCAGCACGCCGATCATCCAGCGGAGCCATTTACTGCGGAACCACTCCTCCATAATCTCCCTCCTGAACGTGTACAACCCTTAACCATCATGCCATATTAGTATGTGTGGGAGGCGAATGAAATACTCCGCTCTGCAAAAAATTGGTTTTTTGTTATTTTAATTCGCAGGTTGGTATAGTGGCCGGGTTCAAGGTTCGCTACAATCATATTGTAAAGCGCTTACATTATGAGGAGGGTATTGTATATGAGGAGAAAGCTACACAAGTTATTCGGTGCAGGAATGACCCTGCTGCTTGCCGGTCTGCTGACAGGAGCTCCGTCCGTTTCGGCGGCCACCGTCTTTAATGAGCCTCTGACTTACTTCAACCCCGCAACCTGGCAAAAAGCAGACGGCTACTCGAATGGCTCCATGTTCAACTGTACCTGGCGTGCAAATAACGTCTCTTTCACCAGTGACGGACAGCTTCGTCTGGCCCTGACCAGTCCCAGCAATAATAAATTTGACGGCGCGGAGTACCGCTCTGTGAACAAGTACAGCTACGGCAAATACGAGGTCAGTATGAAGCCGGCCAAGAACAGCGGGATCGTCTCCTCCTTCTTCACCTACACCGGGCCTTCAGACGGCACACCTTGGGATGAGATCGATATTGAGTTCCTCGGCAAGGACACCACCAAGGTCCAGTTCAACTATTACACCAATGGCGTTGGCGGCCATGAGCAGATTGTCAATCTTGGCTTTGATGCTTCCCAGAGCTATCATACGTACGCCTTCGACTGGCAGCCGGGTTATATTAAATGGTATGTAGACGGGGTCTTGAAGCATACGGCAACCAGCAACATCCCCTCCCGGGCCGGTAAAATCATGATGAACCTCTGGAACGGAACGGGTGTGGATTCCTGGCTCGGTTCCTATAACGGGGCGAACCCGCTATACGCCTATTACGATTGGCTGAAATACACAAGCAATTAACTTGCAGGCAGGTGATGGACCCCGGCGATGCGCAAGCGGCATCCGCCGGGGTCCTTTTGTCTATGCGGATCATGGCGGCTCATCTTCAATATTTGTTATTCCAATCGCCACATTGGTATGGCGGCTACTGCCGTCCTTCTGTACGATATATAGAAAGAATACCGCTCAAGAGGAACAGATTTGATGGAGCCGCCGCCAGGCAAACAGGCAGAGGCCATGAGGCTTATCTACGACAAGAAACCGCCTTATTATAGAGGCGGTTTCTTGTCCCTGCGGCATCTAGCGGCTGCTGCGGTCCCAGGCATTGACCTCCATGGTTTCGGTAAGTCCGCCGTAGGTGTTCCACTTGTGCACGAATTCGTCGAATTCTTCAAGCGGGCTGTCCGCGAAGATGATTTTGATGAAGCTTTTCTGCTCCAGCTTCTTCAGCAGCTCGCCGTCGCGCTGCATCGTCGCTGTCGGAGGACCCGTGAACTGCTCCTTGCGGGAAGCCTCCTTCTGGCCCAGCAGCAGAGGGGCAATGTCCTTCGGGATCTCCCGGATGACCCCGGAGGGAATCCTGGCCCCGTCGAAGGTTAGCGTGTACGAGGCTACGCGGATGCCGCCCAGCGGCAGCGCCGAAGATTGGGCGCTCGGCTGGCCGCCCGCCATGGTAAAGTCATAGCCCTCTGCAAGACCATGGGCGAACTCGCCGGTCGAGGTAGCGTATGAATCGAACAAATAATTCTGATACGTAAAAAAGATTTCAGGGTGCTTCATCTTCTTATTGATCAGAATGGCACCGTTGACAGGCAGGGTTCCTCTTCTCATGGTGAGGCCGCCCGGCCCCGAAGGGATAGCAATTGCCCGGACACGCGCCTGAGTGTCACTCTTGGTCAAAGAGGACAGGGGCCAGCCGCGCATCCAATAGGGTCCGGCAATGATACCCGCCTTACCAGAGATGAACTGGTTCGCTGCGCCCTCTTCATCCAGCCAGGCACTGTCAGCGCTCAGATAACCGCGCTGTACCCATTGCTTCATGAGCTGGACAGCCTTCCTTGCCCCGGGCTGGATGGAGCCGTATTCCAGGGTCCCGTCACTCCGGCGGTTCCACTGCTCAGGAACCGTACCATAGGAGCCAAACACCCAGCTGCTGTCTCCCATCCAGGTGCTGGGGCCGTTGCGGAATCCGGCCGACAGGCCGTAGGTATCCTTGATCCCGTTGCCGTCCGGGTCCCGGTTGACGAAGGCATCCATGACCTGCTCCAGCTCATCCAGGGTCTGCGGGACTTTCAGATGCAGCTTGTCCAGCCAATCCTGGCGGATCCAGAGCAGCGGATCGGAGTTATATTCATAATCCATAATGGGAATGGCATACCTGTGTGCGCCGCGCACGAAGGGGTTCCATGCCGAAGCATCCTCGGCAACAGCCTTCTTCCACACCTCGGACGCATGCTGCTCGAACAGGTCGCCGACTTCCATGAATTGCCCTGAATCAATCAGCTCCTGGATAATATCGGCATCTCTGGTCGTTACGATGTCGGGCATATTGCCTTTGGCCAGCTCCAGCCTCAGCTTGTTGGCGTAGGTCTCTGAGGTGCCGGAGATCGTCCAGAGATAACGGATGCGGATGCCAAGCCGCTTCTCTGCCCAGGCCGTATGTACGTTGTGCTCCAGGCTCTCCCCTTTGATGAAATTCAGATTGGGATTCACGGAACCGACCGTATACAGGTCTACCGGAGGATCATATTTGCCTTCCTTAATATCGAAGTGAGGGGCTGTACTCTGCGGTGAAGCCGGCGGCTGACTATATTCGGTGCTGTGCCAGGAGCAGCCTGACAGGATCAGGAGCAGCAGCAATAGCGGGGAACGGACTTTCATGAAACCACCTTCTTTTCGTAGAGTTCATAATCTTATGATACACTTCTCCATATTACAGCAAATGTCTTGAAAAGGATGATCTTTATGGTGGCATGGCGTCCCAACCTGTTCGTTAAAATGGTGGCAATCCTGCTCTCGCTGATTGCTGCCACACTCTTGTTCTACGGAATGTCCTACCGTAAGGATGTCGGAGTCATTACCAGTCAGATCAAAACCACCGACCTCAATCATCTGGAATTCCTGACCCAGCAGATGGATAACAACATCAACCAGCTGGCGGGCAGCATGTATGCCCTGCAGAGAGATCCCACCATCCGCGATTATGAGCAGATTACGCAGCTGGGCCATCTTATTGATCCCGCCCAGACGATTATGACGGTGCTCGAGAAGCTGTCCCTCCAGACCAGCTCCAGTACGTGGGAGAACCGGATTGTCTTGTATAAGCCCTTCAGCGGGGAGACCTTGGGCTCGGATTCTTCGCTGTCCTTCGATGTCTCTGTCCTGCACAAGCCGCTTCCGGCAGGCTGGGAGTATATCTCGTCGGACAGGGCCGGCGCGGAGGCAGGCTTCCGGCTGCTCTTGTCAGACCCTGCTCAGGCAACAAGCCGGCCGCGCGAGGCACAGCTGCTGATGTCCATGTATTTGCCGGTCTCCAATATTGAACGAATGTTCGATGCCTACCAGTCGCAGAACACGGGGGACACCTTCTTGTACCATCCGTCATTCGGCTTCATCCTCTCGCGGAGTTCGGACCGGCAGATGGCGGAGCAGGTCACCACGGCACTAATTATCTCAGCCGGGAAGAGTACCTCCGACATCTTCGACCTTAAGCAGGGCAGCTTCCTGGTCAGCTCGGTGCCCTCCTCGGCCATCGACTGGCAAGTCGTGCATTATTCACCGCTGAAGGAGATTCTTCAGCCGATCCGCAGCAGCCGCTCTTCCTTCCTGACAGGATCGGCCATCCTGCTGGTGATGAGCCTGCTATTCTCCTTGCAGCTCTACCGCCAAGTGCAGCGTCCGGTGAGCCTGCTGCTGCGTTCGCTGAACCGGATGAAGGAAGGGCGCTGGTCTACCCGTATCCATACCCGGACCAATCCCGAGTTCACGCTGCTTAATGAGGAATTCAATGACATGGCCGAGAAGATTCAGTCGCTGATCGAGCAGGTCTATCTGGAGCAGCTCCGGGCCAAGGATGCCCACCTGAAGCAGCTTCAATCACAGATCAATCCGCATTTCCTGTACAACTGCCTGTTCTTCATCAAGAGCAAGGCCGCCATAGGAGATACAGAGTCTGTCGAGGCCATGGCACTCAGTCTGGGTGAATATTACCGCTATATTACCAGAGTCGATCATTCCCTCACCACCCTTCAGGATGAGCTGAAGCTGCTGGAGACTTACCTGAAGATCCAGAACCTGCGGAAGCAGCGTATATGCTACGAGGTGGATATGGAGAGCGAACTGCTGGACCTGCACATTCCGCGGCTGCTGATTCAGCCTCTAGTAGAGAATAGTATCATTCATGGCATTGAGCGAAAAATCGGCCCAGGCTCCATCCGGATCACCGGCCGCCATACCCGGGAAGCCATTCTCATTACCGTAGAGGACAATGGTGCCGGTATGACGGAGGAAGCTATTGCAGCACTTCAGGTACGTATCAACGAAACCACGCGTGAGGATGGAGGCTGCGGGCTATGGAATGTCCAGCAACGCCTCAAATTACATTACGGCGAGGCTTCCGGCCTGATGATTGCGCCTTCACCGGAAGGCGGTCTAATAACAACTCTCCGTATGGAGAAGAAAGAGGAACCTGATGCACCAAATTCTATTGGTTGACGATGAACCCTATGTGGTCGATGATCTGTCCATTTCGATTCCCTGGGCGGAGATGGGCTTCGGACAAGTCCACAAAGCTTATTCCGGGTATGAGGCGCTGGAGCTGCTCCAGCGTTATCCCATCGATATTGTAGTCACAGATATCAATATGCCGGAGTTGTCCGGCACCGAGCTGATTGCCGCCATCCGTAAGCGCTGGAAGCATATCCGGGTGGTGATGCTGACCGGCTATGCGGAGTTTGAATATGCCCGCAAGGCTATTGAAGAGCAGGCCAGCGCCTACCTGCTTAAGCCAATAGCGAACGACCAGCTGATCGCGGTTATTGGTAAGCTGCAGGAGAAGCTGCGCAGTGACTGGGAGGCCTGGTCCTCTCACCAGCGGACGATGCAGACCTTCCGCGAGCATCTGCCGATCCTGCGGGATCGCCTGCTCGGGGAGCTGCTGCAGGGACGGAAGCTGCCCGGGCCGCAGCTCCAGGAGCGGCTGGACCAGTTCGACCTGCCGTTCAGGGCCGGTCTGCCGGTCTGTCTGGCCGTGGTCCGTCCCGAGGAATTCTTCCGGCGCCAGGATATGCACAGCATGCTGCTGTTTGAATATGCGATCATTAATATCGCCCAGGAGCTGTTCCAAGACCGGTTTCTAATCTGGTCCTGCAAGGATGTGCATGATTATCTCGTATTCCTGCTGCAGCCCAGGGAGGATTCGGAACACGGCGGCAATCCTGGAAATGAGGTGGCCCAGGCTGCCTATCAGCTGCAGAATCATGTCAGTACCCTGATGGGAGGCGGCCTGTCCGTGGTGACCACCGGCTGGGGAGACTTCCCGGATCAGGTCTATACTCTCTATCAATCCGCCATCTCAGCCATCCGCCAGCATATCGGCAGCGAGACCGGCATCTATCTCGATACCACGGATAACAGCAGCTCCCAGCCCGTGGAGATTCTCCAGCCGCTGTATGAGCCCCCGCTGCTGTTCCACATGTTCGAAGCGAACAACTGGCAGGGCATTGAAGACAAGCTGAACGCTATCGTCTCGGAGCTGGTTCACAGTCCGGAGCGTTCACTGGAGCATATCCAGGAAGCCCGTCTGCACTTGGAGACGGCCTTCTATTACTTCGCCCACAAGAATAACAAGCTGCTGAGCGAGATTGCCGGCAATCCGCTGCTGGAGCAAGCTCCCTTTCAGACGCCGGACAAGCTGCGGGAATGGGCCATGGAGGTTATCCTTCTGCTGAGAGCGCATACGGATTCCGAACGGCGGAACAGCCGGACCGTGCTGATCCGCAAGGTTCATGAGTATATCAACCGTAATCTGCACTATGTCTCCCTACAGGCCATCGCCGACCATGTCCAGATGCATCCGGTCTATCTCTCCAAAATGTACAAGCTGGAGACCGGCAAGCGGATCAGCGACTATATCAGTCAGGTAAAGATGGAAAAAGCGGCGTATCTGCTTATCCATACGCCGCTCAAAATTTATGAAGTTTCCTCGGAGCTCGGGTACTCCAACGCCCATTATTTCATTAAGCTCTTTAAGGAATATGCGGGGATGACCCCGCATGAATACCGTGACCGGGCGCTGTAATTCCGTCAGTTACGCGAAGATAAGCTCTACCTCATGGGCGAAGCCGTCATCTATGGCCGGTACCAATCCGTCCTCCAGTACCCGGCCGTCCAGCGTCAGGCGGGCTGCCCCGTCCTGCATGCGGTGGAAGCCCTCCGGCTTGCGGACCTGAATCCTGTAGGAGGAACTGCCCAGCTTCAAGGTATAGGTAAGCTCCGTCTGCTCTTCCCGCAGCACCGGACTCAGTGCTATGCCCTGCTCCGTATATTCAATACCCAGCGCTTCCATCAGCGAGAGGGTGAGCCAGGTCGAGGTGCCGCTAAGCATCGGACCGATGTTCTCACCAGTCTCGCTGTTGTTGTATTGGGTGCAGAACCGCGGATTCCCGCAGACGGCAAACGGATCAGCCATCGTCTTGAACGGCATAATACGGTCCAGCAGCCAGTAGCCCAAGCGGCAGAGCTCTGCCGCCAGATCCGGGCTGGATACTTCCTTGGCCCCCTTGAACATAGCCGCAGCAGCCATCATGCAGGCATGCTTGAATACGCCGCCGTTCTCGCGGTCACCCGGAAAGTATTCATCCGATGCCGTGTGCGTGGATACCCGGCCCAGCGCTACCGGCGAGACCAGCTTCATGCCGTAAGGCGTCATCAGATGCGCCTTCATGGTATCCAGCATCACTGCAATCTGATCCTCATCCGCACAACCCGCCAGAATGCTCCAGCTGAACGAATTCAGGAAGTACGAGCCGTCCTTCGCCGGATCGGAAGACATCCCGTCCCCGGCAGCGCCGAGATACGTATATTCTCCGTTAGGATAGCGGTTGAACAGCACACGGGCGAAGAAATCTCCCTTCCAGGCATGCTCCTGGATGCGTTCGCGCAGCTTGGCTCCGAAGCCGGTCAGCTCATCTGCATACGCCTGCTCGCCTTTGCGGGCGGCCAGGGCGGACAATTCATCAACCGCCACCTTCAGCAGGAAGGCGTTCATGACGCTCTCGGAATAATCACTCTCCAGCGAATCCCCGAAGACACCGCCGGCCTCCAGCTGCTTCCGGTAGAGTGCTTCCTTGGCCGGGCCGTTCAGGTAGGTGTCATCGAGCTTCAGACAGTCGTTCCAGTCTGCGAAGTCGAGCAGCGGCAGGCCGTGGCGTCCGATCGAGATCTGTCCGGAATAGACAATAATCGCCTTCAGGGTCTCGAATACAGGCCGTTCGGTCTCCGTGCCTGCTACCGGACAAGACTCATCCAGGAACTCCGCATCCCCGGTCAGCATGACATAACGGTAGACAGCCTGGATCAGCCATAGCGCATCATCGGACCATTTGCCCGGCTCTTTGCCGGCCCAGAAGAAATTGTGGTACGCATACCCCAGCTCAAATACCATGCTGGTCCATTCTTTCAGCAGGCTCTTGACGAGGCCGCTGCGGCCCATCCCGACGAAATAATACATCGAGGCATACATATCCTGAATTTCACGGAAGCCGATCTCCCGGTAGCCTTTCTGGGTCTGACAGAAGGAGCGGGAGACAAAGCTCTGGTAGAGCACCTGAAAAGGCAGGTTACGGTTCACAAACTGGTCGAAATCCGCGTCCCCGGAGGATACCTGCAGGAACCTGGAGTAATTCCGCACGAACTTCAGGGATTGTGCCAAGGCTTCTTCGGCCGAGCTGCGGCTTGAGAAGCGGGCGATCAGCGCACCCACCTCTTCCTCCAGCACTGTATCGCTCCAGGAAGCACCGCTCTTGTCGGAGACAAGGCCCGTCAGCTGGTCAACTGCTGCCGAGGCTCCGGCAGCAACCTGAATCTCCCCCGCTACCGCGAAGAAGCCCGGCCCCTTGCGGTGCAGAATGCTGCTCAGCTTCAGTGCGCCGGATGGCCGGTGGAGCGAGCCGGTGCCGACGAACTCATTGTAGCTGACGCAATATTCGCGCGGCAGCACTGGTCCGTCTTCCCCGTGGATAATCATCGTGTGGAAGCGCAGATCATGACGCCCGCCTTCCGGGTAATAGTCAGGGCTGATTGCAGCTACGGCTCCATCAGCGTCCTGCAATACGCCGCCTTGCATAATAACATTGCTGTACAGCACATCCTCGAACAGAGCGCCCGGTGCTGCCGAGCCGAACATGCCCGTGTACACCAGACGAAGCTGGCGGCTGCTCTCTCCATGGTTCGTAATCGTAACCCGCTGCATCTCGGTCGCCAGCGGCAGACCTTCAGCATGCGGCAGAATGAAGATAGTACGTGTAATCTCAAGTCCGCCGGACAGGCGGTACGTGATGATGGTTACATTCTGTGAATGGCGGCAGACCGCCGATTCAATGCCTTCTCCGCCCGGATCAGCGGAATAGAAGATCTGCTTCCCGTCCTCGAACAGATAGAATTGACGGTTGGCCGGGAAGCCATTCTCCTCCTGGCGCATATCCCAGCGGGTCGCCAGCACCTGGGTAGCCGCATGGGAACGGAAGCTGCCGCCGCCAAGACGGTCTACCACGCTCTTCGGTGTAGTCTGAAGCGGATGAGGGAACTCCAGACGGTTGCCCAGCAGCAGATTGACCGCGAAGTGCGGACCCGGAACAGGGGAGCGCAGGTCAATGACATGCTCGCCTTCAGCGTTAAGGGCACCCGCCCAACCCGGCGCAGCCTGAAGCTGCACCAGCGCCGCGCTTGCAGCCGCCTCCGGTATAGCTATTGTCTGTTCCTGTCTTCCCGCATGGCGGATATGCAGGGATAGTGCCGTACCTGTATCATTCACGGTGAACAGCGCGGAAGTGCCAGCCTCCTTCGGCAGCAGCGCTGCCACTTCCGGGAGCTTCAGCAGCTCCTGAATGGCAGGCAGCCGGAGCGGAAGGCCCGCTACGCCAGCAGCCCCGATGCACTGGGAATCCGTGAAGACGGCGCTTAGCCGGCCGCCCTCGTCTATCCGGTCTGCGAATGCCTGTCTTAGAATATCCTCAGGCGAAGCAGCCGCTGCTCTTGCGGTATTGAATTTCAGCATCATGAATGGTTCTCCTCTTTTCCTGTTTTCTGTTGGACGATACTCATTCCCTGTTATGTATACGCATTGGGCTGAAGAATTGGGGGAAGTTCTGAAGCAAGCATGGAGAACGGTTGCCCGTCCTCCATGTAATAATTATAGAAGTGTCTGAGTCCAGTCTAAATACCAAATCGTAAGCCTGAATAACAAAATCCAAAGCATGTTCAAGGTGCTGCTGTTCCGTTATTCGTTAGCACAATATCATCCACGTCCACCGTCAGATGCCCGGTGCCGCCATCCTTGATATCCCCCAGCTCGAAAGAAATGCGGCCGATGGAGGTGCTGCCTCCGACAACATCGAATTCTACGGTATATTCCTGATATTCACTGCCCAGATCAACAATTTCGCTCGTATATCCGTGCCATTTGTAATTGTCCGCAACATCCAGCCAGCCGATGCTGATATTCATTTTGCGTTCAGCCGATGCCTTGGCCTTGAAGGTAAGTGTGTAATGATTGCCTTCGTTGTAAGCGACTCCCTCATAAAAGACCTGCCGGTCCCAGGTGTTCGTTCCCGTGGAACCCACCTTGATCTGCAGTGCGCCATCCACATTGTCAATGGCTAACTCCCCGTTGTCGGAGGAGTAGGTACTCCAGCCCTTAAGCGGCTCTGAGAAATCGCCGTTTGGAATCAGATTCTCCCCGTAAGCCTCACCGTCCAGCACCGGGCTTACCTGAAGCAAGGAGATATTGCTCAGATTGACCGTGTGCGCTCCGAGCTCTTCGGTGATCTTGCCGAGACTGAACTGAAGCACCGCAGCGTGATCGGTTGCCGGGGCAGTGAACAGATATTCATAGTGTCCGCCGTCTTGGCTGAGTCTAAGCTCCTGTTCCAGATAAGGAGTCCAGTTGCCATCCTCAGTCCCGTCACGCTGAACCAGCGCTTTAATATCCCGGGCCAACGAAGCATCCGCATCGAAGCGCAGCAGATATTTCTTGCCCTGCTCTACCGGGATGCCCGCTTGCTTCACCTGTGCATGCCAAGCCTCCGTTCCAGTTCCACCGAGGCTAACCTGCAGTTCTCCATACACAGCCTTCATTACAGTGCTCTTCCCGGGATCATCCGGTTCCCAGTCCTTCTTGAACAGCGTCCAGTTGTCAGTGGAAGCGTCCTTGAAGCTGCCGTTCACCACCAGCTCGCGGGACAGATCCAGCCAGGCCAGATTGTAGCCGCTGCCGCCAAGACGGATGTAATAGCTTCCCGCAGGCAGTGCTAGCGGTGCTCCAACGATCGCCCGGTAAGACTGAAGGCCTCCGGTATCGCCAACTGCCGCGCTGTAGACAGATTCCGTCACCACATTCTGCTTGCCGGCATCCAGTACTGACAGCGTAAGCTCGGAATCCGCGAGCACACTGGATACGCGGGTAACCGGAACAATACTGCCTGCCTGAGGCAGTACCACCTTGTATTCCACATAGTCGCCCTTATCCATATCCGTGATATCCTTGCCGCCTTCACCGCTTGGAATCAGGCCGGTTCCCGAGGCTCTCCAGAACTGGTCCCCCCGCAGATGCAGGTAGTTCATGAGCACTGGCGGATCGGTCATCCGTACCAGACGCACATTGTCAATCTCGGTCTGTCCCGCAGCCGCGCCCAGAAGGAACGATAACGCAGCTTCCGTGCCGGACCCGCCGGACAGCTCAATTTCTGCTGTATAGCTCTTCCACTCCGGTGTCAGAGTGAAGGTGGTTCCGTCAGGATAGACCGTCTGACCACCGCTGCCCGCCAGCTTAATGCCAAGCGGCTGCGCCTCGGCCGATCTCGCATCGAAGGCAAGCTGGTAGACGGCTGCTGCGGACACTGGAATTCCTGCCTGGGTCAGCGTCACATCCTCCGGCGATCCTCCGGCCTTCTGCACGTCCGCCCGGAACTCCCGCTTCATCATCGGCAGAGCAAGTGTATTGGTTACACTGGCCTTCGCCGCTGCCTCCGAGCCCTGCTTAACGGCAAAGCTCCAATATCCAAGCCGTGCTTCTCCCAGATCGAAGCCTCCGTTATAGATCAGGTTGCCGTCAGCAAGCGGAGTGCGTACTACCGGCGGCGCTTCGGTCTCTACCACTCTTACATTCGCGAAGTAGGCGGAGATGTTGTTCAGACCCAGGTTGAACTCAAAGCGGGCATTATTGTCTGAAGCCTTCGTCATCGTAAAGCTGTACTCATACGGCTGCCAGTCCGGTGTAAGCTGGAAATTGCGCTCCCCGGAATACGCCGTCCATCCGCCGCCGAATTCGGTCAGCTTGCTCATCAGCGGCCGGGCTGCGTCCGCTTTGGCATCGAAGGTTACCTTGTAGGCTTTGCCCCGCTCCAGCAGCAGCGGCTTCTGCGCAAGCTGAATGGAGTAGTTCTGGGTTCCGGCCTCATGGACAGCAACCTTCACCGCCTTGCCCTTATCCTGATCCGCAATGACGGAGACGGTTCCGCTTCCGCCCTCATTCTCAATCAATTCCCAATATTCCGGCTGACCCTGGGCTGCTACAGTACCCTTGAAGTCCCCGTTGTAGATCTGATTCCCGTCTGCCAGGGCAGGACGCTGCGGGGTCGACAGTCCTGGATCTACCGGCCGCTTTCCTGTTACATCCGGCCATTGATCCAGGTTCTTGTATTTGTAGACCCGTACGTAGTCTACATACATTTTATCCGACTTGAAGTCGGCCTTCGGATTGCCCGGCCAGTCGCCGCCCACAGCCAGATTCAGAATCATATAGAACGGCCGGTCAAACGGAGCAGGGTACGTATAGTAATCCGGCTGGCCTTTGGCCATCGTTCCCCAGTCACTCGTCTCAAAATACATTTTATCGTCCACATAATACCGGATCAGGCCCGGAAGCCATTCCAGCGTGAAGTCGTGATAATCATCTGCAAAGGTCTGGCCTTCCGGCAGTACATAGGTTTTGGTCTGGGACGCATGCGGAATGTCGTAGTGAATCGAGCCATGGACCGTTCTTGGATAGAGATCCGCCTCTGCCTTGCCGGCAACCGGTCCTGTCAATTCCATAATGTCCATCTCGCCGCTTCCCGGCCAAGGTCCATACTGCGTCTCATCATCGGTTGGCATCATCCAGATGGCTGGCCACATGCCCTGCTGAACCGGCAGCTTGGCCCGCACGGTGAATTTGCCGTAGGTCCAGTCGCCCTTCATCTTGGAGGTCAGCTTGGCTGAAGTATAATTCTTCCCGCCGTAAGCCTGGTTCCGGGCCTCCAGCTCCAGTACGCTCTGCCCGCTCTCTGTCGTCAGCGAAGCATTATCCGGGTGGTAATATTCCAGCTCGTTATTGTACACCGTGCCGGTATCCTGTACATTCCATTTGCCCTCATCAATGGTCTGGCCGTCGAATTCGTCATTCCAGACCAGCTCCCATGGATTGTTCTGGGTTGGAGGAGTCGGGGCCGGCGTGGGGATTGGTGTGGCAGCAGGCATTGCTGTCGGCACCGGCGCCACAGGTGAAGGTGTTGAGATTGGCGCTGGTGTGTCACCGCCTGCATTTCCGCCGCCCACTTGGGCCGGGGCAGAGGTAGCCTTAGCACTTGCCTGCGCTGTAGCTCCCGTGCCGGACAAGTCCCTAAGCGTCTCGCCGGTCTTGAGTGCCTGACCGTTCAGCAGCACACGGTCCGCCTGGTTCTCAAGCCGGCCGATCTGCCCCCGGCTCACGATCTCTGATCCGGCAGCGCCTGCGCCGATGACCACAGCCTCTGCGCGGGAGCCCGCTCCGATCTCCACCTTCGCCGGCTTAAGCAAATCGATCCGGGCTGCGGTGCTGCCCTCCTCCAGTACCATTCGTACCAGAGTGGTAAGCTTGTTCAGCTTGATCTGTCCCAGAATGGATTGGCGGAATACCACGGAATGGTCGCCTCCTCCTGAGATATGTGCCGTTCCCTGCACCTTGATGTCTGAGAAGGCAACTTCCCCTTCTCCTGCCCCGGCTGTGACGTAGAGATTGCCGCTGACGGTTCCGCCATCAAGCTGCACATTCGCCCGGTTGACAATGACATTGCCGGACACCGTTCCAAGCTTCTGGCTTCCCTCGCCGGAGCTGATCCACCCGACCATCCGGCTCAGCAGCTCGGCCAGCTCGGCCCGGGTCATCTGTGCCTGCGGATTCAGCTTGCCGCCCGCATCGCCGCGCAGGTAACCGGCGTCCAGCATCGCACTCACGGCTTCCCGGGCATAGCCGCTGACCGCTGCCGCATCAGACTGCGCAGCCAGCGCACCCGGGGAGCCGGCCTCCAGCATGAACGCCCGGCTCAGCATGGTTACAGCTTCCTGGCGGGTGACAGCCGCTCCCGGCTGGAACCGGCCGTCCGCGTAGCCTTGAATAACACCTGCGGCATTCACCCGGCTTACATCCTTGCCATACCAGGAAGAAGCGCTTACATCACTGAATACAGTGCTGCCTGAATCCGCGTAACGGAACACCCGGTTGATCATGGCGGCCATCTCTGCCCGTGAGACCGCTTGTCCCGGTCTGAATTGTCCTGCCTCGTCCCCCTGCAGAATTCCTGCGGCTGACAGCCTGTTCACTGCGGCCGCAGCCCAGTGCTGCTTCATATCGGTGAACCCTGCCGCCCGGGCTGCATCTACCTGTCCTGTACTTGCAGACAGCCCTGCTGCGTCCTCCCCGCTATCTGCCTGCGCTATTCCTGTAGTTCCCGGAAGCTGAATTCCTGACAGCAGCAATCCGGCAATCAGAAGCTTGGATATTCCTTTGCGGTACATCTGAACATTCCCCCTCGTGTAGAACCTTGTTGAATTCTGGACTCGTGCCAGTCGATTTCAGTATAGGGTCCGTATCCCGGAGACAACATACCAATTCCTTAGCCCGTATAACAAAGATACAACTTTGTCCGGAGCTCCCTGTAAACGCCGCTCGCGCGAGTCCAATGTAATCGGTTTTTCGATTACATCCGGCCCACACATCCATTCGCCTACTCAATATGTTCTTTTTTTCACATACATTCAACTTCCCCTCCTTATCCACACCAGCGGGAAGCCTCAATTCAAAAAAAGCCCAAATACCGGGCGGCTTCAAGAGCCGCCCGGTATTTGGGCACGGCGAATCTATGTAACTGTTGGCCGGTTATGAATCAGGCAATGCTCAAGAGGAGGCGTGGATTTGCGGGAAATCCTGTGCAACCTCTTCACCCGAGAACAGATCGTCAAGCGAGCTGAGCGTGCCATCCTCTTCAACCTGATACACCGACATTTTCTCGCCGTTGACCGTTAGTTCGATGAAACAGCCCCAGCAATAGAACTGGTGGGAGCCGATCTTGCCGATATCCTTGGAGTTGCAGTTTGGACACTTCATATAATACATTCCACCTATCCGTTAACAATATTAATGGCGTTTTGGAGCCGTTCTTCACTCATCGCGGGAACCAGTACAGAATCCTCTCCGATAGTCATCTCTCCAGAACAAGGCAGCCATTTGCGGCCTTCGATCAAATCAGTTACAAGCCCGTCACTGATTTCCAGCGCTACTATTGTGTTTCCCAACTTTTGGTCAAAATAAACATCCGATATCCGCCCAAGCACCGTTCCCGATGTTGTAAGCACCTGCCTGTCCTTCAATTTGTTCTTTCCCAAGAGGAAAGTGTAGGATATATGGTCAGCGTCGACCTTAATAATCGACTCTTTATTGCGGATCATGACAGCATCTTCGCCATAAGCGGCAATATTATCCCATGCCACAACTTTCACATGACTAGAGAAAAAAGATTTGCTCTCCAGTTCAATACCCGTAATATTCCAGTTTGAATCCAGTCCGATATCGATTATTTCACCGACTTCAGTACCCTCTTCAACTTCATACACAGTGAGGCCAATCATATCTTGAAGCTTCATGGTATTCCAAGTCCCCTCACCTTAGTATTGCTTACGGGTTCCCATGGGCCGGAGTACCTCTTACACGGCTGCCAGAATGCACGGACGCCTAGTCTCTAGTACGCAGCCGGCTCAAAACGGTTCCAACTTTTTGGGCAACAACCTGCATTTCTTCATTAGTATTACCCAAACCTGTACTAAAGCGAATCGCAGAGTTCAAAAGTTCTTCCGGAAGCTTCATCGCCCGGAGAACATGCGAGATTTCCAGAGAACCCGAGGTGCACGCTGAGCCGCTGGCCGCCGCAATCCGTTCCATGTCCAGGTTCATCAGTAGCACATCTGTCCCGGCTCCGGGAAAACTGATATTCAGGATTCCAGGCACTCTGTGTTGTTCATTTCCGTTGACGACATAGCTCTCTGCTCCGACCTGCTTGTCCAGCTCCTCCAGCAGCGTGCTGCGGAGCTCCAAAGCCTGCTCATGATGACCCGGCAGCCCTTGCACAACCAGCTCAACGGCCTTGGCGAACCCGGCGGTATGAGCCAGACTCTCCGTGCCCGCCCGCCGGCCGCGCTCCTGAAGTCCGCCATGCTGCATTGGCGTAAGCGGCGCCCCCCGCCGGACGTACAAGCCTCCAATTCCCTGCGGACCTCCGATCTTGTGGGCCGAGAAGCTCATATAGTCGACCGGCAGGTCGCGGAGCACCAGGGGCAATGTTCCCAGAGCTTGTACAGCATCTACATGCACCAGCACACCCCGTTCGGCCGCTAATCTGCCAATCTCTTCTATAGGCTGTACAGTTCCCACTTCATTATTCACATACATTATGCTAATCAGTACTGTATCCTCGCGCAGAGCCGATTCCACATCCTCCAGAGAGACACGTCCGGTAGAATCCACAGGAAGATAGGTGACCTCGAAGCCCTGGCCTTCCAGCTCCGCGCAGGTATGCAGCACTGCATGATGCTCGGCCGCTGTAGTAATGATATGTCTACCCTTGGAAGCAGAAGCATAGGCTGCGCCGAACAGCGCGAGATTATCGCTCTCCGTGCCGCCGCTGGTGAAGACCCACTCCTCAGGGGAACAGCCCAAAAAGCCCGCGATTCTGTCGCGCGCCCCATTTATAATTCTCTTGGCAGACCGTCCGAACTGGTGCACACTGGACGCATTGCCGTATTCGTTCAACAGCATATCATACATAACCGCTGCCACCTCCGGATGAACCGGTGTTGAGGCGGCGTGGTCCAAATAGATGGGTTTCATAACGAAATTCTCCGCTTCTTGAAATTCAGGATTTTCTTACAGGACTACTAGATTATACTGCTGAACTGCCTGTTTTACCACCTGTTAATAAACACAATATTGTAACATTTGTCCATGGCCAGTACCCCGGATCAGCCCTCTATTCCCGGCAACCGCGCCGCGAGCTGCTCCTCGGAGATCACTTCAATACCATGCAGCCGCAGGAGAGCTGTGGTCACGCCTTCTCCAGGGATTTTCATGCCGGCAAATTCTCCGTTATAGATCCTGGAGCTGCCGCAGGAAGGGCTATTCTCCTTAAGGACAACAAGCGTGGCAGCTAAGCTCCGTACCTGCTCCAGCGCAGCATAAGCACCCTCTACATACATTGCTGTTACATCATTCCCTGTTCTGTCAACCACCCGGGCCTGCCCCTCCAGCACATCTCTGCCGCTGCCGCCTATAATCTCTGCCGGTTCTCTCGGGGTAGAGAGGCCGCCCAGCAGCTCGGGACATACAGCAACCGCCTGCCGGCTGTCCAGCAACTGCCGGATGCCCTGCTCCAGACAATCCGTTCCATTATATCTGACCTTCATTCCTGCCAGGCAGGAGCTTACGATAATCATTGCCCGCCGTCCCCCTTCGCAATCCTCAGTCTCATCTTATATAATGCTAAGACAAGCTGTCCGGTCTGTAAACCATTAACGATCCAGGGAGGCATAGAGAACATGTGCGGAAGATATACGATCACGGTAACGCTGGAGGAGCTGATCGCCAAGTACTTCATCCGGGAGCATCCGCTCATCCAATATGCACCGAGGTATAACGCGGCTCCGATGCAGTATATTGCTGCGGTTATTCATGACGGCATACAGAATAAGCTCGGAGAACTACGCTGGGGACTGCTCCCTTCCTGGTCCAAGGAGGACAAGAACGCTGCCAAGCTAATCAATGCCCGCAGTGAGACTCTGCTGGAGAAGGCTTCGTTCAAAGGGCTGGTGGCCTCCCGCCGCTGTGTTATTCCCGCAGACGGCTTCTATGACTGGAAGGTCCAGGAAGGCGGCAAGCAGCCGCTGCGGATCACGATGCGGGACGGGAAGCTGTTCTCCATGGCTGCTCTATATGATATCTGGACCGGTCCGGACGGCGGCAGAATCTCCACCTGCACGATCATCACCACCGCCCCGAACACTCTCATGAAAGACATCCATGACCGGATGCCGGTCATTCTGGATGCGGACGGGGAAGCGCAGTGGCTGGAGCGCAGCAACCGGAATATTTCCGCCCTGATGAAGCTGCTGCGGCCTTACGATGCGGAGCAAATGCTGGCCTATCCCGTCTCCGCAGCCGTAGGCGATGTCCGGAGTGACTACCCGGAGCTGATCCGCAGAGCTGGGCCGGAGCCGGTGCAGGGCACCCTATTTTAACCACTCTCAAGACGAATATCTGCTGTTTGAAACCTCCGGTCCCAGGGTATTAACTAAAGCTCATATCTCATAATATCCATCTACAATACAAATCCCAGGAGGAATTTCATATGGCTCTCAGCAGACAAGCAGTGTCCCACCCCTCATCCGCCTCCTCCATCGAGCTGGAATGTCTCTATCATTCAACGCAGGGACGATGGGCGTATGCGTATGACAAGGATACCTTCCATTTAAGAATCCGCAGCAAAAAAAACAACGTAGACCGGGTCTTTGCCCTGATTGGCGACAAATACGACTGGGAGCAGCATCATCAGGAACTGAACATGCGCAAGGTGGCTACTGACAGCTTCTTCGATTACTGGGAAGCAGAGATCTTCCCCGAGTTCAAACGTTTCTCCTACGGCTTCCGGCTGGAAACCGGTCAGGAGACGGTATGGATGCTAGAATCCGGCTTCTTTACAGACGGGCTGCCTGCGCCTGCTGGAGGCTACTACGAAATGCCTTATCTCCACGAGGCCGACCTGCTGCAGGTTCCCGAATGGGCGAAATCTGCGGTCTTCTATCAGATCATGCCGGACCGGTTCGCTAACGGTGATCCGGCGAATGACCCCGAAGGGACGCTCGAATGGGGGGCACACCCCACCTACGACAGCTATTTTGGCGGTGATTTGCAGGGGATGATTGATCATCTGGATTATATTGTGGAGCTTGGCGTAACGGCGCTGTATCTGACCCCGATCTTCCAGGCTCCCAGCAACCATAAATATGACACCGTTGACTATGGAACGGTCGATGCAAACTTCGGGGATCTCAATAAGCTCAAGCAACTGGTGGACCTGGCCCATTCCAAAGGGCTTAAGGTGGTCTTCGATGCCGTCTTCAATCATACAAGCTCCGAGTTCGCACCGTTCAAGGATGTGCTGGAGCATGGAGCGGACTCCAAATATGCAGGCTGGTTCCATATCCATGATTATCCTGTTCAGGTGGTAGACGGCAAGGCCAACTATGATACCTTCGGCTTCTTCAGCGGAATGCCCAAGCTCAACACTGCCAACCCGGAAGCCAGAGATTATCTGCTCGATATCACCAAGTTCTGGCTCAAGGAGGTACATATCGACGGCTGGCGGCTGGATGTCGCTAATGAGGTAGACCATGTGTTCTGGCGGGATTTCCGCAAGGCGGTCAAAGAGATTAACCCGGAAGCGTTCATCATTGGCGAGGTGTGGAGCGACTCCCTCAGCTGGCTGCAGGGCGATCAGTTCGATTCGGTGATGAACTATCCCTTCTCTGACCGGCTGCTGAAGTTCTTCGGCGCGGACAACGACATGGATGTGGACACCTTCGCCGCGCAGATCTACGGGCTGCTCATGCGCTATCCCCGGCAGGCGAATGAAGTGCTGTTCAATCTCCTGGCAAGCCATGATACCCCGAGAGTGCTCACCCGGCTGGGCGGAGACAAGCAGCGGCTGAAGCTGGCCATCACCTTCCTCTTCACGTTCACCGGTACGCCGTGTATTTTCTATGGAGATGAGATCGGAATTACAGGCGGGGATGACCCGGATTGCCGCAAATGCATGATCTGGGAAGAGGACCGGCAGGACCGGGAGCTGCTGCGCTTTTATCAGAGCCTCATTGCCCTGCGCAAAAAGCACGAGGTGCTGCGCACCGGCCAGTTCCGCTTCCTGCTGAGTGATCCGGGCAGCCCGGGTATGGTGTATGAACGCTGGAATGAGCACACCCGCTTCGCGGTCTGGATGAACAACTCTGCCGAACGGCTGACGCTGACGCAATCACTGGGCGGCGGAGCTTGGCAGGATGCCTTGAGCGGCGAGCCTGTAGAGCAGGATGGGGAGAAAATCCGCATGACGCTGGAGCCGCTGGGATACCGCATTCTGTATAGCGGACAAGCTGGCGGCGAAGCCTGAGAACTATTATAGGATAGACAAAGACAAGCCCCGGGAAGGGGCTTGTTTGCTTATAGCCGTTTGCTACACTGAACCTGGCTACCAGAGGTGATATACTTTTGTAAATCGTTCTTCACACACGTTCCTCACACCCTATACAATGACAGGAGAGCCGCCGCATGAACATTAGAATTGCAACCGAAGCCGATTATGATTATCTCGCAAGCCGTGACCATCATGTCCTGAACTCACTTCTTCTCCCTAAAATAAACCAGCAGGAGATTTACATTCTGAGCAAGGACGGGCTGGACATTGGCTGGCTGCGTTACGGCTATTTCTGGGACCAGATCCCCTTCATGAATCTGCTGTGGATTGATGAGCCTTATCGCAGCGCAGGCTTCGGCAGACAGGCGGTGCAGCACTGGGAGCAAGCGATGCAGGCCATGGGCCACAAGCAGGTCATGACCTCCTCGATGGCCAATGAAGAGGCCCAGCATTTCTACCGGAAACTGGGCTACCGGGACTCAGGCTGCCTGCTGCCGGACAATGAGCCGCTGGAGATTTTCTTCACCAAAGCGCTGTAGCTGATACTAACTGCTCAAATGCTGGTTTTTCAGACCGGCTCCAAGCTCCGCTGTGTACCTGGTCAGCCGCAGGCTGATCTCGGTGCGCATCACATCCCGCGTAAGTCCGAAGCGTTCCTGATAGCCCCGGCAAAAGATCTTGTAGTATACCAGGAACTCCTCTTGCTCATCTGCCAGCACCCGGATATTATGCTGCTTCAGCTCTTTCTGCAGCTGGTAGGTATCCTCCATTATACGCTGCTGAATCGCCTGGCCGGCGATCATGAAAGCCCTTTTGAGAATGCTGCTCGACAGCTCAAGCTCCTTCAGGCTTTTACTGACCATCGTATCCAGGTAAGGCAGCAGGATGAGGTCACGCACCATCGTCCGCTCCTCTACCGTAATCATTTTCCTGCCCTCTGTCCCCTGCTTCTGTTCATACTGCTGGACATGCTCTGTCATTAACATTTTGGATTTCCACCGTTCGTTTCCGTCTAGCTTGCTCATTTATAATGCCCCCCAATCTGCTGCGCCCGTTCCAGAGCAACCCCAGACTCCAGCAAAGAAGACGCGCGGATCAGCGCCCCGCTTCCGTACCGGTTCTTGATCTGATCGATCGCCCGTTCTCTGTTACTGCTCCGCATCCGGTCGTCGAACAAGGTCAGCTGCATCACACTGTCATCCGTCAGCTGGGATATAGAGATAGTCAACCGGCTTATCGGCAGGCCGCTCCAATGATCCACGAACAGACGGTAGGCTGCTGCTGCCACCTCATGGGTTAACGACGAAGGCTCCGGCAGTGTCGTCTGCCGGCTGTAGGCATTCGAGGTGTTGCCATCTGTCTCTACTACCGCAACGGACACCACCGTTCCCATGTACCGGTACTTCCGCGCCCGCCGGCAGACCTCGATCACCAGCTCCAGCAGCACCACCTCTATCTCCGGCAGCCGGGTATACAGATTCCAGCGCAGCGCTTTTCCGTGGCCGACAGACTTCATCTCCTGGCGTATCCCGGTCACCACCGGGCTGGGATCGATGCCGCGTGCGGTCTGCCAATAATATTCCGCTTGAATATCGCTCTGCTTGCCCAGAGTGCTGCGCATTCTCCGCTTCAGCTCGCCCAGCTCCATCCGGGCAATATCTCCAATGGTCGTAATGCCCATACGGTAGAAATTCTTGGTCATCCGGCCCGCCACCATGAACATTTCATGCACCGGGCGCGGCCATAGCTCTGTCTCCAGATTATCGTAATCCAGCCGGAAGGTTCCGCCCGCCTTCTTCTTGGCGAGGTTATTGGCCATTTTGGCGAGGATTTTGGACGGGCCGATGCCCACCCGGGTCCACACTCCGGTAGATAACAGAACATGCTGCTGGATCGAGTTAATCATCTCCGGAAGATCTCCTCCGAACACGCGCAGAGAGCCGGTCACATCCAGGAACTGCTCATCGATGCTGAACGCCTCTACAAGATCGGTATACCCTTGGTAGATCTCGGAGATCAGCAGCGAGACCTGAATATATGTCCCCATCCGCGGCCGGATAACCACGAGCTCCCGGCATTTCGTCAGGGCTTCCCCCACGCGTGATGCGGTAGTTACGCCATAGGATTTCGCAAGGGGGCAAGCGGCCAGGACAATCCCGTTCATCCGCGACGGATCACCCACAGCGACAGGCTGATCCGCATATTCGGGATGGGCGGCCTTCTCCACGCTGGCATAGAAAGACTGGCAGTCAGAGAGCAGAATGATCCGGTCCTTAGGCATACCTCCGCCCCCGTGCCGGATGCCATGACAGGATGCCCGCGGTCAGGAATACGCGGGGCTGGCCGGTGCTCAGACAGGTGGCACGAATCCGGCCGTCCCGAATCCCGCGCACCTCAATGGTCCGCTGCGTAATCTTCCCCGCTTGGTCCAGATATATCATCTCTATAGTTTGGCCGATGCTCATCTTCATGATTAATCGCCTCCGGGCTCAAGTAAGAACATTTGTTTGTATTATAACCAGGATTAAGATTTTTAAGCAATGGTAAAATAGAACAGATGTTCTTGTTTCGAAACAGTATATGCAACTGAGGGGATAATTAGAACCGGGAAGAGAAATTAAAGGGCAAGAATTTCTAGAACAAACAGGGAATTCACCATGTTTCTTAGCTGGAACTTAAACCCATAAGGCGGTAAAATTCATATTAACGCTAGCGGAGATTACAACTGTATCAACCGATTAATCCTTCAAAGGAGAGGGTCCATGCTACCAAAAACAACTATCTCTAAATGGGCTCTTATTTTTATGTTCTTGTTAGTAGTTACTGCCTGCAGTAAGGATGACACTGTTTTTAAGGGAACTGTACACACAGTAGATGTAGACAATAAAAGGATTCTAGTCATTGCTCAATTAAAAGAAGAAGATTTGAGTAAGAATTACAAGGAGGTTCTAGAAACTAATATGTACTCTCAAGCCATTTGGGTAAATGAAGTTTCACCTTCTAAATATAAAAAAGGTGAAGAGATTGAAGTGTTCTATCAAACAAGTGATGATTCATTTCCGGCACAAGTTACCGCTAACAAAATTGTAAAATCAAAAATTGAGCAGTGAAGCCTACAAGCAAGGGTCCCGAACTGCTCTATTCGGGCCTGCGGTCATGCTGAATGAAAGAGACATTCATCGTTAGAGGACTCAGTGTAACGGACGGAGGAGCTCATATTTGGATGGAGTAAAGAATGCATCCAGATTGTAGCGAACCATCAGAGATAAGTGTATTCTGTACAACTAAAAACAGTGAAACGGAAGACTTTCCTGTTCTAACTGTATTCTGTACAACTAAATCTGCCACGATGGGCGAAAATCCAGGTATAGAGACATTTTAATTGCACGAAATACAGCTAAACAGAGATTCGGTAGCACATCCGGCGATTTAGTTGTACAGATTACAATTAAGCCGGTCCCTTGCACCCTAATCGGGGCGCGGCAAACCCTCAGCAAGCGATTAGTTAAAGTAATTTTAACTTGTGAATATGACCATTATCGGACCTTAACGAAGCACTGGAACGATAGTAACTGCATTTTGTACAATGGAATGCTGTAAAAAAGGCCACTGGTCAAGGAGAACAGAGGATGAATGGATTGATATAGTATAAAAAAACCTCCTGCCAATTAAGGCAGCTGACAGGTTTTTTGCCCTTTTACCCAGTCGAAACGCCTGAAAAGGTCACGGGCCGGTAATGCTGGCAGTATTGAGCAGAATATTGGTGCTGTTATTAGCTGCCCCCAAAGAATAAGCATGATAACCGCCTGGAACATTTAAATCCAAATACGAGATCGTAACCGGCTGTATTGCGAGTATAGCAAATCCGCTTGCTCCTACATTAAAAATTGGCTGGTTATCCCGGTATAAAGTACTTCCTATATTATCCCTGCAAGGGAGACTAAACTAAGGATAAAGAGAGGTCAAACATCATGTTCCAAGGCAAAACGAGGACCGCCATCTGGATCGGTTTAGGTCTCTACACGATCCTTACTTTATTTTTCTTGTTTGCCGGCTTCAACCGCTCAACAGCTCTGCCGGAGACAGGCCTCAGGTATCAACTGACCTTTGACGGAATTCCGCTGCATTTTCCAGGTGGTGGTTATTTGAATCTATGGGTCTTCGATCTGGGTAACTATCTGGCCTTCGTACCGTTCGGCCTCGTCATCCCGCTGCTGATCCGTTGCCGTTTCCTGCCGTTCTTCTTAGTCTTCTTAGCAGCCATTACGGGAGTTGAGCTGATTCAGATGGTAACGCATTTGGGTTCGTTCGATATCAACGATATCGTCATTAATACGCTCGGCGCGACTGTCGGCTACGGTGCCCAGCGGCTGATCCGCCGCGACCGGACAACCCCAAGAGGTGTGCTCAAGCTCCTGTCATCAGTCGCTATCTTGACGTTAATCGTCTACTCCGCCGTGAGCGGTATCAACTATTATCTGGATCATGGCCGCGGGGAGATCCGAGCGCTGGACCAGCTCCCTATTGAGCAGGGAGAAATACGGTGGGAAGAAACGCTTAGCAGCTTCACTGTAGCGCAGGAGCAGATTGAACCGGCGGTTAATCTTTATAGCCCTGATCATCCGGGACTCCACGAGTTCTCCCTGCGCCTGGATGGACAGTATAAGGAGTTAGCCGGGAATTTTGGCGTCCCTAACGATGCTATACCTGCTAAGGGCAGCGGCACCAGCAGCGTCATGATCAGCGCCGACGGAGAAGAGCTTTACTCCCTGGATGTGAATATCGCACCAGGCGAGAATCAGCCGCTGTCTTTTCAGGTTTCAGTTGAAGGCAAACAGGAGCTGACCCTTACAGTCAAAACCGATGCTGCCGACCCTCGAACCCATGCGGTATTGTGGGACCTTACGCTCGTTGAGGCCAATATCGGCCAAAAGCTGGCAGCACGGCTTCACCGGCTGCTGGGCGGGGGATAAAATAAATAGACCCGCTAGCCAAATAGTTCCTGCGTCCCTGAAAGCAAGCTCAATCAGTTACTGATAGACATTGCGGGGAGAACATAATGCCATAGTAAATATTCCCCAATTCTGATAAAGTAGATTTTGATATATGTATCAGAATTAGGGGGAAAGAAATTGAAAAAGCAACTTTTTTTTGCATCATCGTAACGACAGTAATTCTTTCAGGATGCAGTAACTCAAAAAATAATAGTTCAGAGGACACAGGAGCATCTCCGACCGCTACAGAGTCCGCAACATCGTCCATCCCTTCCGCTTCACCAACCAACTCACCCGAGCCGCAAAAAGAGCTTTCTGATTTGGAAAACCTGGCACTTGAATATGTGAATACTTTCTTAAATGGATCAGATATTGAAGCGAAAAAGAAATTTGTTTCTGATAAAATCCACCCAGATGTTAAAGCGATTTTCCAAATGGCACAATCAACTGAAACCCCAGAAGATAACAAGCTTAAGAATGCAACGGTCATTGAGTCGGAAGATTATACCGATTCCACAGGCGGAAAAGATAAGCTTATTTTAATTCAAGGTGAGAAACCATCAAACCCTAAAAGTGAACTAGTCATTCTCATTAAAGATGATAAAATTGGCTGGGGCTACTCCTCATCCGACAAGGAAAAAGCAGCATTTAATGAGATCAGAAAGCTCTTCAAAGAGCCCGTGCCTGATACTTCTGACTCAGGCAATGTTTCTTCTGCCACAGGTGAACAATCTCCTAAAAGTATGCTGACCGACATCAGAAACTTTGTCGTTTCTGACATTTGGAATGTTGGCTTTGTTGATATAAGCTCATATATTAGTAGTGGAACAAGTAGTACAGGTGAAAATATGGATATAGATTTTACAATCGAACAATTAGGGAAAGCAATGAATAAAAAGGCAGAATACGATGCCTACATAAGAGGCCTGGATACAAAATATGATTCGATAAAGAAAATATGGATAAAACTCTCAGGGGAAATTGATCGGATGTACAAACAAATTCAGGATACCCCACCGAAAGCAAACGATACAAATTCTAAACTTGATACAGGAATTTTCAAACAATACTTGAGCGCGTTTACTGATGAAGTGGATGACCTGACTAAATAATGCTTAGGTAAACTATATATAATAATTCAGCCCTGCCGACTAGTATGGTCAGCAGGGCTGTTCAGAATTCCAAACAAAAAAGTCCTCCCCAAATTTCTTGAGAAGGACGAGCTGAAGCCTTTATGCAAATGAGCTGGTTTATTCTAACAACCAATATGTGGGCTCTATATGCGGGTACTTTGCGGGTAACACTTTCAACAATCCCTTTGAAATCAACAGGTTTCAGTCCCCTGTCAAATATAAAACATATAATTATCCGCCTGGCTCTCTTCCTTGAAGTTAATCAGGTCGGAGAGGGTGGTGGAGTCCAGGACGTCCGCGATGCTGTCGCGGATGCGCAGCCAGAGGTCGCGCTTGGCCGGGTCGTCTTCTTCGGTGAAGTCTACCGGGGAGATTGGGCCTTCCAGGACGCGGATGATGTCTCCGGCGGTAATGGTGCTGGTCTCGCGGGCCAGTATATAACCGCCGTAGGCTCCGCGGATGCTCTTCACCAGGCCTGCATTGCGCAGCGGGGCGATGAGCTGCTCCAGGTAATGCTCAGACAGTCCGTTTTTCTCGGCGATGCTCTTAAGTGATGTAGGCCCTTCGCCGAATTTCAGGGCAAGCTCCATCATAATGGTTAATCCGTAACGTCCTTTGGTTGATATTTTCAAAGGGGCACCTCTTTCATATAGTTACTGGTTCTGTGGTGGCTATTCAGCGTGACTGGACATGCGATATGTCATATCAACGTATTCCGATGTCTGCTCTCAGCTTATGTTATCATATCTATAGACACATTTGGAACAGCAAACGGTAATAATTCGCGATTTTGTTCGCCACTGGTGGACAAATTGTCAATTCCGGACGGTTTTTCGCTATATTTTATAGCCTATGTGTCCTCGTTTGGGGTAGACAGGTATGTTATAATACACAATGAGCCGGGTGTTCAGTGAGAACGCCGGTATTTTGTGTACAGAAAATGGTGATCACGATGACAAAAGCTAATCAGGATATCCGGGTCGTCGTCGGGATGTCAGGCGGTGTGGATTCCTCTGTTACAGCGCTGCTGCTGAAGCAGCAGGGATATGACGTCATCGGCATCTTCATGAAGAATTGGGATGATACCGACGAGTTCGGCGTATGTACGGCCGAGACCGACGCCGAGGATGTGCGCCGCGTCTGCGAGCAGATCGATATTCCTTACTATACCGTTAATTTCGAGAAGGAATACTTTGATAAAGTCTTCTCCTATTTCCTTGAAGAATATAAGGCTGGCCGGACCCCGAATCCGGATGTGATGTGCAACCGCGAGATCAAGTTCGGCGAATTCCTGAACAAGGCGCTGCAGCTTGGCGCAGATTATGTCGCTACGGGGCATTACGCCCGGGTCGTGGAAGAAGACGGACTATTCAAGCTGCTGCGCGGCGTGGACAACAACAAGGACCAGACGTACTTCCTCAATGCGCTGAACCAGTACCAGCTCTCGAAGGCCATGTTCCCGATCGGACATCTGCCGAAGCCGGAGGTACGCAGGATTGCCGAGGAAGCCGGACTCTATACCGCGAAGAAAAAAGACAGCACCGGCGTCTGCTTCATCGGCGAACGCAATTTCCGCGAATTCCTCAGCCAATACCTGCCTGCACAGTCAGGCAATATGGTCGATATCGCTACGGGCGAAGTGAAGGGCCGGCATGACGGCCTCATGTACTACACGCTGGGCCAGCGCCAGGGGCTGGGTATCGGCGGCTCGGGGACAGGCGAGCCCTGGTTCGTGGCCGAGAAGGATCTGGCAAGCAACACCCTGTATGTGGTGCAAGGCGAGAAGCATATCAGCCTGTATTCGACCAGTCTTATAGCCTCAGGGGTGAACTGGATCGATCCGGATACCCTTGGCGATGAGCCGCTGAAATGTACGGCCAAGTTCCGCTACCGCCAGCCGGATCAGGGAGTTACGCTAACGAAGCAGGCCGATGGAACCGTCCATGTGGCCTTTGATGTTCAGCAAAAAGCCATTACGCCCGGACAAGCCGTGGTCTTCTATCTGGGCGAGACCTGCCTTGGCGGCGGAACGATTGAGACGGCCGACAAGGTTGTGCCGCTGGCACAGGCCTGACTGCGTTCTCAGCCAGAGCTCCCCTAAAGACAACATCCTAACGGGTGAACAGTGCTGGTGCTGAATCCAATGTATTCGGTTTTTCGCATAGATGCTTCTTAGTACATCCAAAAAAGAACCTTCAAAACCACAGATCGTGGAGTTGAAGGTTCTTTTTCATTGATTGGTCAGGATATAGAGTCACGCCTGGGCTGACTCACAGGGCTTCAGCCTTATTGCGGCTGAGCGCCCCAGACCAGTACACCGTTCAGATACAGAGGCACCCGGTTCCAGTCGGTGAAAGATGTTTTGGTTGCATCATAGGAGTAATCTTCAGCCTCATTGTAATTGCTCCAGTCGGTCTTGTTAATGCGCAATTGAATCTCGCCGGTATTCGCACCTGCTGCCAGACTGCCGGCGCCGGCGCTGAAGGATATTTCCAGATAATGGTCTGCGCCTGTCACTGCAGAATCAAGCTTCACGAAGCTGCCCAGCACATTGCTTCCGCCGAGGGCCGCATAATCGACATTGAACTGCTGTGCCCGCTCGCCGTCAATCGTGTAGTAATACCGGACCTTAACTTTGCTGAGGTCTACCGCTGTGGTCCCGTTATTGACAATCCGCAACTGCGGACGGAACTGCGGATCTGTGGCGTTCGTATCCGTTGTACGGTATTGAACGACCAAATTCCCTACGGCAGGCGTAGCGGTTGGCGCGACTGTCGGTGTAGCGGTTGGCACTGTTGTCGGTGTAGCCGTTGGCGCTACTGTCGGTGTGGCTGTTGGCACTGTTGTCGGTGTAGCCGTCGGTGCGACTGTCGGTGTGGCTGTTGGCACTGTTGTCGGTGTAGCGGTTGGTGTTGCTGTTGGAGTAGCCGTTGGCGTGGTTGTAGGGGTAGCTGTCGGCATAGGGCCGCTGCCGTTATTAATCAGCCGGTCATACTCGGCATAGGCCGTGGCCATATCCACCTGTGACCAGAAGCGGTGATAGGTGAACTCAGGTGCGCCATTGTCCCAGGTCTTAGTGGTTTTATTGTAGGAAGTATTGTATTTTCCTTCGAGATAACTCCACTTGGGATCATTTTTGATTTTCGGGAGAATATCGGTGTAGCTCGCATACACTCCATTGCCGCCCTTAGCCGGGTCAGATGGAACTGTCGCGTTCCCCGGAATGGTATTGCCCTGGCCGAAGGTACCGCTCCAGCCTGCCGGGAAATAGACCTCTTTGGTGAAGAACCGGAAATAATCGGCTCGCTTCTCCAGAGTGGTAATTCCAAGGCCGTCATTGTAGCCCCAGGCGGTATCCAGCATGGACTTAGCCAGCTGTGAAGCTGTTCCGCCAAGCGCAGTGTAGTTGCCGTGCTCTGCTTTGTTCCCTGCGGCGAAGAAGGTGAGCGCTTTGATATAGCTGCCCAGTACGCCGGTATCCTGCCCCGGGTCCTTGGTCACTGCCTTCAGGCTGCTGTTGCCGTTAAAAGAGCTGAAGCCGTTCCAGGTATCCGGCTGGCCGTGCCATTCCACATTGCCCGGAATCCAGAATTCGCCGGGTGCAGACACGGTAGCCACCTGCGGGTTGGCTCCGCCCAGAATCCGGTTGCCCTGCTGATCCAGATAATAGCCGGCGGCATCCGATACGGGACGGCTGCCAACAAAAGCATAATCTGAAGACCAGTCAATCCAGTTCTCGATGACCCGTTTGGCCATTTTGAAATTATCCGAGGTGGTATCCCCGCTGGAAGCCAGGATGTAATACAGCTCTGCTACGCGCTCCATACTCCAGGACTGCATCCCGAACCAGTTGTTGGATGGCGGGTCCTGATAGACAGGTGCCTCGTCGTAGAGCATGCCGTAGAATGTGCTGGCCCCGGCAGGATAAGCGCTGTAAGAACCGCCGTAGCTATTAGTGGCACCGCCTGCAATCGCTCCTTCAGAGGATTGCAGCCAGTTGTAGAATTCCAATTGGCGGGTCAGCGATTTGCTCCAATCCGTTCCGGCTGTGGCAGAGGACGGAACCAGCCCTGCGGTTGCAGTGGACAGCGCATAGGCTGCAACCACATTCTGGTACCCTTGGTGCGCATGGCTCGCGCCGATTCTCCAGGCCCAGTCTCCGCCGCTGCCCAGACCGCCGCCCCAGGAGGTATACCAGGCCATCAGGTACTGGTTGGAATCCTTGCCGGTTCCCGGCTGAGGCGAACCATTAGCCGCACTGCCGACCTTCTGGAAGTACTTATCGTACATGCCGTAACGGAGGAAATCGCCCATTTTCTTGGCTTTGTTCAGATAGACCGTATTGGTATAGCCAAGATCCTTGGCCCAGTACATGGCCTGCACAGCGCGTGCATCGGCGTCCGTAGCGTTCGTGTAACGCCACTGCGCGGAAGGCGCACTATTTTCCTTGGTGAACAGGCTCATGAAGCCTTCATTCGGCTTGCCGAAGGTCTTGTTATCCTGTGAAGGATGGGAGACCGCCTCCCACACCGATTCCTGCACGCCGCGCTGGAAGGTGTTCACATAGCTGGCGGTATGCTTAGGATTCAACAAGTTGCCGAAGCCATACCAGTTGTCCACATCCACCAGCCAGTGCATCAGATAGGTCTGGTTATTGCCGTAGGTGGCCTTCAGCTCTGCATCGAGCGGGTCCTTACCCGGAGTGTACTTGCCGTTCAGTGCGCTTGGATACTGATCCGGCTGAGGAAGCTCCGAGGCGTAAGTGGCCGGGCTGTTCGGGTTATAGCTGCTCATGGTCGGCTGCTCCTGCACACCATCGCCTTCATTAATCGGAATGATATATTTCTCCATATTGTCCCAGGCTGATTCGAGCTTGCTCCAGTCCCCGGTGTTATGGCCATACAGCACTTCAAGCCACATCCAGTAGCTATAGGCCTCGGAGGTAGTCATATGCCCATAGTTAGGCGCCTCGCTGAGCAGGGTCTCTACCGCATGATACGGGATGCCTTCAGCCGAGAAATACCCGCTGGCCGGGTCCTTCAGCTGGTCATACAGTTGCAGGAATCTGGTCTTCTCCACCGATGCCGCCTTGGCGGTTCCCGGACTGAAGCTTAAGATTCCGCTGGTGAGGGAAAGGGTCAGAACGGCAGACATGACTATAGAGGCCGGTTTCTTGAATGAACTTAGCTTCATCTTCATCATTTCGGCATACTTCCTCTCTGGTATGGTTTAGGGTTCGAGGCCCCAGACAAGTGTTCCTGCACGGTACAAGGTGACTTTATTCCAATCTGCGAAGGTCTGCTGGGTACCTCCATAGGAATAGTCATTGCTCTCATTGTAGGCCGTCCAATCGGACTTGTTGAAGCGCACTTGAATCTCCCCGCTGTCTGCCCCTGGCGCCAGGCTTCCTGCTCCTGCCGCAAAAGAAATCTCCAGATAAGAGTCGGCCAGGGTAACAGGTGCACTAAGCTTCCCGAAGCTTCCGTTCAGGTTCCCGCTGCCGACAGCTGCATAGTCACAGTGGAATTCCTGCGGCTTGTCCCCGTCAACAGTGTAATAGTAACGCAGCTTCAGACCGCTGAGCGGAATGGCCTCGGTTCCTGTATTGATAATCCGGAACTGGCTGCGGATCTGTGAATCCCCGGGACTGGTATCATTGGTGCGGTACTGCACACGCAGAGCGCCGGCAGGCACTGTAATCTCGTGCGGCTTGGCGGTCACCTGTACAGACGCTGTACTCTCCCCTACGCTGTTCGAAGCGGTTACCACATAATAATAGTCCACTCCGTTCGTTAGTCCGCTGTCGCTGTAGACTACTGAAGTAGCTGTACCCACTGTAGTGTACGGTCCGCCGCTCACCAAAGAGCGCTTGACGGTATACGACGTTGCACCGCTGACTGCATTCCAGCTCAAGGCTACGCTGGCATTGCCGGGCTCAGCCTGGAGGCCGGACGGACGTCCAGGAACCTGCGGTTCACCTGGCGTTCCGCCGCCGGAAGGCAGCTCCCCGTACACTTTGACACCTGCATCGTATACTGGGATATAAGGGTTCTTCGTTGCCGCTGAAGCATTCGCGGCCACTCCCTTGAAGGAGAAGTCATTGCTGTTATCCCAGAAGGTGGTGTTCAGCGGTCCGGCAATGCGGAACTGAACCTCCTTGCGGTAAGCAGACTGTCCTCCCGGATAGATCGGGGTGCCGGAGAAATCTACTTTGGTGTAGTAGATATGGTTCGCTTCATCGTAAGGCAGCAGCTGTGAGACGGTGGCTCCCTGGTTATAGCCTCCGGCCTTAACCGTGATATCGCCGGGACCATATCCCGCAGCAACAGCCTCGCTGATGTCCAGATAGTAGTTGAAGGACAGCTGGCTGCTGGAGCGGGCAGGCCATGCGGAACGGTTATTGAGGACCGCGCGGATCTCCACAAAATTGCTGCCGCTGGCATTCACAGAAGTCTCCGTGAACATCTCATCCTCACGCGTTTCGGCCGGCGGGAAGTTCGCCAGCGGACTCTGCCCTTGGCCGTGAAGCATCATCATCCGGGCCAGAGAGCCGGTAAAGGCCGAATTGTAATCGGTTGCAACTTCATTCGAGACATAATCGCTAATCGCATCGGTGTAAGCATCGGTCTTGGAGGGGCCGCCAACAAGTGCGCCGTAGAGCACATGCCGGTGGTCCGCCGGAGTGGTCTGGCTATCGCTCCAGGAGCCGTGTGAGGTGCGGTGATGAGGATGCTCAGGTGCATTCGCGCCGAAGCCGATGACATAACTGCTATTACGCGGATTGTCGCCCAGCATATAGTTAATCTGGCGCTCTGCGAAGGCCTGGGCGGTATTCTTTTTCACCGGATCAGTAACCCAGTCTGCATAGACAAAAGCAAGGAAAGCATGGTTGGCTGCATACCGCAGCGCCCCCCATTGATCCAAATGGGCCAGCCCGCCTGGAGTATACGTTACCCGGTCAGAGGTGCCGTTCACCCCGGTCGTCCAGAACTGCATATTGCGTTCCGTGGACTGAATGAACTTAGGGTCCTCGGTGATGCGGGACAGCAGGAGCTGTGCCCCGTAATGCTTGTCATCCCAGGATTGGGTCCATTGGTAACCCCAGTCACCGGCCTGGTTGGTGCCCCACAGATCACTGGCGGCAATCGCCTTGTCCAGATAGGTCTGCTCACCTGTCGCCAGGTATAGCCAGACACCGCCCCAGCTTAATTCATCGGCATAGCTGCTCCACGAATTGTAATACTGCTTGGCGTCAGTGATGGTATCGGAGTAAGCCCCCCGGTACGTATCGGCAAAATT
The DNA here is from genome assembly GCF_000517865.1 of Paenibacillus sp. FSL R7-269. Classification (NCBI taxonomy): domain Bacteria; kingdom Bacillati; phylum Bacillota; class Bacilli; order Caryophanales; family Paenibacillaceae; genus Paenibacillus; species Paenibacillus sp. FSL R7-269. Next base: position 74,942 of record NZ_ASPS01000004.1, read on the forward strand.
GTATAATTGCTTGGCATGCAGCAGGAGCTTGTCCGCATAAGCGGGATCTGAATCCCTGAAAATAATGGAAGCTGAGGCAAGGGCGGCGGCAGTCTCACCAGCCAGATCCGAGCCGGGATGTGCAGCATCAATCTTGTAGGCCGGGCGCGCCATAGGCATGACCTCCGCCGGTCCCCACCAGTTATGGTCCGCCGTGCCGTTACCTACCTGTCCCCACAGCTCATTCGGCGCAGTATGCGCTTTCACAAAATAGTCTGTGGCCCAGCGGATATTGTCCAGAATCTCATCAAGCTGCCCGGACTGCACGTAACCATCCTTGTATTCATAGACTGACCATGCCAGCATGGTAGCAGTATACGCCATCGGAAAGCCGAATTTGACATGATCCCCTGCGTCATACCAGCCTCCCGTCAGATCATGGCCGACATCGGCACCATCCTGCAGCCCCGAGTCGCCTCTCCATTCCACGCGGTTGTCCGCCGGCAGCTCACCTGAGCGCTGGGCCTCGTAGAAATAGATCGATTTCTGCAGTGCCTCTGCATAATTGACTCCGGCGGTGGCGGCTTCGGTGACAGACGGGCGAACAGCCGTCCCTGATACAATGGTGCAGGCTAACATCAGGCTTAGTGAAGCGATACAGCCGGTCTTCCGTTTACTTTGACTCATCCTTACTCATCTCCCTTCGATTTCTTGCTTTTTCAGTCCGTCCAGACTCAGGCACGCACAAATACCTCCCCAGTGTCCATTATTAGACATAGTATTTAGGTACGTTCCATTTACCACCTCCATATTACAAATTAAGGTAAAATACCCCTACCTACACATATACCACATACAGTAAATTAATTCTATATATTTACATTACATTTTTCTAAGTATACCGGTTTTTTGTCAATAAATTTCCATTTCTATCATATTTACCGTTCCAGCGTCAGCTATTGGTGGTAGAATGCACAGGTTGACGCCGCCTAACGGATTCTCCATTCGACTACATATAGGGCCACCAGGAGTGAGGGGCATTAGTGCTCCTCATTCGCTCGTTTAGCTCCAGTTCGGAGAATTCAGGGGCACTAGTGCTCCTCATTGCTCAGCTAGCCACCTTCGGCTGGACCAGAGGGATTTATCCCTTTCATTTTTGACCTCCACCTTCCAGCCGACATTCGGCAAGGTAAATCATCCAGCGAAGCCTGAATATTCAGCAAACGCAGCCCAAACGAGCGAACCCGCCATTTACTAAGGAGCCTACAACGTCAAAAGAGCAGCCTCCTCCGGTTAGGGAGAATGGCTGCTCTCGGTTTGTAAAATGTACAGTTGGCTGGAACAGACGGAGCGGGCTTTCCTCGAAGCCCTATTGCCCGCGCCGCAGCTGCTGGTTATGGCGGATCTTGGCCTCGTTGCCCTGCTCAGTGGCCTGATAGAAGACCTTATTGGAAATTGCCTTCGGCAGATAATCCTGCTTCACATAGTGGCCAGGAAAATTATGCGGGTACTGGTAGCCCTCATGGCCCAGCTGGGACGCGCCTTTATAGTGCGTATCCCGCAAATGCAGCGGCACCTCAGCCGATTTCAGATCCTCCAGACTGTTCATGACGTTCGCGATAGCGGTCACTACCCCGTCAGATTTGGGACTCTCTACAGCGAACAGAATCGCCTGCGCGATATTCAGCTTGGCCTCCGGCCAGCCGTTATTGCGGTAGGCATCCAGCGCACTAACCGCCTGCACCATCGCCTGCGGGTTCGCCAGGCCGATATCCTCACTGCTGGCCGCGATCAGGCGGCGGATGAAGGTCATCGGGTCCATGCCGAGCTTCTCCACCGCGTAGAGGAACCAGAACAGGGCGGCGTCACTGGAGCCGCGGATGCTTTTGTGAAAAGCGGACAGCACATCGTACTGCGTCGATTCGTCCGCTTTGACAATCGGGCGGCGGATCGACTCCTCCGCCACTGCAAGCGTAATATGCACGCTGCCGTCACGCTCCGGCGCCGTAGTCATCGCCGCCAGCTCCAGAGCATTCAAAGCGCGGCGGATATCGCCATTCGCCATGGCGGCGATATGCAGCAGCGCGTCTTCGTCAGCCTTCAGATCCATGAAGCCGAGCCCCCGCTGATCGTCAGCAAGCGCCCGCTTCATCGCGATCAGGCTGTGCTCGCTGGTCAGGGACTCCAGTTGAAACAGCGTCGAGCGGCTCATCAAGGCCCCGTTCACATAATGGAACGGATTCTCTGTTGTCGCACCAATGAAGGTAATCGTCCCCTTCTCCACGGCCGGCAGCAGCGCATCCTGGCGGGAGCTGTTGAAGCGGTGTACCTCGTCCAGGAACAGAATCGTCTTCGAGCCGTACAGCGCCTTATTGCTCTGTGCGCGTTCAATGACCTCCCGCACATCCTTCACCGAAGCCTCCACCGCATTCAGCCGCACGAATTCACCTTGGGTGTGATGCGATATGATATGGGCCAGAGTGGTTTTGCCGCAGCCTGGAGGCCCGTACAGCAGGATAGAAGAGACCTGGTCCGCTTCAATCGCTCTGCGCAGCAGCTTGCCCTTGCCTACAATATGCTCCTGTCCGATATATTCATCCAGATTACCGGGCCGCATCCGGTCTGCAAGCAGCCGTCCGCTCCCGTTGTCTTCACCCTGCGAGAATAAATCCATCCCTACACTTCCTTGCTATCATCTAAGATTTCGATAGAATACATACACTTCTCCTATCATACCATACCTGTCCCGAACGCAAGTGGAAACGGCTTTGCCGTTGTTACAAGGACGGTACCGTTTCAGCGAGAAATAGACTTAAAAAGAGCATGACCCCGCCGCCACCGGCGCGAGCCATGCTCTTTGTTCTATAATTAGAACTCATATGCGTTCCAGACTAGCGGTTCATCGCCAGCCGCGTTTGCCGCATTTTTGAAATGATCTTGCGGATGCTTTCTTCGGATAAGTGATATCTCTTCTGCAGCTCGTTCACCGAGCAGCCGCTGCTGTGACTACAGAAGATCTCTTCGTTGCGGGCAGCAATCTCTTGCCGGGAGCCGCTGTTCTCGCCCCATCTTACCCGTTCTTCCGCTTTCTTCGGGATGTATAACAGCTCACCCTGTATGTAACCCTGCAGCTCTTCGAGCAGCCCCGGGGGGAGCACATCCTTTCCATTGACGTAACTCACGTTCAATTTCCTCCTTCAACAGGTGTGTTCCGTTCAGTCCGATCACGGTGCTGTTCTGAATAATCATTCCACCTGCCTCCTTTCTTCTCCTCAAATTTGGTAAATCACCTAAATTCATTATATTAAACCCTACGGTTATCGTCTACATTCATTATGAATCAGCAGCAATCTGTCAGTGGTTGGTCAGTGTCATTCTATATATTGTAGGAACCGGAATTACATATCTGCTCGTGTTCGCTCGTTATACATAAGGAGGCCTCGCGGCCTCCCCCTAAACAGGTCTCCGTCTTAGACGGAAACCACCTCGTATTCTGAAAACATATCTTCAGCCTCCTTCCAGAAGTAATCTTGCCCGGCCGGACACTTATTATTAAGCCACAGGCCGCCCGGGGTTACAAGTTCAAGAATAGTTATAATCGTTCTCCACCTGAAAAGCTGGCGCGCGTACTACCTGGAATGAGGAACAGATTGAGAAGAATTTGAGTTAATTTTTTGACGAAATACTAATTATTTAGTCGATCGCTGTCGAAATATATATTAAAATATCTAGTTACTTCGAGATATGGAAATAAATTTTAACCGCCATCCATTCAGAAATTCAGGAGGAACTTCCATGCCAACACCGAAAAAAAACCGAAAGCGCCTATTCCGTATCACGAAGCTCAGAACTGAACTGATGCTGCTTATCATTACAGCTATTGTGCTGCCCTCACTGGCTCTGATAGCCATATCCACACAAACCTCAGAATCGGCCCTGCGCTCCAAAATGGAAGACACCACACGCTCCAGCATCCACCTCCTGGATAAAACACTGTCGCAGCTGATCCTGCTGGAGAGTGCCGCAGTGAATGAGGTGGCGTACGAGATGAGCAGCGCCGGGCTAACGAACAATTCTCCACAGCTGCGCAAGCTGATCGACAACTTCAAGCTGGAGCATCCTGAGGTAGAGATCGTGGCGATAGGCAACGAGGACGGGAAATACATGTTCGCGCCGGATTCCAAGCTGGACAATTATGATCCCCGGATACGCGACTGGTACATAGATGCACTTAAGACCCCGGAGACAACATCGGTGATCAATCCCATTTTCTCCAAAGTAACGAATAGCTATATTCTGCCGATCTCCAAGGCATTTCCGGACGGTAAGGGTGCTGTTACAATCAGCATCAGCATGAAGGAGCTTATGGAGCTGGCGAAGAATGTCAGTCTGGGCGATAGCGGATATGTCTTCATCCTGGATGGAAATAACAAGGTGATCTACCACCCTGCCATGGAGGTTGCTTCGGAAGCCACAGACGTAATGACAGCAGGAACCAAGCAAGGTCCGGCGGGCAAAATCTCCTATAAGGATACTGCAGCCGATACGCAAATGGACGGATACTACATTACCAATGAGCTGACCGGCTTCACCCTGGCCGGAGTGCTTCCAGAGAGTGAATACACGAAGGCGGTCTACCCGATTCTGTACAAGGCTGCTATCGTTCTCGTGGTTGCGCTGCTGCTTGCTGCAGTGATTACCTTCCTGATTATCCGCCGCATTACCGGGCCCGTAGAACGCCTGAACCGTTCAGCCAAGCGGGTAAGCGAAGGATATCTGGATGAATTCGTCCAGACCAGCCGCAGGGATGAGATCGGTCAGCTTGCCGGCAATTATAATGAAATGGTCTCTTCACTGCGCACCATGGTGCAGGAGGTTGCCGAGACCTCCGGCCAGCTCGCCGCTGCCAGTGAACAGCTCACAGCCAGCACGGCTGAGAACAGCAAGGCGGTCGAGTATGTGACGGAGCTGGTGGAGGAATCCACCCGGGGCGTGGAGACCCAGGCCTATGCTTCCGCCGAAGTCGCTACAACGATGGAGGAGATGTCCACTGGCATTCAGAAAATCGCTTCCGCTTCAGAGGCAATTGTGAGTGCCGCTATACTTACGGAAACGGATGTCTCTACCGGCAGCTCCAGAATGCAGCAGGTCGGCGAACAGATGAGAACTATACGAGAATCGGTGCAGCAGTCCGGCATCCTGATCGCTGAGCTTAACGGCTTAAGCGCCAGAGTCGCTGAGACCAGCACGGCGATCTCCGCCATTGCCAAGCAGACCAATCTCCTGTCGCTGAATGCCGGCATCGAGGCGGCCCGGGCCGGAGAACACGGGCGGGGCTTCGCCGTCGTGGCCGGTGAAGTGCGCAAGCTATCGGAGGCCACGAATAGCAGCGCCGGACAGATTCAGGAGACCATCTCCGAGATGGTAAGCCTGATCGCCAGCGCGTATGATGTGATGAAGCATAAGGTGGCAGAGGATGTGGAGCAGGGCATGGCGCTTACCCTGGAAGCGAGCGAGGCCTTCCAGCAGATCGAACAGTCCACCCGGCAGGTCGGCGAGCAGATCCATGAGGTCTCGGCTATTACGGAGCAAATGTCGGCCAGCAGCTCCGAAGTAGCCACCTCCGTCCAGGAGATGGCCACAATTGCCCGGGCCGCGCTCGATTCCTTCCAGAGCGTAACCGCAGCTACCGAGGAGCAGCTTGCTTCGATGGAGGAGATCACTTCCTCCTCTGCGGCACTCTCCGGTATGGCTGCGGATATGCAGGGACAGGTGGAACGGTTCCAGTTCGATGCGAAGAATAAGGCATAAATAAGACTTAGCTGTACGGTTCGACAGACAGCGTTAACCAGGAGTAGCCAATACCCTTTCATCGATTGTATTCGATTTTTCGCATACATTTAACTTATCCATAACAGACAAACAAGGGGTGTCCCCCAATGCCATTAATCTGGCTTTGGGGGACACCCCTCTTTTCTCCGTGCTATTATCCCTCTTGCAGACTGAATATCTTAATTACTCTAATCAAGCGCCGGCCAGCCGGAGACGGTCTCCTCTGCGTTCAATTGAACATAAGGCGGTAATTCGCCGCCCCTCAGCAGCCACAGCTCATGCAGGGCACGCGTACAGCCCACATACATCAGCTTCGCATCCCAGGCCGCCGCTCCATAATGGTCACTGTCGGCGTCCGCCAGAATGACGGCATCGAACTCCAGCCCCTTGGACAAGTAGACGGGCAGGATCGACAAGCCGCCCCGGTATTCCGTGATGCTGCCGTCAATCAGATGAAGATCCTCGAATTGACCAGCGAGCTCATCGTACAGCTCAGAGGCTTCCCGCAGGCTGCGGGTCAATACCGCCACCGTGCGGTATTCACGCCCGGAGAGCTGCGCCAGGGCGCTCTTGACCGCGCTGAGCCGCTGGTCTGCCGGTGCAGCCGCAGCCGTTCCCGGCAGCACATCCTCCTCATAGGAGATCAGCCGCACAGGATTCCCGCTGCGGAAAACCGGAACGGCCAGCAGCTCACTGCCCACGCCCGCAGACAGAATGCCGTTAGCGAACTCAATAATTTCCATCGTTGAGCGGTAGCTTCGGGTAAGTGCATGGTATGCCGTGTGTTGTTCAGCGAACAGCGTCTGCATCTCTCTCCACGCATGCACTCCCTTGTAGGCGTGGATGCCCTGCGACAGGTCACCCAGAATCGTGAAGGAATGTCCCTTCACATACAGATCCAACACAGCAATCTGGAACGGGGAGAAATCCTGCGCTTCATCGATCACGATATGGTCAAAGCGCTCCGTACCCTCGTTCCCGTTCAGAAGATAATGGATATACAACAGCGGAGGAAGATCCTCTTCGCGCAGAATCCCCTTTTTCAGCTCCTTGACGGTCTCCTTCAGCACGGCAGGCGGAATCTCTTCCGGCGCTCCCGCCGGCCAGTCCTCCGGTGCTTTCGCCGCCCGGAAGATCTGCTTGTAGATGGCGAGCGGCTCGTATTTCGGCCATTTGGCGCTGTAAGCCTTCTCACGTGCCGTGCCCTTCTTCTTGCGTTCCTTCAGCGCAGCCGCTGAAGGGCTCTTCTTCAGCTCCATCTCAATCCAGCGGTGAAGCCTTGCCATCACCCGCTCCTTGCGCTTCGCCGGAGGATACGGTGCGTATTCCTCATTGTGCCAGCGCAGAATCACCTGGCGGCTCAGCACTGCCCCGTCCCAAGGGCTGAAATCCCCCTCCGGCACAGCGCTGGTCTCCAGCAGCTTGACGCTGGATTCAATGACGCCCATCAGCACCGTTGAGCCCTTGAAGCGCCCGGGGGTCTCCTCCGTGATGACCGGCATTGCTCCCGCCGTCTCGAACCAGCGGCTCATGACCTCCGAAGCATCCTGCTCCGGCAAGTCCACACCCAGCACCTCGGCCGCCCAGTCCGGGAACGTGCTCTGGGCAATATTGCCGACGCCCAGCTCCGGCAGCACATCTGAAATATAGTCCAGGAACATGCGGTTCGGGGCGAAAATAATCATTTTCTCCGCCGAGACCTGCTCCTTGTATTGATACAATAAGAACGCCAGCCGGTGCAGCGCAACGGTGGTCTTGCCGCTTCCCGCGACCCCCTGGATGATCAGCGCCGTGTTCTTGGCCGCCCGGATAATCTTGTCCTGCTCCTCCTGGATCGTGGAGACGATGTCCCGCAGCCGGTTATCCTTGTTCTCCCCCAGCCGGTAGACCAGGAATTCATCCGATACCGCCGGCGCGTCGCTGTCACGGTTATACGTATCCGCCACCCGCTCCAGGATCTGCTTGCGGATCACTACGTTGCGCTTGAGATAGACCAGTCCTTCAATCAGCCCCTCCGGCGCTTCATATGAGGCGGCCTCCGTTCCTCCGGTAAAAGAATAAAACAGGCTTGCCACCGGTGCCCGCCAATCAATGACAAGCGGACGGTCGCTTACCTGCTCGCGGTCTACGCCGATTTTGCCGATATAGAGTGCCTTGCGTTCCTCTTCATCATTGCCCTGAAAATCAAGCCGTCCGAAATAAGGCTCCTGCCTAAGCTTGGCAAGATCTTTGCGCCTCTGCTCCCTTGAATCCTCCAGCACTTGCTCCGTATAATCGTGTCCTGTGTATACCGGAGTTCCGCGCAATCGTTCAAGGGTAGAGTCAATCTCTGTCAGCGCGTGGTTCAGCCTGTCTTCTTCCTCTTGATAGGCACTTTGAAAGTTGTCTTCCAATTTCAGTTACCTCCTAAAAGTTTTGCGGGCATTCACTTCCTGAATCACTACGAGCATAACTCGCTTCGGAAGCATGCACCTTAAGTGATGTGAGCAGTCCATCTTATCACAACAGGATAGGGAAATCCATATATTTCTAGCCGCTGCCGGGGCTGCGGATAAGCGGAAATGGGGAAGCAGTGCTCCCCCCCCCTTCCGCCTTTGCCGTTAGCCCATCAGCGCATGCAGCACGAAGTTCGCAATGAACAGTCCGGCAATGCCGTACAAGGCAGGAGGAACCTCCTTGCCTTTGCCGGTAGCCAGCTTCACCAGCGGATAGGTGATGAAGCCGAACGCCATGCCGTCCACGATGCTGTAGGTGAAGGGAATCATCACCATGACCAGGAACGCAGGGAACAGCTCCGTCATGTCGCCGAGATCCATCTCGCGCACACTCTGCACCATCAGCCCGCCGATTACGATCAGAATCGGCGCAATCGCGCTGTCCGGCACATAAGCCAGCAGCGGGATGAACAGGAAGGTCGCTCCGAACAGCAGGCCGGTGACGAGTGAAGTTAAGCCGGAGCGGCCCCCTGCCGCAATCCCGGCGGTGGATTCGGCAGCGGCGACCACCGGGCTGCTGCCGAACAGACCTGCCGCGATGTTGGCGAGCGAGAGCGCCCGCAGACTGCTTTTGAAGCGTTCCGGACGTCCTGCCATCAGCGTCTGGGAAGAGATCAGGCCGATATTCTCAAACACCACAATCAGCAGCAGCAGGAAAACGGCAATCCAGAAGACAAGACTGACGAATCCGCTCCAGTCCATACTGGCGAACACGCTGCCGTAACCGCTGAACACATGTCCCGGCTCGGTATTCTTCGGCGCATGGGCGGCTCCCAGCAGATAGGCAAGCCCTGTGCCCGCGAGCATACTGATCAGCAGCCCGCCGCGCGTGCCGCGGATGAACAGCACCAGCGCCAGCAGCAGCGTCACCACCGAGGTAATGACCGCAGGATCGCTGAAATGCCCGATGGCGACGAAGGTGGTGGCGTGGGCAATGACAATCCCGCTTTTTTGCAGGCCGATGAAGGTCAGGAACAGCCCGATGCCGACGGTGATCGCATGCTGCAGATTATGGGGAATCGCATCGCTGAGAATGCGGTAGAGCGAGGTGAAGGCCACAATGGCAAACAGCACCCCGGTCACCACCACCACCGCCAGCGCCTCGCGCCAGTCCAGCTTCATGGAATGCACGAGCGTATAGGTAAAAAAGGCATTGATCCCCATGCCCGGGACGACGATGATCGGCGTTTTGCCGCCAAAAGCCATCAGCAGGCAGCCTGTCACCGCTGTCAGCAGCGTGGCGACCATCCCGGCCCGCAGCGGCATGCCTGCATCTGCCAGGATCGCTGCGTTAACCATCACAATATATACCGAAGCGAAATACGACAGAATGCCGGCCGCCCATTCCTGCTTCCAGTTATCGCCCGGCTCCATTCCCACGCTATTCCGCCAAATATTCGATTTCATGTAACAACCTCCACTTAAGTTCATCTCATAGGATGTCAAGTATCTCCCAACAAAACATACCGTAAAATAACCCCTCAAAGTGCGGCTTTAGCTCCGAAGCCTATTCAGGTACTTTGCGGGGGCCCCAATACATACCGTAATAAAAGGGCATATAGCCGAAAACCAGCTACACACCCTTTTAACTGATAGAATTCATTCAAATGTAATGCCGCCCGTTTCGAGCAAATCCCGTACCGTTACACTGACCATAATCAGGCCGACTACAGGGGGTACAAAAGAAGTACTGGCCGGAGGCTGCTTCGCCTTGCGCCGGTCCGGCGCATTCGCAGGCACAATCTGCTCCGTCACATCCGCGCGTGGCTTCATAGGCTTCTCGGTGGAGAAGACTACCTTCACGCCCTTCTTGATGCCTTCCTTGCGCAGTCTGGTACGGATTACCCGGGCAATCGGGTCCATGGTGGTCTTGGAGATGTCGGCGACCTGGAAGCGGGTCGGGTCCATCTTGTTGGCCGCGCCCATGCTGGAGATCAGCGGGATCTTCCGGGCCAGACATTCCTTGATCAGGTGAATCTTATAGATAATCGTATCCGAAGCGTCAATCACATAGTCCAGCTTGTATTTGAACAGCTCCTCATACGTCTCTTCGGTGTAGAACATATTCAGCGCAATTGCTTCGCATTCCGGGTTGATCAGCTTGATACGGTCCACCATCAGATCGGTTTTGTTCTGGCCGATGGTCGTGGTCAGCGCATGAAGCTGGCGGTTGATGTTGGTAATATCCACCGAATCCTTATCAATCAGGATAATCCGGCCGATTCCGGTCCGGGCCAGCGCTTCCGCCGCCATGGCGCCGACTCCGCCGATCCCCAGCACAGCCACTGTGCTGTTCTTCATAATCTCCAGGCCCTCCGGCCCGATCGCCAGCTCCGTACGCGAGAACTGATTCAGCATGATGTCAGCCTCCTTGGGCAAGGCTTCCGGGACGTCACTCTGCTCTCCTGGTGCGCCCCGTCAGTCCATAGTTGATTTATTTCTTTTCTTTCTCCGGTTTCGGTGCCAGCTTGATGTGCAGCTGCTCCAGTTGTCCCGCATCCACCGGGGATGGGGCATCCATCAGCAGGTCCGTTGCACTTGCCGTCTTAGGGAAGGCAATGGTCTCACGCAGATTCGTGCGGCCTGCCAGCAGCATAATCAGACGGTCGAAGCCAAACGCGATGCCGCCATGCGGAGGCGTCCCGTATTCAAAGGCATCCATCAGATAGCCGAATTTCTCATAAGCCAGCTCCTGCGAGAAGCCTAGTGCATTGAACATTTTCTCCTGAACGTCACGCTTGTAGATACGCTGGGAACCGCCGCCTACCTCGTAGCCGTTAAGTACGATATCATAGGCCTGCGCACGGATCGCGCCAGGATCGGTATCGAAGAGATGCAAGTCTTCATCCATCGGGCGTGTGAACGGATGATGCTCAGCCACATAACGCTTCTGGTCCTCATCGTAGCCGAGCAGCGGGAATTCTGTTACCCAAGCGAATTTGAACACACTGTCATCGATCAGGCCAAGCTGACGGCCGATCTTCAGACGCAAGGCGCCAAGTACATCCGCTACCACCTTCTTGGTATCAGCGGAGAAGAGCAGCAAGTCGCCATCCTCGGCACCTGTGCGCTCCTTCACGGCAGCGATTTCTTCCTCGGAGAAGAACTTCACAATCGGTCCCTTGAACTCGCCGTCTTTGACCTGAATCCAGGCCAGACCCTTGGCGCCGTAACGGGCAGCGTAGGGTCCAAGATCGTCAATCTCCTTGCGGGTCCATGTGCCGCAGCCCTTGGCGTTCAGACATTTCACTTCTCCGCCCTTCTCAATCACGGAAGCGAATACCTTCACACCGCTCTCAGCAACGATATCGTTCATCTCTACCAGCTCCAGGCCAAACCGCAGGTCCGGCTTGTCAGAACCATATTTGCCAATTGCTTCGGCATACGTCAACCGCTGGAATGGTGCGGATACCTCAACCCCGATCGTCTCCTTCAGCAGACGCTGCATGAGCTTCTCCATCATCGATAGCAGCTCATCCTGCGGCATGAATGAGGTCTCAATATCGAACTGCGTGAATTCCGGCTGGCGGTCAGCGCGCAGGTCCTCATCGCGGAAGCAGCGGGCCATCTGGTAATAGCGCTCGATGCCACCTACCATCAGCAGCTGCTTGTAGATCTGCGGCGACTGCGGAAGCGCGAAGAATTCCCCTTCATGCACACGGCTTGGCACGAGATAGTCACGTGCGCCTTCCGGAGAGCTTTTGGTCAGGATCGGCGTTTCTACATCGATAAAGCCTTCGCTGTCCAGGAAATCGCGGAAGATCTTCGCCGCTTTGGAACGGAGCAGCAGCGTCTTATGCATCTCCGGACGGCGCAGATCCAGGTAACGGTATTTCATACGCAGGGATTCGTCTACTTCCACTCCGTCTTCGATGAAGAATGGAGGTGTCTTAGCTGCATTCAACACTTCGATGTCTGTAATCTGCACTTCAATCTCACCGGTCGGCAAGTTGCGGTTAATAGTCTCCTCATCGCGCTTAACCACAGTACCTGTCACGGACAGCACGTATTCACTGCGGACCTTATCGGCAATCTGCAGCGCTTCTCCGGAATAGTCAGGGTTGAATACAATCTGTACAATCCCTGTGCGGTCGCGCAGGTCAATGAACAACACGCCTCCAAGGTCACGGCGGGTCTGCACCCAACCGTTCAATGTTACTGTCTCACCGATGCTCGCTGTCGTTAATTGTCCACAGTTATGGCTTCTGGTCATCTTTTATCCTACCCCTTCATGATTAAAATTACATATGCTTGCCTTTTGGCCTAATTCTGAATCAGCGCCTCTGCCAGCTCGTCCAGCTTCACCGTCCGTTGCTCGCCGGTCTCCATCGACTTCAGTGCGATGACGCCGCTATTCAGCTCGTCCTCACCGAGAATCGCCGTATACCGGGCCGACATGCGGTCCGCCGACTTCATCTGCGCCTTCATCTTGCGTCCCAGGTAATCGCGCTCCGCAGAGAATCCAAGGCTGCGCAGACGGAACAACTGCTTCGTGATCTCCAGATCTGCTGCTTCGCCAAGTGCAACGAAGTACACATCCAGCGGCTTTGCCGCTTCCAGCTCGACACCCTGATTCTCCAGGATCAGCAGAATCCGCTCCAGGCCAATACCGAACCCGATACCCGGCTGATCCGGTCCGCCGATCTCCTCAACCAGACCGTTGTACCGGCCGCCGCCGCCCACCGTATCGATGGAGCCAATGCCTGCCGCTTTATACTCAAACGCCGTATGCGTGTAATAATCAAGACCGCGCACCAGGCGGGGGTTGATGCTGTACTCCACACCCATCACATCCAGGTGCCCCTTCACCTTCGCAAAATGCTCTGTACACTCTTCATCCAGACTGTCCAGAATGGAAGGCGCTCCGCCGAACTTGTCCTGATCGACCTTGCAGTCCAGCACACGCAGCGGGTTGCGCTCCATCCGGCGCTGGCAGTCGCTGCACAGGCTCTCTCTCATAGGTCTCAGGAAATCCAGCAGCTTCTCGCGGTAAGCCGCACGGCTCGGCGCGTTGCCGACCGAATTCAGCTCTACCCGCACATCCTTCAGCCCCAGATCAATGTAGAACTGGTACCCGAGCGAGATGACTTCAGCATCAATCGCCGGGTCCACCGCGCCGAAGGCTTCGATGCCGAACTGATGGAACTGGCGGTATCTGCCGGCCTGCGGACGTTCATAACGGAACATCGGTCCGATGTAATACAGCTTGCTGACATCCGGCTCCCCGTATAGCTTGTTCTGAACATACGCGCGTACCACGCCTGCTGTCCCTTCGGGACGAAGCGCCAGATCGCGGTCGCCCTTGTCCTTGAAGGTATACATCTCACCTTCTACAATATCCGTTGTTTCACCGACTCCGCGCTCGAACAGCCCGGTGTGCTCGAACAGCGGGGTACGAATCTCCCGGTAATTGAAGCGGCGGCACAGCTCTCTTGCCTTGGCCTCCACTACCTGCCATTTCTCTACTGCACCCGGAAGTACATCCTGCGTACCTGTAGGTTTCTCGAATCTTTCTTTAGCCACAGTCTATCCCTCCTGAAAATAACCCCTAAAAACAGCAAAAAATCCCTCATCCCTGTTCAATTACAACAGGGACGAGGGATTATCATAACCAATAATTCACCCGTGGTACCACCCACATTCCGGGCTCAATGCAACTTGCTCTGCATAAGCTCCGCTCTAAGCGGTTAACGCCCGCCTACGCGCAATCGGCTACTGACTATAGGCAATCCTGCTGCCTGCGTTCGCCGTGCGTTCTCGGGGAGGTCATTCATCCGTTCATCAACAGAATCCTTACAGCCGTGCGGATCAGCGCGCGGTCCTCCTTACCTGGACGACAGCCATGATCTGCGGGATTCCTCTCTGGGGTTGTGGGTTACGGATTACTTGGTCCCGTCATCAAAACAATATAAACTTACCTATACTGTTAGATTCTACTGAACCACTGCGCTAAAGTCAAGGATTGAATAAAATAAGCTGCCACCAGCTTTCCTTCCGCTAAGTGGAATGAGATTCCGCTATTGGGGCAAAAACTCATAATTCCCGGCTTAAACGGACTCAGATTCCGTTATGCGCCTACATAGGCCTTGTTATCTGCTCAAATCAACTTAATAACGGAATGTCAGTCCGCGTCTGCCTCAAATTAGCGATTTTTGGACAAATAGGCGCTTCTCAGTCCGCTTCATTCTGCTGGCACTCACACTTGCTCCAACCCTTAAAACAAAAAAGTGACCTGCAGCCGATTGCTGCAGGTCCATCATCATATATTATAAAAAAGGGGGTCATGCTTCTATTATAAACACACTATATTAAGGAATAATGAATGTAGTGTTACAGTTGCATTACAGAAAAGAAAGCGTTTCACCAAACCGTCTAAATCCCCGCTGTCATGCTAATCCATAGGTTACACCATCCCACTGCTCCTGTCTACATCTATCCCGCCGTCCTCCCTTTTATGCTGCATATAAAACAGCTCCAGCCTCTCTATAACGGAGGGCTGGAGCTGAAATAGAAACGATATAGATTGAACTTGAACATAATCTTCTTAATCAAAAATCTCCACATAGGCCTGCTTGCCGCGCAGAACCTCTACAACCTCATTGTAATGATTCTCGGCTACCTTGAGATCCATGACATAATGCAGGTGCTCCAGGTCACTGCTTGTCAGCTCATCGCCTCTGTGAACTTCGCCCTCACTGCGTACTTCATCAGCGCGAACTTCATCCGTACGTTTCAGATCATCATCGGTCACAACTGCCGGGACAATGGCCGCACCGGACCCCATACCCGTTGCACCTCCGGCAGCGTACACGCCCCCGGCACCTGTTGAAGCAGTATTGGTAGACCCCAGCGGGATCAGAATGTTACGCCGGTTATTTACTCCATTATCCAAAGGGTCGGTTAAAGCCGATACCTCAATCCCCTCTACACCATAAGGAATCAAAGAAGTCTTAGCACCTTCCGCTGCATCTTCTGTACTGAAATAGGCCTGGATTCTTCTAGTCATTGTAAATCCCTCCCATAAAGTTGTATTATGCCAAACGGGTTATGCATGTATTTCATGTATTACAACACCTTAAGCAGCTCACGCACAAAAGCGGGCTCATCCTTGGGTGTGCGTGAAGTAATGTAATTGCCGTCTATGACGACCTCTTCATCCTTGAACTCCGCGCCGGCATTGATCAGATCATCCTTCAGCGGCGGGTAGGCAGTAAGGGTGCGGCCTTGCAGCAGTTCAGCGCTGATCAGAATCTGCGGGCCGTGGCAGATGGCGGCAATCGGCTTGCCTGCACGGTCAGCATCCTTCACGAATTGCAGAATATCCGGGTCAAGACGAAGATTCTCCGGCGAAGATCCGCCTGGAATGACTATCGCATCATACTCTTCGGCTGTGACCTCGCTGACCGCTTTATCGGAGGCATAGGATGCGCTTCCTTGTTTGCCGAGCAGGGTCTCATTTTTCTTCAGACCGATGATTTCTGCCTGATGTCCTGCCTGTAAAACTTCTTCGTAAGGAACCTTCATTTCAGAATCTTCAAAGTCATTGGCGAGCAGAAAAGCTACTTTACTCATGAGATCCATATCTCCTCTCTAAGCTGCTGTCGTCTCGTCAATCTATTACCCTCATTCCCACGCTTTATAACGAAGCCTAAGCAGTTCCCGTAAATTCTGTTCCGTACCTACTGCCACCGCGCCAAGTGGAAACGGCTTTGCCGTCCTTTAAAAGGACGGTGCCGTTTCAGCGAGAAAAAAGAAGGATAATTTATAGCGTGAAACATATACATTCTTATATTTTCAAAAAATACCACTCCGCGCCTGCCTTCTCTGCGGTCAGGTACGCGGCAAAAGACCGCGGCCTCTGCGCTGAAGCCCCTGCGGCTCCTTCGGGTCTCCGGCTTCCTTGGCTGTCGCTGAAGCTTCGGCCATCGACCCGGCCACATGGGCCTGAATCGTGTTCCACATCCATGCTTTTGGTGCTTGTCTCATTCTGCTTGCTCCCCGCACTTGTGAATAATGATGCATCATTCATAGTCTATCCAGTCAGAGCTGCTGCTATCCGGCCCTGGTTAACTCGAAGCAAAAAGACCCCACCATGTGGAGTCCCGTGATATATCTTATCAAGTGGAAACGGCTTTGCCGTCCTTTTAAAGGACGGTACCCTTTCGGCGAGAAATAGAAGGATAAATTATCGTGTGAAACCTATAAATTCTTATATTTACAGTTAAGGCGGCGTCTGCCGCCTCCATTCCTAACCCTTGCTGTCCAACAGCAGCGTAACCGGTCCCCAGTTGGTCAGGGCGACATCCATCATCGCTCCGAACACGCCGGTCTCTACCTGCAGCCCTCCGGCACGCAGCTCCTGATTGAAGTAGTCGTAGAGGCGCTCTGCCTCAGCCGGAGCCGCTGCCGCCATGAAGTTGGGGCGTCTGCCCTTGCGGCAGTCCCCGTACAGCGTGAACTGGGAGACGGACAGAATGGCCCCGCCGGCCTCCGTCACACTATGGTTCATTTTACCGGCCGCATCCTCAAAAATCCGCAGTCCGGCAACCTTGTCCGCCAAATACTTGGCATCCTTCTCCGTATCCTCATGGGTTACGCCGACCAGCAGCAGCAAGCCCTCTCCAATCGCTCCGGTCACTGCTCCGTCCACCGTCACACTGGAGTTCTTGCAGCGCTGCACAACTACTCTCATCTCATTCTTCAGCTCCTTGCCTTACTACCTCTATTGCATAATGCGGTTAACGGTATAGACATCCTTGACCCGCTTCACTTTGTCGACCACAGACTGCAGGTGATCGGTATTGCGGATCAGAATCGTCATATGGATCATCGCCATTTTGTTCTTGTCGGAGCGCCCGGTGACCGCTGAAATATTGGTTTTGCTCTCCGATACTGCCTGCAGCACTTCATTCAGCAGCCCGTTGCGGTCGTGGCCGGTAATCTCAATATCAACGCTGTAATTAGCCTCCATACTGCCTTCCCACTCTACTTCGATCACGCGGGCTGCTTCCTCCCCGTCCATCTCGTTCGGAATGTTCGGACAATCCTCACGGTGTACCGATACGCCCCGTCCACGGGTCACGTATCCGATAATATCGTCGCCCGGCACAGGATTACAACATCGCGCGAAGCGCACAAGCAGATTATCAATCCCCTTGACACGTACCCCGTTGGTCGGCTGGTTGCGCTTCTCTCCGCTGGATTTGATCGCCTTCATCTCGGAGGTAAGCTCCAGATGGCCTGCGGCCTCCTCCTGGTCCTTACGCAGCTTCTCGGTCAGCTTGGAAGCGATCTGAGCGGCGGTAATCCCGCCAAAGCCGACCGCCGACAGCATATCCTCCACATCATTGAAGGCGAACTTCTTCGCAGCCTCCGACAATTTGTCCTCTGTCAGCCAGTCAGAGACCTCCACGTTCAGACGCTTCAGCTCACGTTCAATGGCCTCCCGGCCCTTCTCCACGTTCTCTTCGCGCTTCTCCTTCTTGAACCACTGCTTGATCTTGCTCCGCGCATGCGAGGACTGTGCAATCTTCAGCCAATCGCGGCTCGGACCGTATGAATTCTTCGAGGTCAGAATCTCCACGATATCTCCGGTCTTCAGCTTATGGTCAAGCGGAACAATACGCCCGTTCACCTTGGAGCCGATCGTCCGGTTCCCCACCTCGGTATGAATGCGGAACGCGAAATCCAGCGGCACCGAGCCGGCAGGCAGCTCTACTACCTCACCCTTAGGCGTGAATACGAAGACCAGATCGGAGAAAAAGTCCATTTTGAGCGATTCCACGAACTCTTCGGCATCCTTGGCTTCATGCTGCAGCTCCAGAATCTCGCGGAAGAACGGCATCCGGTTCTCCGGATTGACGTTGTTGCTGCTGCCTTCCTTATACGCCCAGTGGGCAGCGATCCCGAATTCGGCCGTGCGGTGCATCTCCCAGGTGCGGATCTGGACCTCCGTCGGCTCTCCTCCCGGACCAACTACGGTTGTATGCAAAGACTGATACATGTTCGCCTTGGGCATAGCAATATAGTCCTTGAAACGGCCAGGCATCGGCTTCCAAAGCGTATGAATAATACCCAAAGTGGCATAACAATCCTTAATATTGTCGACGATAATGCGGATAGCCAGCAGATCATAGATTTCGTTGAACTGCTTGTTCTTCGTGTTCATCTTGTTATAGACACTGTAGATATGCTTCGGGCGTCCCGAGAGATCGCCTTCGATGCCCATTTCATCCAGCTTGGCACGGATGCGGCCGATGACACTGTCAATGAACTGCTCGCGTTCTGCCCGTTTCTTGTGTACAAGATTCGCAATCCGGTAATACTGCTGCGGATTCAGGTAACGGAGCGCAATATCCTCCATCTCCCACTTGATCGCAGAGATCCCCAGCCGGTCCGCAATGGGACAAAAGATCTCCAGCGTCTCATAAGAAATCCGGCGCTGACTCTCTTCGGACTGGTATTTGAGCGTACGCATATTATGCAGACGGTCCGCCAGCTTAATCACGATCACACGGATATCCTGGGCCATAGCGATGAACATCTTGCGGTAGTTCTCGTTCTGCTGCTCCTCCTTGGAGCGGAAGCGGATGCGTTCCAGCTTGGTCAGGCCGTCCACCAGCATTGCGCAGGTATCGCCAAATTTCGTGCGGATCTGCTCCAGGGACACCGTCGTATCTTCCACAACATCATGCAGCAGCGCAGCAATAATGGATATGACATCCATTTGCATATTTACGACAATATCTGCGACCGCTAGCGGATGCAGAATGTATGGCTCCCCCGACTTCCGGACCTGCCCGTGATGAGCCTGATCAGCGAATTCATAAGCTTCACGGATGCGGAGAAGATCTTTTTCTTTTATATAGGCGCCAGCCTTTTCGGTTAATTGCTCTATGCCCATTCTCGTCGTATCCGTTTCCCTTCTATAATAAAATGAACCTGCAAGCATGCAGAATTTGCAGGTTCCATACGTTCCCGGCTGCATTACGCTCAGGTTAAAGTTGTCTATAATTATGACGCTTACGAGGGATTCCGTCAACACTTGCCATAGCGTGGTATTCTTGTCAGGGAAAGGGTCAAGAAAAGACAATTTTGTGGCACGGGTAAAAATGTTGTTGTAAAAAACCGCTGTTCTATTTAATCTAGTAAAGGCGGTTTTTTATAAAGATAAGAATTGTCAAATCAAATTAGATCAGAAAGAGAAGTGAACTCCATTGCAACGCGAAATTCAAATTAACGAAAGACTCCCTTGGGGCCCGGGCTTCCTCCTGAGTCTTCAGCATCTGTTCGCCATGTTCGGCAGCACCGTGCTTGTTCCCAACCTGTTCGGGGTAGATCCCGGCATGATCCTGCTGATGAACGGTATCGGCACCTTGCTATACATTCTGATCTGCCGCGGCAAAATCCCCGCCTATTTGGGTTCAAGCTTTGCCTTCATCTCTCCGGTACTGCTTGTGCTGAAAGAGCATGCCGGCGATCATGAGCGCGGATATTCGCTTGCACTGGGCGCTTTTATCGTGACTGGTGTTATATTCATTCTTGTGGCCTTAATTGTACGTTATGCTGGTACCGGCTGGATTGATATTGTATTCCCTCCTGCAGTCATGGGAGCGATAGTTGCCACGATCGGACTGGAGCTTGTGCCTGTAGCCGCACGGATGGCCGGACTGATTGCTCCTGATGGTGTGGCCACCGCCGACTGGACGCCTGACGGCAAAGCGATTTCCCTGTCGCTCGTCACGCTTGGTGTTACCGTGCTCGGCTCCGTGCTGTTCCGCGGCTTCCCCAAAATCATTCATATCCTCATCGGTATTGTTACCGGTTATGTACTCGCTTATATCTTGGGTGAGGTGAATACCGGTGCCATCTCTCAAGCAAGCTTCCTCTCGCATCCCACGATCATCACCCCATCCTTCAATTGGCAGGTCATTCTGACTATTATTCCTGTATCACTTGTGGTCATTGTAGAGCATATCGGCCATTTGCTGGTTACCAGCAATATTGTCGGCAAGGACCTCACCAAGGACCCGGGACTGGACCGCTCATTGATGGGTAACGGGATATCAACTGTTCTCTCCGGGTTCCTGGGATCTACGCCTAATACCACTTATGGTGAGAATATCGGCGTAATGGCTCTGACCAAGGTGTACTCGGTATATGTTATCGCGGGAGCTGCTGTAATCGCCATTGTGTTGTCGTTCTCCGGAACGTTCTCCTCGGTTATTGCCAACATTCCGCTGCCGGTCATGGGCGGTGTATCCCTGCTGCTGTTCGGGGTTATTGCGGCGTCAGGCCTGCGTATCTTCGTGGAACAGAAAGTCGATTTCTCCAAAGCCACCAACATGATTCTTGCTACGCTCGTCCTGGTTGTCGGCATCAGCGGCATCTCGCTGAAGCTCGGCGGTGTAGAGCTGAAAGGGATGGCACTGGCGACTATCGTCGGTATGGTCCTTGCCCTGCTCTTCAAGCTGATCGAGGTACTGGGCCTGTCCAATGAACAGGAAGCTGACAAATCGGCACATTAAGTACCTCTCAACTGTTATTGTCCACCCAATTCAACCTATAACAAGTGGAAACGGCCTTGCCGTCCTTTTAATGGACGATACCGTTTCAGCGAGAAATAGAAGGATAATTTATCGTGTGCAACATATAAATGCTTATATTTCAAAAAAAGCGGACTGCTGTCTTCATTCGACAGCAGTCCGCTTTATATTTCCCGGGAAAAGTTGCCGGGTACAAGGATTAATCCTCGTAAGTCAACAAGGTAACAACTTCAATATCCGTCAGCTTGTCCCGTCCGGACAGGGCTGTCAATTCGATCAGGAATGCAGCGCCGACCACCTGGCCGCCAAGCTGCTCTACCAGGTTAACAGAAGTAGCAATTGTACCGCCTGTAGCCAGCAGATCATCCGCAATCAGCACCTTCTGGCCGGGCTTGATCGCATCGGTATGCACAGCGAGGGTATCCTTGCCGTATTCCAGATCATAGCCTACTTCGATTGTCTCATAAGGGAGCTTGCCGCTTTTGCGGATAGGCACGAAGCCTACCCCGAGCGCGTAAGCCAGTGGTGCGCCTACTACAAAGCCGCGCGCCTCCGGTCCGGCAATGACGTCGATCTCCAGGTGGGCCACCAGAGCCTTAAGCTCATCGATGGCTGCACGGTACGCAGCGCCGTCCTTGAGCAGTGTAGTAATATCTTTGAAGCTGATTCCCGCCTGGGGGAAATCCGGAATTACGCGAATATTGTCTTTGAAATCCAACATCATCATCTCCTAAAAGTAAGCGGGAATCACCCCGCTGAAGTTACTTGAACCAATGACCGTGACAGCATAAACTCCTGCAATTCACTGCGGCTGCCTTCCATGAAATACTGCTCCATCTCCGCCGTCTTGCCCAGTCTGACGAAATGCTCTGATGAGCTCAGACTCTTGGCGGCAGGCTGCGGGACAAAGGTGATTGTGCCGCCGCTGCGCTCAATGAAGTCAAGCTCATCGAACACATCCAGCATTCTGCTCACCATACGCACACCAAGCGCCGACTGGCGGCTAAGCCGCAGCAGCACTTCATGCTCAGGAGTTGGAGATGCAGCGATTGCGGCGATCCATTTATATAACGATTTGAAATGATCACGGGTCGGCACCTGCAGCCGGTCACGCCCGTCACGGATCGAATGCAGCAGGGCAATGTTCTCCGCCCGGGGAAAAGCAGTGAACAGCGCTTCCAGCTGTTCCGGGGACTCGGGCATATCCAGCACACAGAGCAGCGACAGTCCCTCTTCATCATGCGCGCCTTCCGGCTCATGTACAGCAGAGATCCCGGCAGACTCATCGTATACCCAGAGGGACATGCCCTTAAGATCACGCAGCGGCGTCGTCCGGCTGTTCTGGAAGACCGCAGCACTCCGGCCCGGATTGCTGCCGCTATAGGTGCGGAGCAGCTCCTGAATATGCGCTGCCTGCTTGACAGCATCAGCTGCGCCGCGCAGATCGAACAGCTGCGCCTTCGGCACCGCCAGATCCTGCAGCATCAGCTGGGGCTTGCGCGAGCCGTTCCATTCATTGACGGACAGCTCTGCCAATACATCCACGACTGTTCCGTCCGGAAGCAGCTCTGCCAGCGGACCCTTGCCGAAGGCTACAGCTTCAATCGTCAGCTTGTCCTGCTGGAGCACAAGCTTCAGGTGCTTGCCCTCCTGGCCCATCTTCCGGGTCTCCTTCACAACCGCTTCGCGCAGAATGAATCTCGGCAGCGGATTGGCCATGCCAAACGGGGCAAGCCGCTCCAGCTCCAGCGCAGCCTGGAGGGTCAGATCGGCAATGGAGACCTCGCCGTCCGCAGCTGTAACAGCTACGAAGTCCTCCGGTTTCAGAATAGACGCAGCATAGCTGTTCAGCGCCGCATCGAAGGCTTCCAGCTTATCCTGCGGCAGACTCATCCCCGCCGCAGCCGGATGTCCTCCGAAGTGGTCCATCAGTCCGGCGCATGAGGATAAGGCTGCATAGATATCCAGGCCCGGAATAGAGCGGGCAGAGCCCTTGCACATCCCGGTCTCCGGATGAATGTCCAGAATAATGACCGGACGGTAATACCGCTCCAGCAGCTTGGAGGCCACAATGCCGACTACGCCGACATTCCAGCCCTGGTCCGCCAGCACAATAATATCCGGCAGTCCGCTCCGGCTGATTCTCTCCTCCAGCTTGGCGGTGGCTTCAGTGACAATTCGCTCCACAACCAGCTGGCGTTCCTTGTTCAGCAGATCCAGCTCACCGGCAAATTGCTCAGCTTCTGCCGAATCTTCCGTGGTCAGCAGTGTAACCGCCCGGCCAGCATGATCCAGTCTTCCGCTGGCATTAATACGCGGAGCCATCCCGAAGGCGATATTCACCGCACTGACGGTGTTCATCGCAATACCGCTCACCGAGAGCAGCGCTCGGATGCCCGGGAAGGATGAATTCCGCATGCTGCTGAGGCCTCTGCGCACCAGACTGCGGTTCTCGCCCAGCAGCGGCATCAGGTCAGCTACGGTGCCGATGGCGGCAATCTCACACCATTCCTCCGGCACTTCGCTGCCCAGGAGCGCTTCAGCCAGTTTGTAAGCCACCCCCACTCCGGCCAGACCCTTGAACGGATACGGGCAGTCCGGCAGCTTCGGGTTAATCAGGGCATACGCCTCCGGCAGCAGCTCCGGCGGCTCATGATGGTCCGTGACAATAACATCAATGCCCAGCTCCGAGGCATAGGCAATCTGATGATAGGCACTGATACCAGTATCAACCGTAATGACGAGAGATACACCCTGCTGGACCGCCCAGTCCAGCGCATGATTATGCAGTCCATAGCCTTCATTGGACCGATGGGGAATATAAATGTCAAAGGAGGCGCCGAGATGACGCAGCAGGTAGATCATCAGCGCTGTGCTGGATACCCCGTCTGCGTCATAATCACCGTACACCAGAATATGCTCTTCCTCCTGCAGTGCCTTCTGTATCCGTGGCACCGCTTCAGCCATTCCTTTGAGCAGGAATGGATCATGTCTATCTTCCGCTCCTGAATCCATGAATACGCGCGCCTTGTCAGCGGTATCCATACCTCTTTGCACCAGCAGTGAAGAAAGGAGCGGAGAAATAGAAAGGCTCCGGGCCAGTTCCTGAATACGCTCGGAATCGGCTGCCGGAGATTGCCAGCTTGTTTTTGAATGAAGCAATACAGCTCACCTTTCTCTCACCTTGCAGACTACTGAAGCAGCGTGGGAATATCGTTGTCCACGAGCTCGTGATTGCTTTTATAAGGATAACCCGGATCATACGGCACAACATCCATATGAACCTCACCAACATGAACGAACCGGTGCTGAAGCAGCTTCCTTGCACATTCCGAAATATCCTGTGCTTCCATCACGCTGATCCGCGGATTCACACTAATCTTTACATGCAGATTCACATAGTCGCCTTCCTCCAGCGCCCGGAGCTGCTCCACCCGGATGACTCCGTGTACCCGCTGAACCGTCTCGATGAAGCTGGCTGCTTCCTCGGAAGGAAGCTCCTGAATCTTCTTGCTGTACACAGAGGAAGCAATTAATGAATAGCCTTTGCGGAGAATCAGACATCCGGTCAGCAGAGCTGCAATGGGGTCCATGTAGAGCAGAGGATGCCAGTTCAAGTATCCTCCAGTTATGGCCAGGGCAATTCCGATAAATACAGTTATAGACGTATAGAGGCTGAACCGGTGGCTATCGGCATAAGCTGCATGACTGCCGTCACCCTTTTTTTTGAAATAACGGTACTGGTATTGAAATACCGCCTCTTTGAACACAATGCACAGCAGGACAGCAACAAGCGCTGACTCCTCCGGTGCCGACAGATGTCCCCTTGTCAAATCACGGATAGCCGAGAAAGCAACCTGCAGCCCGCCCATAATAATCAGCACAGAGAAAAGAATAGCCGCCATGGGCTCCTTGCTTCCTTGTACAGTGCGGCCACGTTCGGCTGCGCCTGCAGTCTTGTGACTCTGCTTCAGGTTCCACGGAATCACCCCCGCCAGTCTGGCAGCGGCATCTGCTCCCGAATAAATTGCATCCCCCAACAATGCTTTGCTGCCTGACAGATAACCGATACTTCCCTTGGCTACAGCAAGCAGAACATCACTAAGGATTCCGGTCCAGGCAACAGTTTGTTTCCGGGGTAATGGTTTGTCATTCATAACGAGGCCCTCCTTACCACTAGCAGGTAAACTCATGATGATGAAATCAAGCAAGACGCCCTAACCCGAAGATTCCGAAAAGCCGCGTCGCTACAGACGCGGCTTACAGAACAAGCGGGTGTTAGACTTTGGCCGGGGTCTTAGCCGGCTTCTGGCGCTTCTTCAGGAGCAGCCAGAGCGGACTTGCGATGAAGATCGATGAATAGGCTCCGAAGAGCAGACCGATAACCATGGCCAGCGAGAACATGCGGATCGACTCGCCGCCCATAATCAGCAGGAAGAACGCGGCGATAAATACGGTGAAGGCTGTATAAAGAGAACGCATGAGTGTCTGCATTACACTTTTGTTAACCAGGTGCTTCAGGTCCTCATACGACTTCTGTTTACCGAAGCGCAGATTCTCGCGTATCCGGTCAAAGATAACGATCGTATCGTTAATCGAGTAACCGATAATGGTCAGCACCGCGACAATGAAGGTAATGTCAACCTCCAGACGGAAGATCGAGAAGATCGCCACTACCATGAATGCGTCATGGAGCAGCGCCACAATGGAAGCCAACGCGAAACGCCATTCAAACCGGATACTAACATAAATGATAATCCCGATACTGGCAAGCAGCACAGAATAAATCGCATTCCGGGCCAGCTCCTTGGCCATTTCGGTATCTACGGTGTTGATCTCAAAAGACGCCTTCTCATCAATCTTGTTGATTGACTTCTTGAGGGTCTCGCTCTGTGTATCACTCAGCTCTTGATCATAACGGATGTTGACCCGCTTGTCGCCGATGGTAATCGTCGGCTCATGCCCAATGCCTGCATCCTTTAGAGCCGGCTGAAGCTCAGCCAGCGTGACACTCTTCGAGAGCGACACGTCCACATTGGAACCAGCCTTGAAGTCAACGCTGTAATTCAGGCCGAAGGTCGCCAGAAAGATCAGACCAGCTACAGTAATGGCGATCGAGAAGATATAGAAAAATTTACTTAAATGTACGAAGTCAAGCTCTTTCTTAAAGCGCACTGATGTCACTCTCCTTTACCCCAAATTGCTTCGGCTTCTTGAGTGCGCCGGCTTTAACCAGCACAGTCAGCATCCAGTGGGCAAAATAAAGGTTTGTTACGATACTTAGTACAATTTCCACGATCAGAATCAGTGCGAAGCCTTTGACCGCACCAGTACCGAAGGCGAACATGACAGCCGCTACGATAATAGTGGTTACATTCGCATCCATAACTGTACGGAAGGAGGTCTTGTTCCCTGCTTTGACGGAAGACATAATGCCCTTCCCGCTGCGCATCTCTTCCCTGATCCGTTCATTGGTAATGATATTGGCATCGACGGCCATCCCTATACCGAGAATGAACGCGGCGATCCCGGGAAGGGTCAGCGTAAAGTCCGCCAGGACAAATACCAGAATCAGCAGCCAGGTGTGCAGGATCAGCGCGAAGCTGGCCAGTACGCCCGGAAGACGGTACATAAGCAGCATGAAGATCAAAATAATTACAGAACCGACAATACCGGCTCTGACAGTCTCATCCAGGGATTGCTTACCCAGTGTAGCCCCTACGCTCTGGGAATATTTCTCTGTCAGCTTCAGCGGTAACGCACCGAGGTTGATCGTATCGGCAATCTCACGGGCTTCATCCAGTGTATATCCCCCGGAGATCGAAGCCTTACCATCGGTCAGCACAGCTCGTACCGTCGGAGGCGCAGATAACAGGTTCTCATCCAGATAGATAGCAAGTTCCTTACCCAGCAGACGCTCGGTAATCTCTGCGAATTTCTTCTTGTCTTTGATCGAGATGCTGATTTCGGGACGGTTCAGACTGTCGCGTTGAACCTCTGCCGCACCTTCCACGAAGTCACTGCCTACAAGCTCAATCTTACTGAATACTCCGGGAGCATCCCCTTCCTTGGCACTGCGGAAGGTGAGAACTGCGGGTTCTTTCATTTTCTTGCGGACCTCTGCTTCGTCGGTAACACCTGCGATCTTCAGACGGATGCGGTCTGTACCTTCGGTGGTCACCTCAGGCTCGCTGGTTCCGAGTGCATTCGCCCGCTTCTCCAGGCTCTCTGCAGTCTTCTGCAGCGAAGCGCGGGTCAGAGTTCCTCCCGTATCCATTGGCTCGGCGTGGTACAGAATTTCGAATCCGCCCTTAAGGTCAAGACCCAGACGGACTCTGTCCAGCAGCCCGGGAGTAGTAAATACCATGACGCCGGTTAGAACGACCACGGTAATGATAAAGCTCATCATTCTCTTCATGCTCTAGCTAGTTCCCCTTTCATTACTTCAATATTCCTATTATAGCTACGTGCGAAATGACCGTCAATTCATAAGGAATGACGGTGTCTTGATTCACACAAAGAAACGGCAGGTTCTGCTGCACAGCGAGGATACCTCCGTTTGATAGGACAAGTCTGAACACTCTGTACTTACTTTACTGCTTCGCGTACCCGTTTGCAAAAGAAAATCGTTCCTTTTGACAAATCCCCCCGTTAATTCAATCCCCGGTAGGCCGCCAAGGTCAGATAAGTCATATAACTGCCTGACTTGAGCGAATAGATGTCATTGACCAGCCTGTGCAGGGGAGGTCTTCCCTCCTTGGCATAATTGCGGCTGATACAATCCCAAATATCCTTACCGGTCACATATTCATAGCCGAGGAGCCGGAATTCCTCCGCTTTGCTGATGCACATGGCTTCGATATCTTCACTAAGCTCGTCATATCTCCATTGTTCCGATTCCACGTGCAGGCACCTCCAAAGATTCCTCAATTACGTATGCTCAGTGCTACGTATTCGACCCTGCGCTCATACTTTCCTGCTTTCAGTCAAAAAACTTGTCTATGGAATGCTTGTCATGGAGTAGGCCTGTACTGGCATATCCTTATACAAGCCTGGCTTGATTATGGCGGTAATTCACCTGCAGTTTCATCTCATATGTAGGAAGAAGGAGTGCCCTGTGAGGAAACAGACCTTTATACAAGGAACGATCATCCTGCTGCTCGCCGGTATCATTAACCGGATGCTTGGCTTCATTCCCCGGATTGCCCTGCCCCGGATCATCGGTGCTGAGGGGGTGGGTCTGTATCAGCTCGGATACCCGTTTTTCATTGTGCTTATTACGGTAATTACGGGAGGAATTCCGCTGGCCATTGCCAAGCTGGTGGCGGAAGCCGAAGGGGAGAACCGCCCGGAGCAGTCGCGCAAAATCCTGCAAACCGGCCTTGCCCTCAGCCTGTCGCTGGGCATTGTGTTCACCTTCGTTGCCCTGTTCAGCGCCTCCTGGGTATCCAGCGTTCTTCTGACGGACCAGCGTGTCTATTATACGTTCGTCAGCATGACCCCCATGATCGCCATCGTCGCCGTCTCATCCATCTACCGGGGATACTTTCAAGGCAGGCAGAACATGATTCCCTCGGCCTTCTCCTCCGTGCTGGAATCGGTCATCCGGATCTTCTTCATGCTGTGGTTCTCCTGGATGCTGCTGCCGAAGGGCATCGCCTTTGCGGCTGCGGGTGCCATGCTTGGCGTGACTGTGGGGGAGATCGCCGGAATGCTGGCCCTGCTGGGGCAATATTATTTTAACGACAAAAAAGACAGGTCTGAACCCCCGCCTTCCGTGGATGTAACTAATCAAGATACACAGGGCAGTGCCGGACACGAGCCCGATCATACAACTACACCTGTCTTTAAGCGTCTAATCGGCATTTCAATACCGGTAACGGCCGGTCGACTGATCGGCTCATTCTCTTACCTTCTGGAATCCATCATTACCGTGCGCAGCCTCGCGCTTGCCGGAATCGCGGCTGCGGCCGCAACCGCACAATACGGTTCCTTGCAGGGAATGGTGATTCCGCTGCTGCTGCTGCCGGGCGTACTCAGCTCCTCGCTGGCCGTATCCCTCGTTCCTTCCTTATCCGAGGCGGCCGCCCGCAACGATCTGCCCACGATTCATAAAAGAATGCACCAAGCCCTGCGGCTCGCCATGGTGACCGGTGCCCCATTTGCTGCGGTTATGTATATTCTTGCCGTACCTCTCTGCACATTAATGTACGGCAATGCCGCGGATACTGCCCCTATGCTTAGGATGATGGCCCCATTCGCTGTGTTTCTATATGTCCAGGCCCCACTGCAGGCGGCCCTCCAGGCCATGGACCGTCCGGGCAAGGCGCTGATTAATACGCTGATAGGAGCTATTGTCAAAATCCTGCTGATCCTCCTGCTGGCCTCCCGGCCCGAATACGGCATTCTGGGCGCCATCATCGCCATTATGGTTAACAGCTTACTTGTCACGCTTCTGCACGGCTACAGTGTAGTCAGGCTGACCACAATGTCCCTCCGCTGGTCGGACCCGCTGAAAATCCTGGCCGCTACGGTCATCATGGCCGCCGGGATGTCGTATGTCTATACGTCTGTTCCAATCTCACAGTCGCAGTGGATACAATTTCTGGCCGCTGCTATTTGTGGCATGGCCATCTATCTAAGCATCTGCCTGTTATCCGGGCTGATCTCCAGGCGTGACCTGGAACGGGTGCCCTTTTTCAGACGCTGGCGCAGTTAGGTCTGCTTCCCCTTATCGGGACTGATCGGGGCAATGTAGAGCTCTCCTTTATGATCCACGGAGCACAGGAACACATCCCGGAAATCAGCGACACCCTTCTGCCGGATCTGGGTTCTAAGCCAGAACCGGTTCTTGCCGATCATCTCGAGATTGCCGTCTTGCACCTTACCGTCCATAATCAGCGGAATCGGCAGTCCTTCATAACGGATCTTATGCTTCGGGAGCTTCACGGAAGCAGAGTCACCGCCGGATGATTCAGCATCGCCGGAGTCCTTCTGGCTACCGCCGTTCTTCTCCTTCCGCTCTGCGCCGGAGCTGCTGTTGCCCGACTGATTGGATGAGGTGACTTTGGCATTCTTCTCAATCACCGTTAACTGCCCGCTTGTCTCCAGGATAGCGAACTCTACATCTGCCGGACTGACAATATTCTGCCCGCGGAGCTGCACCAGCAGATCATCAATATTATACCGCTGCCTGCGCATCTCGCCCCGGTGAATCTTCCCGTCCGAAATCAGGATGCTGGGTCTGCCATCCACCAATAAGCGCAGCTTCCGGCTCTTCAGACTGAGCTGTGCGACGATAACCTGAATCAGCACCAGGGTCGCCATAGGCACAACACCATCATAGATGGGGCGCTCGATATCCTCAATCACAAAGACACCGATCTCGGCAATCATGATGGAAATGGTCAGGTCAAATACAGACAGCTTGCCGATTTCACGTTTGCCCATGATGCGCATGCTCAGGAAAATGAAGATATACATCAGCACGGTCAGAAAGACATGGGTCGTAATATGCTGGAACATATTCTCTTCGCTCCCCTTCCGCTACTCCCCCATATAGGGGGATTAATGTACCCCTATTCTGACCTGACCGTAAGGGGAACATTCGGAAAGCTGCTGCTTAATTACTGGTAAAAGTCATACCGCCTATTCTTGTACTATTGGGGCAAGCCTCCCCATACAATAATTAGTATCCGGTTAACAAACTTTTAGGGGGTTTTACCATGTCTCTGATCAGGCGTCTATTCTCATGGAAAATATCTAGTCCGGTATTATCGGGTTTAATCCGCTCGTTCCTGTGGATGATGCTGGGTGCGTTCATCCTCTCCCTCCTGCTCTGGGGCAGCGGACTGCAGGAACAGGACCTCACTATGTACACCTACATTGTGCACGGCGTCGCTGCCGCATTCGGAGGCTTGACCGCAGGCAGCAGGGCCGTCCGCAGAGGCTGGTACCAAGGAGCACTCACAGGCATGTTATACGGACTGGCTGTGCTGCTGATCGGATTTCTGGCGCTTGACAGTTCGCCGGGGGGAATGGACTTCCTGTGGGTTCTGGCGGCCGCAGGCATTAGCGCACTCGGAGGAGTGTTTGGGGTTAATTTACAGAAATCCTAATTAATATAATTTTCGAAATTTGAAACCTTCCCTTGAAAATATGGTACACTACCTATGTCTGACTTCATATGAGCGATTATCAAGGAGGCTTCGAATGCTTTGCTGTATCAGTCCATGAATCTTGTAGTTGTGTACACCGTTGCCATTGTTGTGATCTTAATCTGGATCGGCGCACGGCGCAATCCGCTGATGGCCTTAGTTGAAATCGGAAGAGAGCTGCTGAGGTCCTATAAATTCACACTCATTATTATAGGGATGTTCAGTATTCTTGCCCTGAATAAATATGAGCTGCAGATCGAAGAAAAGATGCGGCTGACCGCAGATTACACAGGTTTTATCTTCGGGCTGGAGGGGCATTTCGTCAGGATGGTTCAAGAGCTGTTCTACGCTCCCTGGCTGACACCGGTGATTGTCTTCTTCTATATCTTCATGCTGCAAGCCGTGCTGGCGGCCTCACTGGGGATCTATCTGCTGGACAAAAACCGTGTGATCCTCTATGCGACCTGCTACACCATTATTTTAACCTATGCTATCGCTATTCCGTTCTACCTGTACTTTCCGGTTAACGAGGTATGGTCCTATGCGCCTGCCGGGGTACGGTTCATCATGCTCGACGTTTTCCCGAAGTTTGAACAGGAATACCGGCCGCTATCCGGCCTCAATAACTGCTTCCCGAGCCTGCATACCGCCATCTCCGTTTCCATGGCTCTGCTCGCTTACCGTTCCGGCAACCGCCGCTGGATGGTGATTAGTACAATCTCAGCCGTTATTATCGTTTTTGGAATCTTCTATCTCGGCATTCACTGGCTGACCGACATGATTGGCGGCACCTTGCTGGCTGTGCTGTCCACGGCTATTGCCGTACCGCTTGCCAAGCTTACACTGCGCAGCGGGGAACAGGGTTTGAGAGTGCGGGGCCGGGTCACCAACACAAGGTAGTGCAATCATTTCCGCATATGAGGAGCATACAAGTGGAAACGGCTTTGCCGTCCTTTTAAAGGACGGTACCGTTTCAGCGAGAAATAGAAGGATAATTTATAGCGTAAAACATAAAAATACTTATATTTTAAAAAAATCGGCGTTTCTCCTAGGAGAAACGCCGATTTTTATGTAATTTGGTAGAGACCCTTACATCTTGTCTTCTACTTCCACAACCGAGTGACTGATCGAACCACGGTCAAACGTCAATCGGGTCACATCATTAACCCGCAGAATAACGATGTCATCCGAAATCTCCATGATCGTTCCGTGCAGACCGCCGATGGTAACTACCTTATCGCCCTTTTTCAGCGATTTGAGCATTCCGTTACGTGCCTTGGTCTTCTTCTGCTGCGGACGAATCAGCAGGAAGTAGAACACGACAAACATCAGTACAAAAGGACCTACAAGACCCAGAATACTGCCTCCGCCGCCTGAACCTGCTGCCATATAAAACTGTGACATATCATTTCCCCCCTTTCAAGAATAAACATGAACACTCCGTACTCTCTAGAAGCCTTTTAGATTATCATATAATCCGTATTGTGCAAAAAACTCATCGCGAAAATCAAGCAGCCGATCTTCCATGATGGCTTCACGCACTTTACGCATCAATTCCAGCAGGAAGTGTAAGTTATGGTACGTTGTCAGCCGCAAGCCGAAGGTTTCGTCGGCCTTAATCAGATGACGCAGATAAGCGCGGGAATAATTCCGGCAGGTGTAGCAGGTACACTCCGGATCAAGCGGCCCAAAATCACGGGCATACTGCGCGTTGCGCACGACGAGTCTTCCCTGACTGGTCATCGTTGTTCCATTACGGGCAATACGGGTAGGCAGAACACAGTCGAACATGTCTATTCCGCGGATTGACCCTTCCAGCAGCGCATCCGGTGAACCTACGCCCATCAAATAGCGTGGTTTCCCTTGTGGCAGCAGCGGAACCGTGTAATCCAGCACTTCATACATAAGCTGCTTGGACTCTCCGACGCTGAGTCCCCCAATAGCATACCCCGGGAAATCCATGGAAGTCAAATCAGCCGCGCTCTGGCGGCGGAGATCCTCATGCATGCCCCCCTGTACGATGGCGAACAGTCCCTGGTCATTCGGACGGGCATGGCTTTTGAGGCAACGCTCGGCCCAGCGGGTGGTGCGTTCGAGCGATTTTTTCACATACTCATATTCTGCCGGGTAAGGCGGGCATTCATCGAAGGCCATCATAATATCTGAACCGAGCGCATTCTGAATCTCCATAGCTACTTCGGGAGACAGAAACTTCTTATCCCCGTTCAGATGGGAGCGGAAATGAACCCCTTCTTCCGTGATCTTACGCATGTCGCTCAGGGAGAATACCTGGAAGCCGCCGCTGTCGGTCAAGATCGGGCGGTCCCAGTTCATGAACTTATGCAGGCCGCCCGCTTCGCCGATAATCTCATGACCCGGACGAAGGAACAGATGGTACGTGTTGCTCAGAATGATCTGTGCTTCCATCTGCTTAAGCTCTTCAGGACTCATCGTCTTGACAGTAGCCTGGGTGCCTACCGGCATGAAGGTCGGTGTCTCAATAATTCCGTGCGGGGTGTGGACTCTTCCGAGCCGTGCCCCGGATTGTTTACAGGTCTTAATGTGTTCGTAAGTAATTGCTGCCATTGGTTTAACCCTTCCTCTTGCTTAATAAATGAACATTGCATCGCCAAAGCTAAAGAACCGGTACTGCTGCTTAATCGCTTCTTCATACGCAGCGAGAATCAGTTCCCGTCCAGCCAAAGCGCTTACCAGCATAACCAAGGTTGACTTGGGCAGATGGAAATTGGTGATCAGTGCATTGACGACAGTGAATTCATAACCCGGATAGATAAAAATATCCGTCCAGCCGCTGCATGCCTCAATCGGCCCGCCCTGGCATTGTCTGCCTACGGTCTCCAGAGTCCGGCAGGAGGTTGTGCCTACAGCTATTATTCTTCCGCCTCTTGCTCTGGCTTCATTGAGTGCATCCGCCGCTGCCTGAGACAGCTCGAAATATTCAGCATGCATGACATGCTCTTCCACGGTCTCGACAGACATCGGACGGAAGGTTCCGAGACCGACATGAAGTGTGACATAGACGATATTCACACCGATAGCTGCAATCTGCTCCAGCAGCTCTGTGGTGAAATGCAGTCCGGCTGTCGGCGCTGCCGCCGATCCTTCATGCCGGGCATACACGGTCTGATACCGCTCACGGTCATCCAGGGTTTCCTTGATATAAGGAGGGAGCGGCATGGAGCCGAGCCTGTCCAGAATCTCCTGAAAAATCCCCTCATAGATGAAGCGGAGTGTCCGCCCGCCCATATCCGCCTCATCTTCAATCACGGCACGAAGCTCTTCGCTGAAGACGATGACCGCTCCAGTCTTCAGCTTCTTGCCGGGCTTCACCAGCGCCTCCCAGCGGTCCCCTTCCATATTCTTAAGCAGCAAGACCTCCGCCTTGGCTCCGGTATCTTCCTTGACTCCGAACAGTCTGGCGGGAATAACCCGTGTATCATTAAGTACAAGCGTATCGCCCGGGCGGAACTGCCCCAGTATATCCGTGAAATGACCGTGGTCCAGTTGGCCGTTCTCCTTGTCTACCAGCAGCAGTCTGGATGAACTGCGGTCGGCAAGCGGAGTCTGGGCAATCAGCTCCTCCGGCAGATTGAAATCATAAAGTTCAACATTCATAATAGGATCTTCATTCCTTAATTCTTAATTATAGTAACGTTATTGAAATAGTGTTGCAATATTTGCTTATAATCATACCCTTTGTCGGCCATTCCCTTCACGCCCCATTGGGACATGCCGAGTCCGTGCCCGTAACCCCAGCCGATGAAATAGAAGCCCGGACTGCCGGTCACGACTCTGGAGGTCTGATCCGCGCCCATCACAACCGTTCCGCTGCCGCTGGACGTTACTTGGCCCGAGGCAGACAGCACTCCGGCAGAGCTTGCGCTGCCGATAGCAGCTGTAGAGCCGTCAGCGCCTAATACAGTATAACTTCCGGCAGGTACAATATCAAACAAGGTGCTGGGCAATCCGCCGAAGGAGGAACGGAACAGATCCGGGTACTTCACCTGCAGGATCTGGCCGTTCGCCTTGACCTCTACCGCTCTCCCCGATGGCCCGCGCCGGGTAACCTCCAGAGTGGTTATGGAAGAGGGCAAAGTACCGCTGGTCTTGCCGGTCAG
Source organism: Paenibacillus sp. FSL R7-269 (assembly GCF_000517865.1). Lineage (NCBI taxonomy): Bacteria > Bacillati > Bacillota > Bacilli > Caryophanales > Paenibacillaceae > Paenibacillus > Paenibacillus sp. FSL R7-269. Next base: position 110,089 of record NZ_ASPS01000004.1, read on the forward strand.
GCTCTTCAGCAGCTCAGCTGAAGAATACGGACCCTTGATCCAGCTGTAGCTGCCGGATTCATAGACCTGATTAAGCACTACGGCGTTCTGGCCCGGATTCAGCTTGCCTGCTGGAGCAGCACTGCTGTCAACAACAGGCAGCGGCCGGATATTCACATCCTTGGTTGTGGCTGTGGCAATGGGGAGCCCTGCGGCTGTCTTATCGCCTGTTAATTTGATGTTATCTTCCCGGGCATAGCCGGAGACGCCGCTGTCCAGCAGTACATAATACCACTTCTTGGCCGAACCCACCGCAGCTACATCCTCTGCGCTGGGCACACTGGCATAGTTGCCGCCACTGTTCCATACTTCTGAAGGGTCAGCCGTAACGCCGCCGCTGTTCGAGGAGAAAACTGCCTCTACGACCTTGCCGCCGCTCTGCAGCACTTCCCCTGCCGTTGCATCGACCGCCTTGATGATTGTGGGTGCTTCTGCACCGATTCCGTTATAGACCTGGCTGAGCGTTGTATCCACCACATTGGCAACATCGAAGCGGTTCCCTTGGGACAGCGCGTAACTGCGTGCCGCTACAGCCTGGGCCTTCAGCGCTTCTTCCGGCCAGCCGGAGGATACCTCTCCTCCCACTACGGCATACAGATATTGCTCCAGCGGAACCACGTTAATGACAGACAATGAACCATTCAGATTGCCAAGCTCCATATCGCCGCGGTAGATCCGCTTGGACCTTTCCGTAAGCATGATTCCCTTCTCATTGCCGGACAAGATGAACTTCGTGTCACTTCCGGATAACAGATAATGAAAGGCCTGGATTTCGCTGTTGAAATCGAGCCCTGCGTCCATGCGGATCATTACTCCGGGTGCACCCGGAGCCACAGGCGTCAGAGCAAGCTGAGGAAGCAGCGCAGCTGCCGAAGCAGAGACCGCCGCAAGCTCGCTGTCACTTGACGCCTCGCCTGCCCATACCTCGGTACGCGCACTGCCGCCATCACCGGATATGAATACCGGCCAAGCATCTAAGCCGGCAGTGGTCAGGCTGCTGACTACCGCCTGGGCTTCCTCGAGTGTAGCGTAGGAGCCCGCAGTCAGATGCTTGGTTCCGGCCACCGCAGGGGTCTGCCCCTCAGGAATCGCCAGACCGGCTTTGAGGACGGCGTTCAGCCCGTTATTGGCTGCACTCTCACTGGCATAGCCTCCGGTATATAGCTGATATACCTTGGCGCCGCCTCTCGCAATCATGAAGATCTGCGGCTTATTGGAAGAAGACTGAAGCTTCTTCGCCGCATCCGCAGCGGTCTGCCAGCTTGGCGTCTCCAGCACCTTCACCCGGAACCCGTCCAGACTGACACGGACCTTGTTCTGGGCCGGAACCGACAATAACGGGCTGCCGCCGGCTGCCGGAAGCAGGCTGAAGCTCTGCTCAGACTGCAGGGTTACCAGCGGTACGGTAGATTTATATTTGCTGCCAATGTCGGCATACAGTGCAACCCGGATGGGCCCGCCGGAATCGGCGCGGGCGTGATCTGCCGGAATGAGCAGACTGCCTGCTGCAAGCAATGCAGCCATTGCCCCCCGGCCCAGCAGCCCGATTCCTGTTGTTGTCCACTTCGCAAGTTTCATTGTAGGCCTCCTATAAAGTATTAGTGATAAATCAACTTTAGTTTGTACCTAGATCATACGCAAGATGTTGCGGTATAGGCAGGATTCTCAGCAATCAGTTAGGCTGCGGTGGAAGCGGAAGGCCGAGATGATGATATGCCGCAGGCGTAACAATGCGACCGCGCGGCGTGCGCTGCAAGAAACCTATCTGCAGCAGATAGGGCTCGTATACATCCTCAATGGTCTGGCTCTCTTCGCCTATCGTAGCGGCGATGGTATCCAGCCCAACAGGCCCGCCCCGGAAGGAGCTGATCATGGATTGCAGCATCTTATGGTCGATACTGTCCAGTCCCCGGGGGTCCACCTGGAGCATCTTCAGCGATTCGGCAGCAATCTCCGGGGTGATGATTCCGTCGCCCCGGACCTGGGCGTAATCGCGTACCCGCTTCAGTAGACGGTTGGCAATCCGCGGCGTCCCCCGGGCCCGCAGGGCAATCTCTTCCGCTGCATCGCCCAGAATCTCAATGCCCAGCAGTTCGGCGTTGCGGGCCACAATGAAGCTCAGTTCATCGATGGTGTAATACTCTAGCCGGCTGACCACTCCGAAGCGGTCACGCAGCGGAGCAGACAGCAGTCCTGCGCGTGTCGTTGCCCCAATTAGCGTGAAGGGCGGCAGGTCCAGCCGGACCGACCGTGCGCTCGGCCCCTTGCCAATCATAATATCCAGCGCGAAATCCTCCATCGCCGGATACATGACCTCCTCCACCGTCCGGTGCAGACGGTGAATCTCGTCAATGAACAGCACATCGCCTTCCTGAAGGTTCGTCAGCAGCGCCGCCAGATCGCCGGGCCGTTCAATTGCCGGGCCGGAGGTGGTCCGCAGATTGACTCCAAGTTCGTTGGCAATAATATTGGCCAGCGTCGTTTTGCCGAGACCCGGAGGCCCGTACAGCAGCACATGATCCAGCGCTTCACTGCGCATCTTGGCCGCTTCTATATATATTTTCAGGTTCTCTTTCACCTGGTTCTGGCCGATATATTCACCCAGATAACGGGGGCGCAGACTTAATTCCACCGCCTGCTCGTCCATCATCAGATTAGCCGATATAATCCGGTCATCCATTCTTTCTCACTCCGTTCTTCTGGGACCTATTTGGCGATATACAGCAGCCCCAGCGCCTTCTTCATCAGCACATCCACCGGTCCGGTATCCGTGCCTTCCTGCTTCATCTTCAAGTGCACCCGGTCCAGCTCGGCATCGGTGTAACCAAGCGCCTTCAGGGCATCTCTGGCTTCTTCCCACGGGAGCGCCTCCGCCTTGTTCTGCGCTTCAGCCGCTACTGCGAACAATCCCGTCTGTAAGGCTGCCCCGCCGAAGCCGTCCAGCTTGTCCTTCAGGTCCAGAATCATCCGTTGCGCCGTCTTCTTGCCGATTCCCGGCAGCTTCGTCAGGAAGGTGATATTCTCCTGATAGATAGCCGCGATCAGCTGATCCGGCGTTCCGCCAGTCAGAATGCCCAGCGCGACACGCGGGCCGATGCCCGATACCTCAATAAGCTTGCGGAACAGCCGCTGCTCCTCGCGCGACGGGAATCCGAACAGAAGCGTAGCATCCTCGCGGGTCTGATAATGAATGAACACAGTCACCGGACCCTCAGTCTTGGCAAAAGCATACGGGTTCGGGCAGAATACCCGGTACCCCACGCCCTGAACATCCAGCACAACATATTCCGGCTCCAGATGCGCAACCGGCCCTCTAAGAAAATCTATCATTTTCGCAATACCTCATTTAATTTGGAATTAAGACTCACGGAATGGGCATGGCATACCGCCACCGCCAGCGCATCCGCCACATCATCGGGCTTCGGTACAGCCGTCAGCTTCAAGAGCAGCTTGACCATCTCCTGCACCTGCTTCTTCTCCGCCTTGCCGTAACCGACTACAGCCTGCTTCACCATCATTGGGGTGTATTCTGCCACCGGAAGCCCGCGCTGTACGGCTGCCAGAATCAGCACCCCGCGTGCCTGCGCCACCGGTAAGGCCGTGGTCACATTGCGGCTGAAGAACAGCTTCTCTACCGCTACCGCATCCGGCTTATATTTATCAATCAGCTGCACCATGCCTTCATAGACATGCAGCAGACGCTCTTCTTCCGGGGTATGTGCCTCGGTCTGGATACAGCCGTATTGGACCGGTGTTAATTTGTTGCCAACCTTATCTACGAAGCCAAAGCCGACAATCGCCAGCCCCGGATCAATCCCCAAAATGCGCAAGATCCTTCTCTCTCCTCTATGCCCGGGCGGATACTTTCGGATAGACGCCAAGGCAGAATAACCCTGCGGATGCAGGCCCTCTGCATCCATCCCTCCGGCCCTAAAGCGAACATATGTATTCCTTCCACCCATTATAGCAAAAAAAATTCCCCGGGAGACAAAAAGTTTGTCCCCGGGGAAATGAACCTTGCCAAACACAACAAAGACCCGCAGGCCACTTGTGCGCCGCGAGTCTTCATGCTACTGCTGCTAATTCTATAGTCTCCCTCACTCCGCATGCATCACCTGTTCAGAGGAATCCCGCGCATAGTCGCTGAATGTGGAGAGTACGCTGTTGTACTCCTCCAGATCCTGCACCCGGATGCCCTGATGAAGCTGCTCCCAGATCCCCTTGGGTAAAGAGGATTTAATCGAGCCCATGTCCATTTGGAAAAAGGTCTTCATGACCCGCTCCGCCTCGGGCGGTCCTTGGAACAAGGTCAGGTTGCCTTGCTCGTCCACCCCGAAGTAGGCTTCTTTTTTGGTCAGCGGCGACAGGTCATTGACCCGCTGCTCCAGCCACAGGTCCCCTTCCCGGCTAATCCAGCCGCTCCAGCCCGCATGCCGGACAATCAGCTCGTTAAGCTGGGCCGGGGTCTGCTTGCCCGGCAGGGTCTGTACCTCTTCACCGGCTACATAGAGCGTCTTGAGATGCACTGTTCTGCTGATGGCTTCCTTGCCCACAGCCTTCAGCAGCTCTTGACTGTTCAACACGGCGGCATCCTCTTCGGCATCATCATCTGTATGGTTATATAGGGCGGCTACAGCCGGTAAGCTGCTTCCGGGTTCCAGATTCTGCCCTGCGCTGCCGCTCAGGAATGACGAAGATTTAAGCAGCGTGCTGATCTCTTCCGGAACCTGCATGCCGCGCCAGGCGAGCAACGTCAGCACGAGGCATGCCGCACCTACCCAGGGAGCTTTTTTCCAGCGTCTCCACCGCCGCCACAGTTGTTTTTTCAGGCGAAAAGCATTCACGTTAATCCCTTCATTCTGGTTTTTTCCTATTGTGACCTGTGAAGGGATCATTTATGCGTAAATGCTTGAAATTCATCCCAGCCTGAATTCAATCCGTGCGCTGCGGATTCTCAATCGCCCCAAGGAACAGCACAGCTCCGCTCTGAGTGTCCCGGATCATGAACAGGAACGGCCGGTTGACATTCATTTCAAAGGGCTTATCTGCAGGGGGCGCTGCTGCTCCGGCAAGCATACCAATTACAGTGGAAGCCGCTGCCTCCGTTCCCCGCTCGTTCACATCGATATAGGTTTTGTGGATGACCTGTTCCACAAAAATCGGGCTGTCCAGATCCGCCATAAGGGAGAAATCGCCCCGGTTCGGATCAAAGGCAAGCTTCACGCCCAGCGCCTGCAGCACTTTGGAGAGCTCTGTCCCATAGCTGGCCGTGAATCTCGGCAGCAGCAGCGTCCCCAGGGTACTGGAAAAATCCTCATCGAGCGGCAGAGTTCCCTGCTCCAGTTGACCCACAAGCTCCGAGAGAGAGGATTGCTCACCCGGAAGGACCACTACCATCTCCAGCTGTCCCTCTCCGTAGGGAAGCTTCACCGCCTGCCAATCCTCATGAGCTGCATACTCGAACATACCGCTCCGCTTCATCATCATTACCTGCGCTGCCGGTCCGTCCAGTGGATAAAAGTCGGCCTGCTTCGTAGCCTGTTCCTCGAACACATCTGTCCAGTTGCCTTTGAAATACAGCGCATTGACAAGGACAGCCACAGCCAGCGGTCCGGGCGGCTCCGTGAGCATCTCCTGAATCTTGTCCTCCGTATGGTCTGCTACCCAACCGTTAATCTCCTTCACAGACTCCTCTGCCGCCAGGTCCGTAGTCTTAATCTGCGCATCATAGAAGTTCTCACCGGTCTTGAGATATTCCCTGCGCAGCGGCAGGCCCTTCATCCCCCAGACCGAATTTGCGATCTTCAGCTCCACGCCCGGTCCTACATGATTCAAGAGCTTCATTAATGACTGATGGCCAGTATTCAGCTTCTGCCGTTCGTCCGGCGCATAGCCCAGCAGCTTCCCGAGTTCCTCTGCCGTCTCTCCGGCACTGCCGTTATAAGCCAGGGCCAGAGCGGTAGCGACACTGTACGGGGATATCGTCAGGTTCCCGCTCCCCTGCTTCCATAACTGGCCGAACAGCTTCACGCCCAGCCGGTTGCTGCTGTCAGCCAGACCCGAATCGAGCCCTGCTGCAGCAGCCTGTCTCTCCGCGTAATTCATGCCCGAACCCCCTCCACTGCAGCCGCCCAAGAGCAGCACGGCCAGTATAAGTGCGGATAATCTTTTGCCCATTACAGACCCTCCCTAAATTCTCCGTAGCCTCTCTACCCACTGACGCTGCAGATTGGGAAAAGTTGCAATTTCTTAGCGGCAGGCCTACAAAATTGCTATTCATTATATTGAAGGCTTATCTTTCTATGCCATCATTTGCTATACTCTATATTAACGAAAAAAGTTAAAAACTAAAACAAAGGGGATATCCTTGATGATTATTCAGCCAAAAACACGCGGCTTTATCTGCACAACAGCTCACCCGGAGGGATGTGCCGGACAAATACAGGAACAGATCGATTATGTACGGTCCCAAAAGAAGCTTACCGGCCCGGTGAACGTGCTGGTCATCGGCGCTTCCACAGGTTATGGACTGGCTTCGCGAATTGCCGCTGCCTTTGGCGCGGGCGCGAACACCATCGGCGTCTTCTTCGACAAGGCTGCTGAAGGCACCCGCACCGCCTCCGCAGGCTGGTACAATTCTGCTGCCTTTGAACGTGAAGCGGCCAAGCAGGGGCTGAAATCCTTCAGCATCGTCGGCGATGCCTTCTCGGACGCCGTCAAGACCACAACGATCGAACTAATCAAGGCCGAATTCGGCACCGTTGACCTGGTCGTCTACAGCGTGGCCTCCCCGCGCCGCACCCATCCGGTAACCGGAGAGGTGTTCTCTTCGGTTATTAAGCCGGTAGGCGAAGCTTACTCGAACAAGACGATGAACTTCCACACCGGAGAAGTCTCCACCGTTACCATTGAACCGGCTACAGAGGATGAAGTCCGCCAGACCATAGCCGTGATGGGCGGAGAAGACTGGGGCATGTGGATCAGCCAGATGCAGGAGGCCGGTGTGCTTGCTGACGGAGCAACTACCGTAGCGTACTCTTATATCGGACCCAAGATTACGCATCCTATCTACAAGGACGGAACTATCGGCCAGGCGAAGAACCATCTGGAGCAGACCGCCATTGCCTTGAACGATCAGCTCTCCGCCACAGGGGGCCGGGCCTTCGTATCTGTGAATAAGGCACTGGTGACCCAATCCAGCTCGGCGATCCCGGTAGTGCCGCTGTATATCTCCGCCCTGTACAGAGTCATGAAGGAGAAGGAGCTGCACGAGAACTGCATCCAGCAGATGTACCGTCTGTTCGCAGACCATCTGTATAACGGCGGCGAAGCCGCTGCGGACGGCAGCCACCTGATCCGCATTGACGACTGGGAGATGCGCGAAGATGTGCAGATCGAGGTCATGAGACGCTGGAATGAGCTGGAGACCGATAATGTGCCTGAGCTGGCGGATCTGGCAGGCTATCAGGACGACTTCTTCCATCTGTTCGGCTTCCGTACCGAAGGCGTAGACTATGAAGCTGATACAGACCCTGCCGTAGAGATTCCTAATATGGTGTAAAAGCCTGATGCTTGCTGTACAGCAAGCTGAATAAAATGACCATTCGGGCTATGCGCCTGCATCCGAGCACAATGTATGCTGTTTTCCGCATACATTTGGGCCATACGCCTGCGTGCAAGCACAATTCCTATACACCAAGAAGCCGCTCCTCCCCGGAGCGGCTTCCTTTGCGTTCTATCCAGCCTTTGGCGCGGCCTGCGCCACAATCCGCACAGCACCGCCAGTCTATTCATCCCGGAGCCGCTTCTGGTACAGCAGCACAGACACAAGCGTCAGCACGGCTGTCCACGCCGCAATGATCAGAAGAGGCGGCCACACCTCTGCCGCCGAATAACCGGCAGGGCTCAGGTTCAGCAAATGTATTAATTGGCTGCTTGGCATGTAGTCCAGCACTCCTAATACTGGATAATCCTTCGCCAATATTGCTACCGACGGTGCGCCCATGAAAATGAAGGCTACAGGAATGATCGATAAGGACGCATCCAGCAAGGTTTTGGAATAGAGACCGCAGATCGTCCCGGCTGCCGTGTAGAGAACAATGGAAAGAACAATCGCGGCTACAAATGCCCCTATATTTGCAGGCTCATAGCCAAACAACAAGGCAGAGATGGTGAGAACCACCGCTGACATGACAAAGACCAGACTGCTTTTGCCCATGAGCACATCCATTGTAGTAGCCGGAGTCATCATAAGGGACCGCAGCGTGTTACGCTCCTTCTCTTCCGCAATCAGGCAGGCTTGAGCGAAGCAGGTCAGCAGCACAAACGAACTGTTGAACAGAAGTCCGGCGGCTCCCGGCAAGGATGTACCTGCGCTTTTGAACAGCAGCGCAAACAGAATCGGAAACAGCAGCATAATGGACAGCGCATAATTGCGCGAGAATTCCTTGTAATCCTTCACAAAGATCGCGCTGGCCCGCTTATAGGAGATGTTCATAGCAGCTCACTTCCCGTCATTTTGATAAAAATATCACCCAGGCTCGGTTCCTTCGTCTCTACCCGCTCAATGAGCCCCCGCTTCATCCAATCCGCGATCCGGTCCGCCGTGTCCCCATCCACCGGAAGCTCATGAGCCTCTCCGCTGGTCAGCTCCACCCGGATCACGTTCTCGCGGTGCTGACGCTTCAGTTCCCGTGGAGAGCCGATGGTCTGGATACGTCCCTGATAGAGAATCGCCACACGGTTACACAGCAGCTCCGCCTCCGCCATATCATGCGTGGTGATGAAGATGGTCGTGCCCTTCTCGTTCAGATAACGTAAGCCTTTATAGATATGCGCTGAATTCACAGGGTCCAGTGCCGAGGTCGGCTCATCCAGGAACAACAGCTCCGGCTCATGGATAATGGCGCAGGCCAGCATCACCCGCTGACGCATCCCTTTGGACAGCGTGTTTGTTTTCTTCTTGCGCTCACTGCTCAAATTAACGAACTGCAGCACCTGATCCACCGCAGAGCGGGGAAGATCATACAGCTTCCGGTACAGCTCCAGATTCTCCTCTATGGACAACCGCTCGTACAGGCCGCTGTTATCGGTCAGAATGCCAAAACGCATCTTCTGGGCCGACTGCTGCATCGCCTCTGCCGGCTGATCGAATACTTTGGCCGCTCCGCCAGTCGGCTTCAGCTGTGCAGTCAGAATCTTGATTAAAGTGGTTTTGCCTGCACCGCTCGGACCGAGGAACCCGAAAATCTCCCCTTTTGGAATACTGAAGGACACCTCTGTCAGCGCATCTCTAGCCCCGAAGGTCTTGCGGACCTGCTCTACCTGAATAACCGCCATCTCGCCACATCCTTTAGTTGTTGATGGCTTAACGTTATCCGGATTCCAGCCTTTCAGCCACCAAAACCGGGTGAATTGTACCCATTCCGGCCTGAACGGTACCTTTTACAGCTTAAGCAGCGCCTTAAGTTCCGGCAATTTGGAGCGGGATAACGGAACCACGGCCTCCTTGCCGGTGTTCAGCCGCAGACTGTAGCTGTTCTTCGTCCAGGTAATGATCTCGCGTACCTTTTGCAAATTGACGATGTAAGACCGGTGGCACCGGAAGAAGCCGAAGTTCAGCAGCCGCGCTTCAAGCTGGGTCAAGGTCAAGGCACAGTCATAATGCTCACCGCCGACATGCACCAGGATAGAGCCTTCCACACTTTCAATAAAATCAATCTCGGGCGGATCAAATAAAATCACCTTATCCTCCCGTTTGGTCGAGACCTTCTGTAAGGTGATGTTGGCCTCATCCTGCTTCTGCGCCTCCTGCCTGTCCTCTTCCGAATCGCGGATATCCAGCTGATGAAGCCCGGACCCGCTCAGCCGGTAGATGACATCACAGGAGATCAATGCATCCTCCAGATTCGAGGTCAGAATGAGTATCCTTTTCTGCTGCGACAGATCATCCAGTATCCGCTTCAGCTGGCGGCGGTCCTGCTCCTCCAGATAGAAAAACGGCTCCTCCAATACGAGCGTGGACTGATGGGCGAAAAAAGCCCGCAGCAGGGTCACATACACCCTTTTCGAAGAGCTAAGCTGCATCAATCTGACCTTACGTTCCTCCTTCAGCGCAAAATAATCAGTTAACACAGCCGCCCGCTCCCCGCGTCCCGACATCCGGATCAGAAACGAGATTAGCTCCTCTACCGTGAGCCGCATATATTCGTTCTGCCCGGCCCATGACAAATAATTGCCGGAATCCCGGGACAATTGCTCCATTAACAGTTGCTTGCGCCTCAAATCTGTGATAATACCAACCGAAGGGTTCGCAGACAGATCAAGCTCGAGCTTCGGCATTATTAATTCCCCATCTTCATATATAGGTTGAAATTGCATGTCTTCCTCCCGCTCCAGGCTCTCTAGGATATATAATGCAATTATAGAGATATGCTATGTATTTGTCAGGTATGGCCACTATCATTGCACAGAGGAAGGCGGATTTCTGCGATGGGACTACATGCTCTGGGTTTTATCATCTCTTTACTCGTATTACTGCCGAATCTTATATTCCTATTCTTCCCGCCCCGGAGTGTTCCTGACTCCTTGAACTCCGCCCCGCTGGTCTTCACGCTCCTGGAGCGGGCAGGGCAGATTACCTGCTTCATGCTACCCATTCTTTTCGGCCGATTGATTTCTGCTCAGACCCTGGGAGTATCCGCTGTACTGATGGCACTCTGCCTGCTGGTTTACTACGGCGGCTGGGTGCGCTATTTCCGGAGCGGGAGAGCTTTTACGGCGCTGTTCAAGCCCTGGCTGGGCATCCCCGTTCCTATGGCCGTCTTCCCGGCCCTCTATTTCCTGCTGCTTGGCGTTTGGCTCCAGTCCTGGTTGTTCATTGTTTCGGCCTGTCTGTTCGCCGCCGGTCATTTAGTCAACAGCTGGAGCGTCTACGGGCAGCTCCGTTGATAGCAGATCCGCAATATAACTATAGTTTTGCGCAACAAACCTACAGCTTGATCGGCTTATAATAGGGTTAAGCACACTATAGCGATATTATGGAGGTTATGGCGGGTATGAACTGGGAGCAGGCGATTGAGCAGACACTTACGACTACGCGGCTTAATGTGAAGCGATTTGGGGAGAGATTTCCGATTGTAAGTATGGGGGACGGCAAATATCATCTGACCGGCCACACCAACTGGACAGAGGGCTTCTGGCCTGGGATTTTATGGCTAAGCTATGAATACAGCCGGGACCCGGAGATTCATGCCGCCGCCATCCAGGCGACCGATTCCTTCCACCAGCGCATGCTGGACGGGCAGGCACTGGATCATCACGATATCGGCTTCCTGTACTCTCTCTCGGCCAAGGCCCGCTGGATTGCAGACAAGGATGAAGCCTCGCGTCTGCTCGCCCTGCAGGCAGCGGACCAGCTGATGAAGCGCTGGCGTCCTTGTCCGCAGCTCTTTCAGGCTTGGGGGCCCGAAGGCGACAAAGACAACGGGGGACGGATCATCATCGACTGCCTGATGAATCTGCCGCTCCTCTGCTGGGCCAGTGAACAGACCGGCGACCCGGTCTATGCCAGGGCTGCCCGTATCCACGCCGAGACAAGCCGCCGCTTCCTGGTGAGGGGCGATGACTCTTCTTACCATACCTTTTATTTCGACCAGCAGACGGGGGATGCCCTTCGTGGAGGTACGGCACAAGGGTATCAGGACGGCTCCACCTGGACGAGGGGACAGGCCTGGGGTGTCTACGGCTTCGCTCTCGCCTACCGCAGCTTCCAGGAGCCTCATTACCTCGAAGCCTCCAAAAGAATGGCCCGCTACTTCGTGGAGCATCTCCCCGCCGACCATGTAGCCTATTGGGATTTCGATGCCCCGCAGCAGGAAGGCACCCCGCGCGACAGCTCCGCTTCTGCCATCACCGTATGCGGTCTCTTAGAGCTGCTGGAGCATCTGCCGGAGAATGATCCCGACCGGGACTATTTCTGTGACGCCGTGAACAAATCCATGGACTCGCTGATCAATCGCTACTTCACCGCAGGCCACCCGTCAGAAGAGGGATTTCTGCGGCACGGCTCCTATTCGGTCAGAGGCAACGCCTCCCCGGATGACTTCATGATCTGGGGCGATTACTTCTTCCTGGAGGCGCTGCTGCGTCTTGCGCGGGGAATTCCGGGGTATTGGTATGAGCGGGAGACTACACAAAATACAACGATCTGACCTTTTGATCCCAGATTGGTGGAGCATTACACATCCTACTTTATGGAAAAAAATATTGTCTAGCGGACTCTTGTAGCGTATAGTATATTCCCATGTTGGAAGGGAGAGATTACTATGCTGAACAGGATTGAATCATTTGAAGGCTCCAGGCATTTCCGGCTGCAATATATTGCAGACAGCACCGTTGCAGCGGTTGCGGTTCCAGGCACAGGCTCACTCGCAAACGCGGCCATTATTGACCTGGGGGGACTCACTTTGGTGGTGGACACATTCGCGACGCTGGAAGCAGCACAGGATTTGAAGGCTGCTGCTGAGCATCTCACAGGGAACCCTGTATCCTATGTAATCAACACACACTGGCACAGCGATCATACTACTGGCAATCAGGTGTTTGTGCCTGACGCTCAGCTGATTGCAACATCAGGCACCCGTGAGACGATGAATACATTCGCCAGAGACCGGGTAGCCCAGTACCAGAACAACAGAGAGAAGATGCTAGAGGCGATCCGGGAAGCGGAATTGCAAGGCGAGCAGGAGACAGATAGCAAGCTGAAGCAAGAAATGGCTTGGGAGAATGCAACGGACCGTGAGTTCGTGAACATGCTGCCGCAGCTGGTTCATACAGTACCGAGCGTGACTTTTGACCGGCATATGACCATTCATGGCAGCAACCGCAGCGCGCAGCTCATTACATATGGCGGAGGACACACGCAGAGCGATGCTATTGTGTACCTACCGGAAGATAAAATTGTCATTATCGGGGACCTCGTACTCTCGAACCACCACCCTGTTCTAGCCAATGCCAATCCTCAGGAATGGCTGTATATTCTGGAGCAGGTTGAATCGCTGGACGTGGAGACGATTGTACCAGGGCATGGTGAGGTCTGCTCCCTGCAACAGCTTCATGCGGTGAAGGGATACATAAGCAGAATGATCGCCATCGTGACCGAAGCCGTTCAGAATCAGCAGAGTATTGAAGAGATCGAAATCCCTGAAAAATACCGGGCTTGGTACTTCACAACCTATTTCAGGACAAATTTGAATAAGCTCTATGAACTGATTACTGCATCAGGGGAGTAACAGAGAGCATTCGGCGTATATCGTGTAACTAGACGAGGCAAGAAAAGAAGAGCATATCCCTTCTTTTCTTGCTTTTCCTATGCATATTATCCTTTCCTAAGTACAAAACATAGCGTGTCTGCTCCCCCCGTATACGGACTGCCGCAACTATCATCGTAAACACTGTCCGGTTGGAATCCCCAAGGCAACACTTCATCCGCAAGAGTCTCCTGTGTAAACACCGTGTTCCAGATCAAATAATGATGCAGCTCATGATCGGCAAGTATGAGGGTCTGACGGGCCTCTACGGTATGCCCCTCGAAGAAATAAGACGCTTCGAGACATACATGCGGTTCAGCATTCCAAAAACCTCCGTCTGGATGCACCGTCCACGAGGTACTGGCCTGCTTACTCCAATTCGTCTTCTGCGTGAACACATAGGCGATTGAACGTCTTGAGAAATCAAGTCCCGTTACGTTATACCCCTGTTCAAAGAGACGCTTGGTATAGAGCCCCGGTCCACAACCAAGATCAAGAATACGGCTTCCCGGCGGGATCAGACGGCTAAGCCACTTCACTGAACAGTCAATATCGCTATGCCTGCGGCTCGCCGCTTCCCAGTCCGGATTCAGATGAGCTTCCAGCATTTGCTTCGAGATATACCCGTCATTCCAAAAGGGTTCAACGCTTCGTTGCCAGAGCACAGGTTGTCTGGCAAGTGAAAACAGGTGATTTAGCATATAGTTTCCTTTCATAAAAAGCTCTCGGGCCGTTATACTCTCATTAACTCCCGGTACCTAAATGGTATACGATCCTCTATGTCTGTCTCCAGGCACAGAATGGTTAAAATAAAAGTTGCTGCTGCGGGTAGTGAGCCTAATGTTATAGCACTTCCACTCTTTATGACTTCCAACCATCCTCCCCGCTAACTTCCCTTACTCCCTCACCCGTGTTATATATGTACTTAACTGAACAAGATAAGGAGAGCCTTAGAGATGTCCAAAATTCTGATCGTGGAAGATGATCCGAAGATTGCAGACCTGCTGCTGTCAGCGATTGAGAAGTATGGTTATGAGGGGGGCAGGGTCAAAGACTTTCGTCAGGTGCTACAAGAATTTGAACAGGTAAGGCCGGATCTGGTGCTGCTGGATGTGAATTTGCCCAGCTATGACGGGTATTACTGGTGCCGGCAGATCCGAAAGATCTCTACTTGTCCTGTGCTGTTCATTTCGGCGCGGGATGGGGAGATGGACCAGATTATGGCGCTGGAGAACGGCGGGGATGATTATATTACGAAGCCCTTTCACTCAGGGATTGTACTGGCCAAAATCCACAGCCATCTCCGCCGCGCTTACGGGGAATATGCGGCTAAGCGCGAGGAGCTGATGCTGGAGAAGGAAGGGCTGATTCTGTATCCTGAAAGGCTTGAATTGCAGTACGGGCAGGCGGTCGTGCCTCTTACCCGCAAGGAATCGGATCTCATTGAGAGTCTGATGGAGCGTTACCCGAGGGTTGCCAGCCGGGAAGCGCTGCTGGAGAAGCTATGGGACCCGCAGGCTTTTGTGGATGAGAACACGCTGAACGTGAATATCGCACGGGTCCGCAAGAAATTCCAGGAGCTGGGGATGGAGGATGCTGTGCTTACCGTCAGGGGTTCGGGATACCGGCTGAACAACAGCTGGTCAGGGGCCCAGCCATGAAGCTGTTTCTCCGTGAGCATATGTTGTTATTGGCTGTGCAGATCGTGCAATTCGGTGCTATGCTGTCCATTTACTGGCTGGACGGCTACCGCGATCTGCCGACCGCGCTCTATGCGGTCTTTATTGGCTTCTTCTTCCTCAGTTGCTATCTCATCTACCAATATATCAGCAGGCGCCGTTATTATCTTCGCCTCAGCAGACCTCTGGAGACGCTGGACGAATCCTTTCAGAAGCTGGAGAACCACCCTGTATCCACAGCGCTGGAGCAGCTGCTGCATGCCCAATACGGCTACTATCAGCAGCAGCTGACGGCGGTGAAGCAGCAGCAGGAGCAGCATCTGACTTTCATCGACCAATGGGTCCATCAGATGAAGACGCCTTTGTCAGTCATCGAGCTGACCGTGCAGAATATGGACGAGCCGGAGTTTGCCAGCATCCGCGAGGAGCTGGAGCGTATGCGCAGCGGACTGCATACCGTTCTGTATATGGCCAGGCTGCGGGCTTTTGAGAAGGATTTCCACATCAGGCCTGTCGTCCTGCCGAAGCTGGTGAACGAGGTGGTCCATGATCACAGACGCCTGTTCATCCGCAGCCATATCTTTCCCGAGGTCCAAGCCCCAACTCACGGCCTTACCGCCCAGACCGATGAGAAATGGCTGTTCTTCATGCTGTCGCAAATTATGAACAATGCCATCAAATATTCAGCGGCGGCTAATACGGAGACCGGCCGGAAAATCACTATATCCTGCTATATAAGAGGACCGGAGGCAGTTATTGAGGTTAAGGACCGGGGCATTGGTATTGAGGCGTCTGATCTCAAACGGGTATTCGACCCCTTCTTCACCGGCAGCAACGGGCGCGGGCTGCGGGAGTCTACAGGAATGGGACTGTATCTGACGAAGGAGTCCGCCGACCGTCTCGGGCACCGGCTTGAGCTGGAATCGGCGGCTGGTGAAGGAACGGTGGTGCGGATTATTTTGACGGCGGATACTTAGCTTACAGACGTGTAATAAAAGTGACATCTAAATCGATAGTTGAGACGCTGCCGTCTCCGGTATATTGGTTACAGAACAAGTGAGGGGGAGTACAGCCTTATGCTGGAGGTTCAAAAGGTCAGTAAAATCTATGAAGGAAACGTGGCCTACCGGGCCTTGACCGACATTGACTTAACCATCGCAGCCGGAGAATTCGTGGGGATTATGGGACCCTCCGGCAGCGGAAAAACAACGCTCCTGAATATAATTGCCACCGTGGACGTTCCGACTACCGGAAGCATTAGGATCAATCATAAGGACACGGGCAAGCTGGACAAAAATGAGCTGGCAGTCTTCCGCCGCCGCGAGCTGGGCTTTGTCTTTCAGGATTTCAATCTGCTGAATACCCTGACTGTCGAAGAGAATATAGTGCTGCCGCTGACCCTGGATGGGACCCGGGTTAGTGAAATGAAGCAAAAGGCCCGGGACATTGCCGAGAAGCTGGGGATTGGCTCCATTATGAATAAACGCACCTATGAGATCTCCGGCGGACAGGCTCAGCGGACTGCGATCGCCAGAGCCATGATTCATGCTCCGAAGCTGCTGCTGGCCGATGAGCCTACCGGAAATCTCGATTCCAAGGCAGCCAAAGATGTGATGGATCTGCTGGAAACGCTCAACCGGCAGCAGTCCACAACGATGATGCTTGTTACTCATGACGCTGTAGCCGCCAGCTATTGTCACCGCGTGGTATTCATTAAGGACGGCAGGCTCTATACAGAGATCCACCAGGGGGATAACCGCCAGAGCTTTTTCCAGAAAATTATTGATACACTTTCGCTGTTAGGGGGGTATAGCCATGACGTTCCGCCAGTTCGCATTCCGTAACGTCTCCCGGAACAAACGCCTGTACACCGCCTATTTTCTCAGCAGTATGTTTACGGTAATGGTCTTCTTCACCTTCTCCATCTTCGCCTATCATCCGGTACTGAGCGGGGAACATATTCAATCCAGTGCGGCTCTTGCTCTTTCGGTCTCCAAATGGGTGATCTATGTGTTCTCCTTCTTCTTCGTGCTCTACTCCATGAGCGCCTTCCTGCAATCGCGCAAGCGGGAGTTCGGGCTGATGATGATGCATGGCATGACGGTCCGGCAGCTGCGGCGGATGATCTTTCTGGAGAATATGATCGTCGGGTCAGGCGCGACGGTCAGCGGCATTGGACTAGGCCTTATCTTTGCCAAAGGAATTCTGCTTGCCGGGGAGAATGTGCTTGCGCTTAATGAGCCACTGCAATTCTATTTCCCGTTCAAGGCGATGGTGCTGACACTGATCTCCTTCCTGCTACTATTCGTCCTGATCTCCCTGTTCATCTCTACGGTGCTGCGCAGCGGCAAGCTGATCACGCTCATCCATTCAAACCGTCAGCCCAAGCCGGAGCCGAAGGCCTCGCTTCTGCTGTCTTTGCTGGTGGTAACGCTGCTGGGAATCAGCTACTTCCTGTCCCTTCGGGCGAGTGGTCTGAGTGTGGTGTTGTTGCTCGCGCCGGTGGTCATTATGGTGTCGATCGGTACCTATCTGCTATTCACACAGCTCAGTGTGTACCTGATCCGTAAGCTGAAGGCGCGTGAGCAGCTATTCTGGCGCAGAACCAATATGCTGCTGCTCTCTGATCTTTCCTACCGGATGAAGGACAACGCACGTTCCTTTTTCCTGGTCGCCATCATCTCTACCGTATCCTTCAGCGCGATAGGAGCCCTGTACGGATTCCAGTCGATGATAAACGGAGCGCTTACGCAGAAGAACCCTTATCTGTTCACCTATCAGTCCCTGGACGGGGACAGCAAGGCACAGTCCCATATACAGCTAATTGACCAAAGCCTGGGCAAAGCCGGGATTGCTGCCGAAAAAATGAGTCTGAAGCTTAACTATTATAAGGCTGCAGATAGCGTCCAGACACTGGTTCTGGTGAAGCAATCCGAATACAACAGCGTAGCCGGGCTGCTGGGGCTAAATCCCATCCGGCTTACCGCAGGGAAAGCAGCCGTTGTAGATTTCGGCCTGTCCCGCGAGGGGGAAGACATGCTCAATCAGCCGGTCGAGCTGCAGCCAGGAATCGTCATCGAGGCGGATCAGGCTGTCGTATCTTGGGCCGTACGGGGAGTCAGCGGTTATTACGTCGTCCCCGATGAGTGGACCCGCAAGCTTGGACAGCCGCTCAAAGTGAGCCGTTATTATGCATGGCACGGTGCGATTGGACAGCCGGGAGCAGAGAAGGCAGGTGCAAAGCTGACGAATGAGCTTCCCTATGATGAGCAGTATATTTTTTATGCGCTCGAGTATTTAACCTCCAAGACCAATGACAGCTTTGGCCCCGTGATGTTCATCGGTTTTTTTGTCGGAATCGTATTTTTTGTCTCTGCCGGCAGCTTTCTCTATTTCCGGCTGTACAGCGATCTGGATGAGGATAAGCAGAAGTTCAAGGCCATCTCCAAGCTGGGGCTGAGTGACAAAGAGCTGGGCCGGATATTGAACCGCCAGATCAGCCTGCTCTTCTTCGCCCCGATCGTTGTCGCGCTTGTGCATGGAGCCGTTGCCCTTACCGCACTGTCACATATGTTCCAATACTCCATATTCAGGGAGTCCCTGCTTGTGCTGGGCCTGTTCTTCTTCATTCAGGTGATCTACTTCTTCATTGTCCGCCTGTTCTACACGAGGCAGATCCGGTCGGCGCTGGCCGGATAGACGGCCGCGCAAGGCAAAGAAGCCGCCCCGTAAGGGAGCGGCTTCTTGCCGTATCCATGATTTATCTCTAATCGCACCGGTCCGCAGAAGAGCACCCATTCCCCTTATGGCATCACCGAGAACGTGATGTCGTCGAACAGCAGATAGGCGAAGCCGGTGGTGTAGAAGCCCACCTTGCCGGACGGGCGGTGGCCCGGATCGCTGCCGGAGAGCCTTGGTGCGCCGTCTACAAATACGGCGATGTCCCCGCCCTTCGCCGTTACCTTCACCGCATACTCCGTATCCGGCTGCAGGTCATGTCCAGGCAGCACAGTCTCGGTCAGCTTCTGCCAGGCCGTGTCATACAAGATCCAGGCCGAAGATCCATCTGCGCGGGTCCGGTACCCGATACGGGTAGAGCCACTGCTGTCCTGGCGGTCGAAGATGTATAGGATGCCGTTATCCGGCATCACGACGGGCGTCTTCAGCTTGAACTCCAGCTGATAGGCGGTGAAGCTGCGGTCGAGCAGTCCGGTGGCACCGTTCAGCAGCTTATATCTGCGGTTGCCGTCCGAATCAGCGGCAATGCTGCGGTTCGGGTCCACCGGCCAGCCGTTGCCCCCGTTCTCGAAGTCTGTCTCATGCATGATATTGGAAACCGTTACGGCAATATCGGCTGTAATCAGCGGATTGGCCGTTGAGACCACCGTGATCACGGTCTGTCCTTCATATACGGCGCTCACAACGCCCGTACTGTTCACTGTTGCTACAGCCGGGTTAGCAGACTGCCAGGTCACCCCAGTATCCGGCGTATCCGCAGGATCGAAGGAGACTTGCAGTTGCTGCTGCTCCCCTGCGGCCAGACGCACGTTATTCTCTGCCGGAATAATCCCGGCCAGCGTTGTCGTCAGCTCCCTGAACTGAATGTCATCGAAGTGCATCTGGCTGACATTGCTGACATAGAAGCCAACCTTCCCTTCCGCATTATGCCCCGGGTCATTGCCCTTCAGGCGGAACGCTCCGTCCAGATAGACGCTGATATCGCCGCCCTTCACCAGCATGCGGACCGCATATTCCGTATCCGGCTGCAGGTCATGCCCCGGTAGCTTCACTTCCTTTAGCACCGTCCAGGCAGAATTGTACAGCAGCCAGGCGGAGCTTCCGTCCGCGCGGGTCTTATAGCCGATCCGGGTAGAGCCGCTTCCGGCCTGGCGGTCGAAGATATACAGAGTCGCGTTATCGCCCATCACCGCCGGGGTCTTCACCTTGAAACTCAGCTCATAGTCTGAGAAGGATTTGGGGCTAAGGGCGGAGGCTCCGTTCAGAATCTTATACCAGCGGTTCGTGCCAATCTTCTCAATGCTGCGGTTCGCATCCTGCAGCCAGCCGTTCGCGCCGGACTCGAAATCCGTGAAGTCCATCACGCCATCGCCGGCCTCCACATGAACCGTAACCGTCGCACTCAGCAGCGGATTCTCCGCCGAAGCCACCGTGATTACTGTGGTCCCTACCGTCCGGCCGGTCACGGTTCCTGCCCCGTCCACTGCCGCGATAGCAGGATCAGCCGAAGTGAAGGTCAAGGCCGGATTATCCGCATTCCAGGGGAGAACCGCCGTCCGCAGCTTCACCGTTTTCCAGCGGTCTACGGTAATTTCACTGTCATAGACACTGACCCCCTGCACGGGATAGCTGTCCGCACCGGCTGTCGTACCTGCCTTACCGTTAACGCCGATCTCGCCGAACGGAATGTCCGGGAAGCCGGGAATCACATCATATACATCCGCATCCGGCCGCAGCGACAGATCGCCTCCCGCCAGGTCGGTGAAGCCCGGATCACCCGCAGTAACCCAGTTATTAGCATACTGGACCAGGCCGAACTTGTCATAAGCCCCGTACACATTGGTCGTTACACTGCGCGGAACCGACGGGTTGTAGATAACATTGCCCTGAAACGTATTGGTGTCAGGATAATAACGGTTCTCCGTGAAGAAATCCGCCAGCTCGGGATATTTGGCCAGATAAGGCGTTCCGGTGAAATTATTATTCGCCGCGAACAAGGCCTGCCACTTCGGCATATAATTCAGCGGAACCTGATCATCCGGCTCATCGCCCAGGAACATATCCGCATAGTCATACGGAATTTTGCTGTCAATGAAGATATTGTTACGGGTCAGGATATGGGCGCCGCCGTTATTTTTAATAGCGGAATTACCCATCTTGTAAAAGATATTCTCGTCAATAGTCAGACCCATCGTGAAATTGTCCGGGTATACGCCCTCTACACCCGCTTTGCTCTCCCCGATGTTATGGAAGTAATTACGGCGGATTACCGTTCCCCGCTCATGGGGCTGTTCCCCCGCGTTCATATAGATCGCGCCGAGATCCGAGAAGGTCGTGCATACATCATAGATCTCGTTGTATTCCACGTTATGATCATTGCCGAAGATCAGCACGCCGGGATGCGGTGCGTCATGCAGCTCATTGTGCGACATGCGGTTGCCCACGCCGGACAGCAGTACTCCGGGATTATAGGCTTTGTGATAGTAGGCAAAATCGTGAATATGCGAATTCTCCACCCTGTTGTTCCCCGGGGCAAGCGTCGTTTTGTTGCCCCCAGTCAGCGTGACGGCGGTGCCGCCGATATGATGAATATGCGTGCTGACAACGGCGTGATCCGTTCCCGGTGCCCCTTCGAAGTTATTGTAATAGAACCGGCTCTGGGTATTGACCAGCACCCCGCTGTTGGTGAAATTGCGGATCTCGCTGTTCAGAATACGCATTTGCTTGCCGCCCATGAACACCGCTGCGGAATCGCGGCCGTTCTCCAGCACCAGCTCTGAGAAGTCGATGTACGAGGCGTTCAAGGCGTTGATCATTGGACTCTTCAGCATCGTGACTTCAATATCCGGATTCCCGGCAGTAAATTCCGCGTTCGGCAGAAAATACAGCTTCCCGGCCTGGCGGTCAATATAATATTCGCCGGGCATGTCGATCTCCTCCAGCAGATTCTGCGCAAAGTGGAAATCCGGGTACCAGTTTTTGAAGATCCCGCTCATCTCCCCGTAGCGGAGAGTGATGCTTTTGGCAGCCGTATCAATGGAAGCAATCTTGTTGTACGACCATTCCCAGCTATAACCGAAGATCCCGTCCAGCCAGATGTCGTCAGCCTGCGTCCAGTACTGGGGACGGTCATACGTGTAGGTGAAGGTTCCGCCTCGCGTATGCACTTCGCCGTTCGGGTCCTTCCGGGTCGGGCCAGGATCAAGAATCTCATCCATCTGGACCGTGCCTTCATTCGGCCAGCGGGCCAGTGTCATGCCCTGCCCGGCCACGTACAGCTCCATCGGCGGCACCTCGCTCAGATCATTGGCCAGATAATACCCGTGCCGGCTGAGCTCGCCGTAATCGGTAATGCCGAGCGCTCCCAGATCGGCGGCCAGCACCTTCGTTCGCGCCTCCGGGCTGATGATCCGGCTGAGAATGGCCGTGTCGGTAACCGGAACGAAGGCTGACTTGGCGAGTTGGCGGGAGCCGGACAGCGTGACCTCCTCTCCCGGATAAGCCGTATACGTGACGGGCTTGTCAGCTTCGCCGGAGTCCTGTTCACGCAGCTCGAAGCTGGAGGTCCGCTCATACCTTCCTTCCCGCAGATACACGGTGACTCCGCCGTCCGGCAGTCCATCCTCCGCCTTCAGCGTACGGATCGTATCGCGCGCCTTCTCAAGACTCTGGAATGGGGCATTCAGCGTCCCAGAGTTAGAATCGCTTCCATTCGTAGCCACATAAAAAGCCGTCCCGGACGTTCCCCCCTCCGCATAGGCAGGGACTTCAAACGGCAGAAACGGCATCAGCAGCAGACTGGCTGCAAGGGCAGCAAGCAAACTTTTTTTCACCAAGGCTCCTCTTCCTTTCAACGTAGGATGTAGGGGCTTGCGCCAACTTCAGTTTGGCGAAGCCCCCCATGAGCAGCAGGTTTCTCCGGTTTTCCTCAGCCGTGTAGATCTATTCTGTGTCCTTACACCTTACCCTTACTTCTTCAGACCTTTATCCTTAAGGAATTGTTCGAATTGTTTGGTAACTTCCGCCACGTATTTCTCTTCGCCGGCTTCCTTCAGCTTGCCATAGAGCGCAGGCCAGGTTTCTTCAAAATCAAGCGTACCGGTCACCAGTCCCCGCTTATATTCCCCCCACACCGCATTCAGGTTGGCGATTTCGGTATTCACCGGCTCGGAATTGAACTTGAAGGCACCGACCGGATTTACCTCGGAACCGGAATTGATCTTCTTGGTCTCTTCCCACACATTCTCCGGCTGTCCTTCCTTCAGGTAGGAGTTGAATACGCTGCCAAACACCCAGTCCATATTCGGCAGGTAGCGGGAATCCGCTTTGGCCTTAATGTACTCCCCGTCTGCCTTATCATAATGCTCACCGGCAATCCCGTTACAGAGCAGATTGTACAGCTCCTTGTCGGTATTCACCAGATTCAGGAACATCATCGCGCGCTCCGGATTAGGGGCCGTACGGCTGATCGATTGGTTGGTTGTAGCCGAATAACCGTTGGAGAACCAGTCGCTGAGCGGAACGGTGATGACGTCATTGCCGCCGTTTTTGGCCTTCACCTCAGCCTCGACGCCCGGCTTCAGCGTCACGTTGAAATCGACGGCAATCTGGCCTTTGGCGAGGTAATCATTCGCTTTTTCGGTAGCGGCATCCTTGTAAATATAGCCATCCTTATACCACTTGCTGGCCAGCCGGAAATTGTCCAGTTCTTCTTCCGGGTACCGCTGGAGCGTATACGAGGGATCATCTGTCTTAATATAGAAATGGTCATCCAGACCCGGAACTACCCAGTACTTGTCATCATGCGACTGCGGATTGATGAAGGAAGTGCCGAATACGCCAAACGGAATGATATCCTTCTCGTTCTGCTTAATCTGGGCCAGGAATGGCTCGATGTCCGCTATTTTTTTGATGGAAGCGGTATCAAGTTTGTACTTGTCAGCGAAGCGCTTCTGGATGATGAAGCCATACCGGGAGCCGTTGATCTGCTGGTTCGGAATACCGTAGATCTCCCCGTCCACCGAGAGGCCATCCCACATCACCTGCGGCACATCCTTCTTCAGCTCCGGCGCATACTCGTCAAGCAGCTTATCCATCGGCTGAATCGCTCCCTTGCGCACCAGCTCCTCCGGCTTCAGCATATAACCGGTCCAGAGAATGTCGAACTTCTCGCCTGCCGCAAGCACGGTGTTCATCTTCTGCACATAGTCCCCGATTGCTACAGGCATCAGCTTCACGGTGGCGTTGATCTTCGCCTTCGTAATCTTATTCACTTCCTCCTGCACCTTATCCTGGTCTGCCTGCAGCTGCGACAGCGGATAATACCAGGTCAGTTCGACCGGCTTCAGCTCGCCGTCCTTCCCGGATTCCGGTGCCGCGCTCTGCGCAACCCCCGTTCCGCTTCCTTCCGTACCTGTAGCAGCATTGCCATTGCCGCCGTTATTGTTCCCTCCGCAGCCTGACAGCACGGATGCAAGCAGCATTACGGATGCCAATACGCCAACCAGCCCTTTTTTCATGTGAGTGACCTCCTGTACTTAGTACATGTAATTGTATGTTAACCCTTTAGGGAGCCAACCGTAAGCCCTTTGACGAAAAACCGCTGAAAAAACGGGAAGATGACCAGCATCGGTCCGCCGGCCAGTACGGCAATAGCCATCCGCGCGGAGCTGTTTGGGAAGCTGCTCAGGTCAATGCCAAGCTGTCCGGTAAATTCCGAGTTCGTCGTGAGAAACTCAATACTGTTGAGTGTCCGCACCAGCAGCAGCTGCAGCGGTACCTTGTTCGGATCGTCAATGTACAGCATCGCGTTGAACCATTCGTTCCAGTAGGTGAAGGATATCAGCAGACCCAGCGTAGCCAGGGCAGGCGTCGAGAGCGGCAGAATAATCCGGAAGAAAATGCGGAACTCCCGCGCCCCGTCGATTTTGGCCGATTCAATGATCTCCAGCGGAATCTTGGACATGAAGCCCTTCATGACCATAATGTTGAACGGCGACAGCAGAATCGGCAGAATCAGCGCCAGCAGGCTATCCTTCAGATGCAGGTACTGAGTAATGAGAATGTAGGAGGGAACGAGACCCCCGCTGAACAGCATAGTGAAAAAAACATAGAACGTCGTCGCCCGGTTATACCGGTAATCCTGCCTTGAAATCACGTAGGCGGTCATCGCGGTCAGCAGCAGTCCAGCCAGCGCGCCGATGATCGTCACCGTGAACGTAACGCCATAAGCCCGGAGCAGGATATCGGGAGCGTCCAGCAGATAGCGGTAGGCATCCAGACTGAAGGATGAAGGAATGAACTGGTACCCGTTCTCGGTCAATGACTTCTCATCCGTCAGCGAGACAACGATGACCAGCAGGAATGGCAGAATCACCACCAGCGACAGCACGATAAACAGCAGATTAATGAACAGCTTCGAGAATTCAAATTTTTTGCCCACGCTTCGGGCACCTCCTTACCACAGGGAATTATCGGGATCGACCTTGCGCACAATTCCGTTAGCTGTCAGCACCAGCACCAGACCGACAACCGACTGATAGAACCCGGTAGCCGCAGACATACTCACATTGCCGACCTCACGCAGCGCACGGTACACATAAGTATCAATGATATCCGTAGAGCCATAGAGAAAACCGGAGTTATTCGGGATGAAATAATGCAGGCCGAAATCCCCACGGAACATGTTGCCGATCGACAGAATCAGCATAATAATGATGATTGGGGCCATCAGCGGGATCGTGATTTTGAAGGCCATTTGCCGCTTGGTTGCCCCGTCGATCCGCGCCGCCTCGTAATATTCACTGTTAATGCCAATAATGCCGGCAAAATAAATCAGCGTGTTGAACCCCACCACTTTCCACAATTGAACCAGAATCAGAATGACCGGCCAGGGTCCGGGATTCTGGTACCAGCTCACCGGATTTAGCCCGAAGGATTCCAGCGTGCGGTTGATGAAGCCGTCAGAGTGGTTCAAGAAGGCATAAGCCACATAACCCACAAGCACCCATGACAGGAAATGGGGCAGAAACAAGGCCGTCTGATAGAACTTGCTCCACTTGGCCTTAATCTCATTCATCAGAATAGCCAGCAGCAGCGCCGCTGAGGTGCCTATCAGAATATAAGCGGTGTTATACAGGACCGTATTCCTTGTAATCCGCCACGCCGTGTCCGTAGTGAACAAATAACGGAAGTTATCCAGCCCGACCCATTTACTGCCGAAGATCCCGAGATCATACCGGTAATTCTTGAAGGCGATAATCAGACCAATCATCGGAATATACGCGAAAATCAATTTGTACAGCAGTCCCGGCAGCGAGAGCAGGAACAGCTCCCGGTTGCTTTTGAAATGGGCCAGCTCCCTTCGGAGCCAGGATTGTCTGCGCGTGGCCGGCGGCGCTCCTGAACTTGCCTGCTGTTCCGCCAGCGGAACCTTATTCAACATAACCTTGAGCCCCTTCCTTTCCTTCCTTAGCTGCAGCTGTTTGCCTGTGTCCCAGGCTTTGCACGACTAACATAGCGCAGAATCAGGCCGCTGCGTTACTGTACAATTGCAAGAATGCTGTAAAGCCGGGCTGTATTGTTACCAGATTCCTGTCTAGAGGGGGCAGACTTCTGCACGGCACAGCAAAAAGCCCGCCAAATGAACAGTGCTCATGTAGCGGACCCTGCCTTACATATTGGGAAAGTGGAATCATCTGCTGCGGTCAATGGCTGATTTCAGGCGGTAATCCTTCGGCGTGGTGCCATAGCAGCGCTTGAACAGGCGGTAAAAATAACTCTCGTTCCCGAACCCGACCTTCTCCATAATCTCTGTTACGGTGAAATCCTCTTGCTCCAGGTACTTCTTGGCACTGGCCAGCCGGGCGGCGTTGATCTGATCCACCACGCTCGTGCCTTCCTGCGCCTTGAACACCTGGCCCAGATAGACCGGATTCATCTTGAGCATATCGGCAATCCGCTGCACATTCAGGTCAGGATCGGCGTAATGCTTGTCAATAATCTCCTTTACCGTGTCCGCGAGCAGCCGGTTCTTGTCCTCGCGCCCGCTCCTGCGCTGCTCGGCAACTTCCCGCACCACCTCCAGCAGGACCGTCTCCATCTCATCCAGCGTCTCCTTCTCCAGAATCCGGCGGTTGATCGCCTGCAGGTTAAGCGAGACCGGATTGACACTCCGGCTGTTCATCTCGGCAAGCGTCTGGCTCAGAGTCACGGCCAGATGAAGCACCGCTGAATACATATTCTCGTAGCTGAAGCCGCCAAGCAGCGCCCTCCACTTGCGGATCGTCTGCTCGGTCTCTGCCAGATCTCCGCCCTTCAGTCCCTCCGTCAGCTGCCGCTCCAGCTCCTGCGGAATGCGCAGCGCTTCATTCTCTTCATTCGCCCGGAGCATCTCCGGCTCAAGCACAGCACCTTTGCCGTAGATCATCCGGTAATTGGCGTGGCGCTGCGCCAGATTATAATGCGCCGTGATGCTGCGGTAATCCGTGAAGACCTCGCTTAGCGTGACTGTAAAAGTAATATGATAATAGTTGCCGATCGTCTGCTGGAGCTCCCTGAACCGTTCCTCGAGCTTCGCCAGCTCCCCGTCCGCACTCCCGGCAATGAAGACCAGATGCCCGCTCTTCATATCTGCAGCTTCACAGGAGCCCTGAAGGCGCAATAATTCCTGTCCGATGTTGGAGATGGCGAAGTACAGCAGCGATTCCATCGGCAGCCCCGGCTCTGCCGCCAGCCCCTGCAGGTTGTCGATCTGCACGAGCGCCAGCCGGAGAGGGGACGGATAGGCAATATCGATGCCGTGCTGCTCCCTAAGCTGCAGGAAGGACTGCTCATCCAGACTGTGGCTTGAAGCGATCAGGCTGCGGAGCTGATAGAGCTTGGCAATATTGGACTGCGAGGCCCGCTCCAGCTCCAGCCCCTTCAGCTTACTGATCATCTCCGTAAGATTGGCTGCAATGAGCGACAGCTCATCCTTGGCCTGCGGCGCGGCCCGCACATCCCCTGGAACCAGAGTCAGCAGCTGGCCTACCGGTTTATACAGCCGCACCGCGAAGAACACAGATAACAGCACGGCCAGCAGAACGACGGACAGCGTGACCGCGATCTCCGTCCATTTCATCTGCCGGACGCTGCCCAGCACCACATCGTAATCCTGCATGCTGATAATCTGCCAGTTGTTCAGGGCTTTGCTCAGATAAGTCACTTTATATTTCCTGCCGTCATGACTGTAGTTGAAGGAATCCAGCGGCCTGCCCGAAGCGCTGATCCGCGGCAGCAGCTCTCCCTTCAGGTTAAGCCCTTCAGGAACCTGCCCGCCGGTTGCGATCAGCACCTCACCGTCGGTATCGGTCACGAATAACACATCATTCTGCCGTTCCGCCACTTGGTTAAGCGCTTTCATATTATCGAGCATCCATCCCGGCTTTACCGTGAGGATCAGCACATTGTCATTGATTGAACCCAAGGTATCCCCGTCATACAGGAAGAAGGCAAAGACATCAATCCCCCCGCCCTTGCCGTCCAGGTCGAGCGGAATGAGCTGGAGCTTCGGCAGATCTGCCCGGGAATCCATATAGTTCTGCAAGGAGCTGTACAGAAGACTATTGTTAATCTCATGATTCAGCGACGAGAAGAACCGGTGCTGGGCCCCATTATAAAAGACGGCCGCATGCAGGTACGGAGAGGCTGCGACCGTATGATTCAGCCGCTCAATCTTGAGGATGCTCTGCCTGTAATCAGCGCCGGACTTCAGCGCCAGCATCTCCTCGTCATTGTACAGGGAGACCGCCAGATCTTTTACAATCCCGTTCATGTTCTCGATATTGTAATTGATCTGGGTCAGCAGCTTGCGGTCCGCTTCATTCTGGAGGCTGAGCACCTTGCTGCGGGCACCCGAGTTCATCAGCAGCGAAGCTACAGCCAGAATGGCAACAACAAGCATAAAGCTGAGTAGGATCCGCTGCAAGTATTTACGCGAACGGATCGTCTGCAGTACGTTCATGTGATCCCTCTCCCGGCTCTTAAGGTGTCCTTACTATAATCCCGCGCCAAAATACTTGTCAATCTGCAGTTCCGGCTCCCCGCCGGACAATTCCCGGAGCAGCGTCCGTGCGATCACCCGGTGCCCCGGGGTGTCCGGATGGATACCGTCTCCATATCTGTAAGCGGTGTTCTGCGAGCGCTCATGCCGGATCAGCTCCAGCAGCGGCGTACGCAGATCGATCACTTTGTCCGCAGGGCAGCCCCCGGATAGCAACCAGTCCGCATAATGCTCCAGCACCTGATCGTAGTCCTTGTATGGCGCCAGATAACTGAAGTCCGCCGCGTCTGCGGGCTGTAGCTCCCCCTTCATGGACAGGGCATCGAACGGCGGAGGTGTCATGAGTACGATCCCGGCTCCAGCTTCACCGACCCGGGTGCTGAGTGCCAGCATACCCGCCTGATAAGCAGCGAACCGCTCTTCCGAGAAGGGATGATAGATTCCGTCATTCATGCCATAGCAGGCTATAACCATATCAGGAGCAGCCTCCGCCAGCTCTCTGGCCAGCCGCTCATGCACGCAAGGGCGCGGATAGGGATGCGCAGCCTCGCTCAGACCCGAGACCGTCTCGCTGGGTACTCCGGATGGAATCAGCTCGGCGGTCCACTCCGGCCGGTGCATGTTCAGCCATTCCCGGATCAACCGGATATATTGTCCGTCAGCTGTAATGCTGTCCCCAAGGAACAGTATCCGGGGGGCTCTGTTATTCCGTGTGATTCTATCCTTAAGTACATTCCGCATTTTTTGACCTCCTGACCTTGGCACAGGTCTCACTGCCCGGCCGCAGCCAGGCCGGTACACCCGCCACCCTAATGGTAGCGCCGCCCGCGCCTTTGCGCCTTGACGATCCCGACCTTCTTTAGCATAATATGGCCATGACTACCAAAATCCTAGCGCGGGATATCGGCCTTGAGCCGGGTTTTACCTTTAGAATTCAGAAATGCCCGCTGACCCATGATTACTACGTCCACAGCCATGATTTCTCGGAGCTTGTCGTTATTCTGTCAGGACACGCCATTCACATCATTGAAGGGAGAGAGGTGCCGGTTAAGGCCGGACAGGTTTTTCTAATCCACAGCAACGTTTCCCATGGCTACAAGAATGTTGACGGAATTGAATACGTGAACGTGATGTTCCAGCCGGAGCAGCTGCTCCAGCAGTCCGAGCTTAGGCTCCTCCCCGGCTTCCAGGCCTTATTCTATATTGAGCCGTTCTACCGGAAGGAGATGTATTTCAAGGGGATGCTCTCGCTGGAAGCCAGGCAGCTCCGGGAAGCTACCCGGCTGCTGGATGAGATTCTCGAGGAGCATGACCAGCAGCCCGAGGGCTACCGGCTGATGATCCGTACCTACTTCACAGCCTTGGTAGGAATGCTCTCCCGCTATTACCAGAACAGCAGCAGTCATGAGGATAACAAGGCGCTGCGGATCGGGGAGACCGTTACCTACATCGAAGAACACTTCCTGCAGCCGATCACGCTGCAATCAATGGCGGACCGCGCCTATATGTCCACCCGCCAGTTCCTGCGGGTCTTCACCCGTAACTACCAGACCACTCCTATGGATTATGTCATCCGTAAGCGGCTGGATTATTCCTGCACCCTGCTGCGCAGCCCGGGCCTGAGCATCTCGCAGGTGGCGTTGGACAGCGGCTTCCATGACCAGAATTATTACTCCCGCCAGTTCCGCAAGGTATTTAACTGTAGTCCCAGCCAATACCGCGGGCGGATGCTGGGCTCCTGACCGCTGCCCGGGCGGTGCTCAGCCCTCCCCCGGACCGGTAACGGCAGCAGCCTCATCCCGCTGGCGCAGCCGCTGCCGGTAGGCTCCGGGGGTCACTCCGAATCTGGAGCTGAACAGTCGGGTCATATAATTGGGGTCCTGAATGCCTACCCGTTCAGCAACTTCCGAGATGCCCAGTACCGTACCGCCCAGCAGCTTCTTCGCTTCTTCCAGACGCAGGTGCAGCACATACTGCAGCGGCGTGGTGCCGATATGCTGCTTCATGCATCTGGTAATATAATCAGCCTGGAAATGCAGCTCCTCTGCAAGCCCCGCCAGATGGAACGGCTCCCGCCAATGCACCGCCAGATAGGCTGCGGCCGCCCGGGCCAGCCGGACCGCCGGCTCCGGCGGCTGAGCTGTACGCTCACATTCCGCCTGAAGCGCCGCCAGCAGCCCGGCCAGCAGCAGATGAAGCCGCATGGCATTCTCTGCACTAAGCCGGTTATGAAGCTCGTTCATCTCCTGCAGGATCGGCTCCAGCCCCTCCAGATCAACGGCTGCGAACTTCGGCAGATACAGCCGCTGCTGCACCGAAGGCTCCTCATCCTCCACCGTTCCCTTTGCCAGTAGTGTAGACCAAGGGATATCCCCGCGCCGGATATATGCCGGTTCAGGTGCATGAATGAAATGCACCCAGTAGATCTCCGTATCCTCTTCACAGGCACGATATCCGTCATGATTCAATCCAGCCTCAAGCAGCAGCACCATCCCCGGCCCTACCGCATATTCCTTGCCCGCTTCCATCATATAGAGTGTTCCCTGCTTGACCAGCAGCAGATCATATACACCGAAGGTGCGGGCGAAATGCCGGTCGCCAGGTGACCAGACGGCATGCCCCACCGTGACAAACTGCGGCAGCGGCGGAATTGGAAACTCCAGGCATAGCATGATGCCTCCTCCCCTCCAAAGTCGGTTTTGTGCTATTCCAAGTCTATATTAACACTGGCAGATCCCGCATTAAAGAGGTACAGTGACTGGGAATCTTCTTTTCATTCCATTCCATAAGGGGTTGAGTATCCATGCGTTTTCGTCAGGTTCATCTTGATTTCCATACCTCAGAAGCCATTCCCGGCATTGGCCGGGACTTCTCGAGAGCCCAGTTCCAGTCCATGCTGCGTACAGGTCATGTAGACTCTGTCACCGTGTTCTCCAAATGCCATCACGGCTGGGCCTATCATCCTAGTGAAGCCAATGAGATGCACCCCGAGCTCACCTTCGACTTGCTGGGTGAAATGATTGAGGCTGCCCATGAGATCGGAGTCCGTACACCGGTGTATTTATCAGCCGGCCTGGACGAGAAGCTGGCCCGCCGCCACCCGGAATGGCTAATCCGCGACGCCGAGGACCGGACCCGGTGGGTGAAGGATTTCATGACACCGGGTTACCACGAATTCTGTATGAACACGCCTTATCTGGACATCCTGCTGGCCCAGATTCATGAGGCGGCTTCCCGCTACGATGCCGACGGCATCTTCCTGGATATCGTTGGTTGCCGTAAATGCCGCTGCCAATATTGCGTCACCGCTCTGCGGGCTGCGGGCCAGGATCCCCGCGATGAAGCTGCCGTCATCGCCCTCGGTGAGCAGACTTATCTGAATTATGCCCGCCGTGTTCGGGAGACCCTGGATGCCGTGAAGCCCGGCCTTCCTGTCTATCATAACAACGGCCATCAGCAGCGGGGACGCCGTGACCTCGTGCAGGTCAACAGCCATCTGGAGCTGGAGTCCCTGCCCACCGGAGGCTGGGGTTATGATCATTTCCCGTTGTCCGCACGCTATGCCCAGACGCTGGGCATGGAATTCCTCGGCATGACCGGCAAATTCCATACCTCCTGGGGGGAGTTCGGCGGCTATAAGCATCCGAACGCGCTGCGGTTCGAGACTGCGCTTAGCCTGGCCCACGGTGCCAGATGCTCCATCGGTGACCAGCTCCATCCCTCCGGCCTGATGGATGAAGCGACTTACGCCCTGATCGGCGCTGCCTACAGCGAGGTCGAGGCGAAGGAGGAATGGTGCAGCGGGGTCACTGCTGTGGCCGACATTGCCGTCTTATCGCTGGAAGCGGCACGGGAGGCCTGTCCCGGCGGGCAAGCACGCAGAGGGGAGCATAATCTGGCTGACGCCGGAGTGGTCCGGATGCTGACCGAAGGGCATTACCTGTATGATATCGTAGATACATTCAGCGATTTTAGCGCGTACAAGGTGCTGATTCTCCCGGATGAGGTATCTGTATGGCCTGAGCTGGCTGATGCCATAGAGAGCTTCACAGCTGGCGGCGGCAAGGTGCTGGTTACCGGATGCTCGGGATTAAATCTGGCCGGGGATGCATTTGCCCTGGACCTGGGAATCACCTGGCTTGGAGAGAACCCGTACCAGCCCGCGTATTTCAAGCCCTATTTCACTCCAGGTGCGCTATTGCCTGCTTCTTTTGTCATGTACGGCGAAGGCCAGCTAATCGAATTGCAGGAAGGACAAGGAGAGGCGCTCGGACATCTGGAGAACCCTTATTTTAACCGTGACGTCTTCACCTTCTGTTCCCACCAGCACACACCTGGCGCCATGGAGAACAATGGTCCGGGAATGGCCCAGAGCAGGGGCGGAATCTATATTGCCTGGAAAGTATTCAGCGAGTACGCCGAAGCGGGCTCTCTTATTCTGAAGGAGCTGGTGCTGCATGCCCTGTCGCGGCTGCTGCCTCAGCCGTCACTGCGTACGAATCTGCCGGCCCGCGGCATAACGACCCTGCAGTATCAGCAGGCAGAACAGCGTTATGTGAATCATCTGCTCTATGCTGCCCCTTCCCTGAAGGGCCGGATTGAAGTCATTGAGGACCTCGTACCGCTCCATGATATTACAGTCAGCCTGCGGCTCCCGTCTCCCGGACCCGTCCACCGGGTCTACCTGGCCCCGGCCATGACAGAGCTGCCGTTCACGTTCAACCAGGATAGCGAGATTACCTATACCCTTCCTTATCTGGAGAATCACCAGATGGTAGTGGTTGAGCTGGTGTAGATTAGGTCCATTTATAGTAAAATAATAAGAGCTGTACCATTGCCTAGAAATCACATTAGTTGAAGATCTCTATCACCCGAGCAGGAGAAAAGATGGGTCGTAGTCTCCCCTCCCGGATCAGCAGGCGCTACCCTTCTGCTGGCCCGGGCGTCGAAGCCTGAACAGGAGCCCTTTATCGGCAATCAGGCAGGCGGCCGGGTATTTCTTTTTCTGAATACGGACAACTTCTGGAGAGATTATCACAAAATGGGATTGTATAACACAGCAGGCCAGGTCATTGGACTCCAAATGTATCTCGCAGATAGTTATCAAGAATCTGAAGGGGCTCGTGTAACGCCTGGTTTGGAAACTTATGAGTGACCTTATAGCCTACTCTGGGGGGCACTGACAGCGCCAGCTTCTGAAGAACAAATTCTCCCATCCCCATCATATGGACGCCAATCGAAGCAGGCACAATCGTCCATTGTCTGGCATTCGTCAAAAAAGTAGTGATGAGTCCCGCTGAGTCCAGATGTACACGGGACGGACACAGCGGGTCCCACCACTGGTCATGTCTGAATTGAAACTCCCGATTCCAATTGACGAGGACCTCATGCTCTGCCGCCAATTCTTCCATTTCTACCGTATCTCCAGCCTGCCGCCCTGTTACAGCCAAGCGCAACAACACCATTTCTTCAGTGAAAAACGGTTGAACAGTAACGCTAGGCGACACAATTTCCCGTACCACAAACGCCACATCCATCTCACGCCGCTCAATACTATCAAAAGCCTCCTGCGTATGCTGCGTACGAATTTGCAATCGGATGGACGGAGTGTGCTGATTAAGCATTCTATATACCGGAGGCAAGACGAAGTGGCTTATACTTTCGGCAGCGCTTATGGCCAGACTTAACTGCGAACCATTCGCCTTTAAAATTTGAGTTTCCCTCCAGAGCGCCTCCCATCTTTCCGCAATACTAAAAAAGTTCTCCCCTTTTGGGGTCAGGCTGATTTTGGCTGCCCCTTTTCTTCGCTCCACCAATAGGCCGCCCATCCCCTGCTCTAAAGTCTTTAGCCGGTAGCTTACCGTTGCTTGTGACAGGTGCAGCATGTCTGCCGCTTTACTTATACTCCCGGTCCTTACGATAGCTAAAAATGCCTCTATCCCAGGAAAATACATCGAATACCTCCTCAATATATAGAAAATATTAATATAGTTCACAAAACATTTGCGTTTTACAACATTATTCTTTATGTCTAAAATTATCATTAACACAGACAAGGGGTCAAATAACCCACGTTATGAAAAGGTGGTTTAGCCATGAAGATTCTCATCGTTGGTCATTTTAACGAAACTGCACAATTAAAGATTACCGGGTATTTTCCGCAAGACTGGAACGTTGTCATTGTCCCGCCCGGACAAGATATGTTGCATCATATTGAAGATTGCCAGGTCCTCATTCCTGAACATATCCAAGTGGACCCTAGCCTGCTCGCCAGTGCCAAAAAATTAAAATTGGTACAGACAGGTGCAGGCTATGATAATGTCGATATCCCTGCCTGTACAGAGCTCGGCATTTGGGTGGCTAATGCGGCAGGAGTGAATGCACAGGCCGTGGCCGAGCACGTAATGGCACTAATGCTGGCTTATTATAAAAACATACCGTTTCTTGATCATTTCATGAAAAACAGGATGAATGAACATCAGTTGGAGTACACAGGGAGTGAACTAGAGGGCAAAACCATTGGGATTATCGGTCTGGGTGCTATCGGAAAGAAAGTCGCTGCGTTTTGCAGCGCTTTTGATATGAAGGTGCTGGCTTATGCAAGAAAGACCGTAGTACAGGCTGACGATTCGGTGACAATGACGGATCTCGATACTCTTCTAAGCACATCGGACATCGTAAGTGTACATGTTCCCTTGACTGAGCAGACCAAGCATCTGATCAACCAGACGGCATTTCAAAAAATGAAGAGTAGCGCTCTGTTCATCAACACGGCCCGCGGCGGGATTGTTAATCAGACAGACTTGATTGACGCATTAAAAAAAGGTGGGATTTCCGGCGCCTGCCTGGATGTGTATGAATCCGAACCGCTTCCCTTAGATAGTGAGCTCCGCACTCTGGGCAATGTGGTCCTTACTCCCCATACCGCAGGAATGCCTGACGGCCGGAAATTCCACAAAAAAAGATACGATTTCTTTATAGATAATATAAAACGTGTGCAAAACGGGAAAGAGCCTGAAAGCAGGCTCAATCAGTTATTATAAGTTTCGGTGCAATAAAAATACAAAAAAAGGTTTATGACATTGTACGAAATACAATGTCATAAACCTTTTTTAATACCGGCGAGAGGACTCGAACCTCCACGGTTTCCCACTCGATTTTGAGTCGAGCGCGTCTGCCATTCCGCCACGCCGGCTTAATATCATATATATCCACAATGGATAATTAAATTTCAGATGAAGACATTCAATAAAATAATAATGGCGCGCCCTGAGAGATTCGAACTCCCGGCCTTTTGATTCGTAGTCAAACGCTCTATCCAGCTGAGCTAAGGGCGCAAAATATGGAGCGGACGACGGGAATCGAACCCGCGACCCTCGCCTTGGCAAGGCGATGCTCTACCGCTGAGCCACGTCCGCACACGGTATGTATTCAACTGCTTCAATAAAAATGGCGGAACCGACGGGATACTCTTCACTCCGTTACGAGATTGCGAAGTATTCCTTACGATGCCTATGCTTCAACGAACCCAGGGATTTCTCATCCCTTGCGCCATAAAAATGGCGGAACCGACGGGATTCGAACCCGCGATCTCCTGCGTGACAGGCAGGCATGTTAGGCCAACTACACCACGGTTCCAAATATTGCGGGGGCAGGATTTGAACCTGCGGCCTTCGGGTTATGAGCCCGACGAGCTACCGGGCTGCTCCACCCCGCGTCAGTAATAGATATTCTTTTCTGGCTTACAAACTCTGCATGGTGGAGGCTGAGGGGTTCGAACCCCCGACCCTCTGCTTGTAAGGCAGATGCTCTCCCAGCTGAGCTAAGCCTCCATCGAAGAAGCAACTTAATGATCATAACACATTTACATGAGATATACAACCATTAATTTTTCAAAGATGAATGTGGTGACTCGTATGGGATTCGAACCCATGTTACCTCCGTGAAAGGGAGGTGTCTTAACCCCTTGACCAACGAGCCAGATAAGCAAACAATCTTTCGACAACAAAAAGTATTATATCAAATAAAATAGTATAATACAATAGAAATATTATTGCTCTATTCATTACTTACTGGATTCTCCACCAAGGCCATAATAATCTCTGCAACCTCGGAAACTGATTTATGTTCAGTATCTACGTCGTATGCGAAGAGTTTACTCTTGAGCCCCTAAGACATGTCTCCATCTGTAAAGCGGCCCAGGAGTCCTGGCCCTTCACCACGGCTCTCCAATCTCCTGTGTAAGGTCTCAGAGGAAGCAGTCAAGTTAAAATGACGGACATCCCGTCCCTCACTTCTCAGCCTGCCCACAATCTCTATGAAATACTCTTCTTTCACTAGTGTCATAGGTACAATAATGGTTCCGCTATAGCCTGAATCCAGGTATGTCAGCATCGAATAGGTAAAGTCACGCCAGAGCGTATGGTGCTGAAAATCAGCTTCTGACATCTCGGCAGGAATATTGTCCCTGATATAAAAACGGGCATTTTCCGGATCAAATACATACGAATGTGGAATTCTGCGTTGGAGTTCATTTGCTATATGTGTTTTCCCTGATCCAAAGGCACCATTAAGCCAGATAATCAAGCTGGCACCTCCATCATAGACTTTAATGGTAAACACAAACACAAACAAAAAACCACCATTGATAATCAACAGTGGTCTTGAGTGCTTGGCAACGTCCTACTCTCCCAGGACCCTTCGGTCCAAGTACCATCGGCGCTGGAGGGCTTAACGGTCGTGTTCGGGATGGGTACGTGTGGAACCCCTCCGCTATCGCCACCAAACATGCGTCTGTAAAACAGACGCTGCCGCTAGAAATTCGGTTCATCACGAATGTGTGAATGAATTTCGTTGCGTTCAGGAATTGATTCCTGAAAACTGAAT
>NZ_ASPS01000005.1:0-11154 GCF_000517865.1 Paenibacillus sp. FSL R7-269
ACTTGGACCGAAGGGTCCTGGGAGAGTAGGACGTTGCCAAGCACACATGAGCCATTGTCGACAATTCGACAATGGCTTTTTTGTATATTCTGGAATGCCTGGACACAGTCTGAGAGATAGCGATGTAACATTTAAAGGAAGCAGTTGAATTTTATCCAATTACTTAGCCCATGCCGCCAAGAGCTGCTCCGTTGTCCACTGTAGACGGACTTTAGTCCAAGAATTCGCTTACCGGAGGCCGGATTGCCTAATCCCTTCACAGGGCAGTGTAATATTCTTGACAGGCCAAATGCCCTTTGCTAAGATAGCTCTAATATATTTTTGGACAAGCCTCTCAAACCTTAACAGAAGACACGATTATGTATAACTCCCAGGCCTCTACCGCTGTCTATCGGGTATGGACTTGACGCAGGAGTTTCTTTATTCATAAGTTGGCGGGCGGGTAGAGAAAAGAATTTAGAGGAGGAATGACCCAGGTGTGGGAAGATAAGTTTGGTAAAGAGGGATTCACTTTCGATGATGTGCTGCTGGTTCCGCGTAAATCCGAGGTATTACCTAAGGAAGTGGATCTAACCACTGTACTCAGCAAGAATGTGAAGCTGAATATCCCTTTGATGAGTGCAGGTATGGACACAGTCACAGAAGCCGCTATGGCGATTGCTATCGCCCGTGAGGGCGGAATCGGCATTATTCATAAGAATATGTCCGTGGAGCAGCAGGCAGAAGAGGTGGACCGTGTGAAGCGCTCGGAGAGCGGGGTTATTACCAATCCATTCTCACTTACGCCGGACCACTGGGTATCCGACGCTGAAGTCCTGATGGGCAAATACCGCATTTCGGGTGTGCCTATCGTAGATGAAGAGGGCAAGCTTGTCGGTATTCTGACGAACCGCGACCTGCGTTTCATCCATGATTTCAATATTCAGATCAAAGAAGTGATGACTCATGAGAATCTCGTTACGGCTGCTGTAGGAACCACTCTTCAAGAGGCGAAGGGCATTCTGCAGCGTCACAAGATTGAGAAGCTGCCGCTGGTAGACGAGCATAATATTCTCAAAGGTCTCATTACTATTAAAGATATAGAGAAAGCCATCCAGTTCCCCAACGGTGCCAAGGATGCCCACGGACGTTTGCTGGTTGGAGCGGCAATTGGGATCTCCAAGGACACGTTTGAACGGACAGAAGCATTGGTAAAATCCGGTGTGGATCTGATTACCGTGGATTCCGCACATGGCCATCACATTAATATTATCGATGCAGTGCGTAAGCTGCGCGAGACTTATCCTGATCTAACGATTGTAGCCGGTAATGTGGCTACAGGCGAAGCTACCCGCGAATTGATTGAAGCAGGAGCCTCCGTAATCAAGGTGGGTATCGGTCCAGGTTCTATCTGTACTACCCGCGTAATTGCCGGGATCGGCGTTCCGCAGGTTACTGCGATCTACGATTGTGCGACAGTAGCCCGTGAATACGGTATTCCAGTGATTGCAGACGGGGGGATTAAGTACTCCGGAGAGATTACCAAGGCCATCGCCGCTGGTGCTGCTGCAGTCATGATGGGAAGCCTGTTCGCTGGTACGGAAGAAAGCCCCGGAGAGTCGGAAATCTATCAGGGACGTAAATACAAGGTGTACCGTGGCATGGGCAGCATGAGCGCCATGAAGCAGGGCAGTAAAGACCGTTACTTCCAAGATGATGATAAGAAGCTGGTACCGGAAGGTATTGAGGGCCGTGTAGCTTTTAAAGGGCCGTTGTCAGACACGGTTCACCAATTGATCGGCGGACTGCGCTCCGGTATG
Source organism: Paenibacillus sp. FSL R7-269 (assembly GCF_000517865.1). Taxonomy (NCBI): domain Bacteria; kingdom Bacillati; phylum Bacillota; class Bacilli; order Caryophanales; family Paenibacillaceae; genus Paenibacillus; species Paenibacillus sp. FSL R7-269. The sequence continues at coordinate 1,800 of NZ_ASPS01000005.1, forward strand.
GGCTATTGCGGAACGAAGACATTAGAAGAACTGCGCAATGATACCTCGTTCATCCGGATCACTGGAGCAGGCCTGCGTGAGAGTCATCCTCATGATGTGCAGATCACCAAGGAAGCTCCGAACTATTCCCTATAAGCCGGGAAGAATCGCCTATTTTTGCTGACAGACAGGACTAATTTAGTCCTGTCTGTCTTTTTTTGCAGATACCCCTGTGTTAGAATAGAACAAGCACTGATCTGAGGATTAAAGGAGAGTAGTAATCATTGAAGTCCAAGCGAAAACTAAGCAGTAAGCAAATTGTGATTAAGACAGCGACAGTAGGTCTGCTTTTAAATATGTTAGCATTTCCTGCGGCTTCTGCGATGGCAGAGGCAGTGAATAAACCGGCTACAACAGAGGCTGGAACCAAGGCGGCGGCTACCCCTGCCAAAACGGCAGTAGCCAAGATTCCAACCGTGGAATCCCTCGGATTGAAATTGAAATCGGCAGTATTGATTGAGCCTACTACAGGTGAGGTTCTGCTCTCGCTTAATGCGGACCAGCCTATGCCTCCGGCGAGTATGACGAAGATGATGACAGAATATCTTGTCACAGAAGCGGTGAATAGCGGCAAGATTTCCTGGGACCAGAAAGTAATTATACAGGAGAATGCTTCCAAGCAGATAGGATCGCGTATTTTTTTGGCAGCGGGCGATGAACATACGGTTAAAGAACTCTACATAGCTATGGCGGTAGGCTCTGCCAATGATGCTACCGTTGCCTTGGCTGAACTGGTGTCGGGCTCGGAGCAGCAGTTTGTGACCCAGATGAATGAGACCGCACAGAAGATGGGCATGAAGACGGCTTATTTCATTAATTCCACCGGTCTTGACCGGAAAGACATGCCTGCTAAATACCGGCCTGAAGAGGACCGTGAGACGGTAATGTCTGCAATGGATGCGGCTATTCTTGCTAAGTATATTGTTACGGATCATCCGGAGTTTACAGATTTTACGACAATCCAATCGTATAAATTCCGTGAGCGTGATTCGAAGCCGATGATTAACTATAACTGGATGCTGGAAGCCAACAAGGATATCCCCAATTTCAAGGCTTACGCTTATCCGGGACTGGACGGATTGAAGACCGGACATACGACTAACGCCGGTAACTGCTTCACCGGTACAGCGGTGCGTGACGGTATGCGTCTTATCAGCGTAGTAATGGGAGCAGACTCCGAAGCCCACCGTTTCACCGAAACGAAGAAGGTGCTGGATTTCGGCTTTAATAATTTTGAGATTAAGCAGGTAGTTGCGCCTAAGGCCGTGATTGCCGGCACTGAAACTGTGCCTGTGCTGAAGGGCAAGAATAAAGACGTATCCGTAGTAACGGACGCTGGTGTAACGTTCATGGTTCCTAAGGGTACTGTATCGCCGCAGATCAAGACTACAGTGGTCACGAATGATCCGGCTACGCTGATTGCACCGATTGCCGGAGCCAGCAAGGTAGGTAAGGTCACGTATTCCTATAAGATTGAAGGAATGTCTCAGACGCAAGAGAAGACGGTGAACCTGATTACTGCCGAGGAAGCGGAGAAAGCGGGCTGGTTCAAGCTGCTGCTGAGAGCCATCGGTGATTTTTTCGGTGATCTGTTCAAAGGAATTAAAAACCTGTTCTAGTCTCATAGGGGCGCTGACCTCGGTTTCACGATAAAATCCCAGTAAATAGGTTGTGTATATTACAGCCTTGCGGTAGAATTACAAGTTAGATTAGGTTAGATCTAACGGGAGGCGTAGACATGGAAACAGGAACTTCGCGAGTCAAAAGAGGCATGGCAGAAATGCAAAAAGGCGGCGTCATTATGGACGTCATGAATGCAGAACAGGCGAAAATTGCTGAGGCCGCAGGGGCAGTTGCCGTTATGGCTCTGGAGCGTGTACCTTCTGATATCCGCGCAGCGGGTGGTGTCGCACGTATGGCTGATCCTACTATTGTAGAAGAGGTTATCAAGGTAGTGAGCATTCCTGTGATGGCCAAAGCGCGGATCGGCCACTATGTGGAAGCCAAGGTTCTCGAATCTCTGGGTGTAGACTATCTCGATGAGAGTGAAGTACTTACTCCTGCCGATGAAGTGTTCCATATCAACAAACGCGAATTCACGGTTCCTTTTGTATGCGGAGCCAAGGACCTTGGAGAAGCACTGCGCCGGATTAGCGAAGGGGCTTCTATGATCCGTACCAAGGGTGAGCCGGGAACCGGCAACATCGTGGAAGCTGTCCGCCATATGCGCCACATCAACAGCCAAATCCGCAAGGTAACCGGCCTCTCGCCTGATGAGCTATATCATGAAGCTAAGACGCTGGGTGTTCCTTATGAGCTGCTTCTGGTGGTTCACGAGCTGGGCAAGCTGCCTGTTGTTAACTTTGCCGCCGGTGGCGTAGCTACGCCTGCTGATGCCGCGCTCATGATGCATCTGGGTGCTGACGGGGTGTTTGTCGGCTCGGGAATTTTCAAATCGGACAATCCTGAGAAATTCGCCCGTGCCATCGTCGAAGCGACAACCCACTTCACGGACTACAAGCTGATTGCTGAAGTGTCCAAGAATCTGGGCACTCCGATGAAGGGGATTGATATCGCCACGTTGTCCCCGGCTGAACGTATGTCGGAACGCGGCCGTTAATAGAGAGAAGGCTTCCGGATGAGAATTGGAGTGTTGGCGCTTCAAGGCGCTGTTACAGAGCATATTGTCAGTATTGAGAAGACCGGCGCACAAGGCCTGCCTATTAAGCGTATAGAGGAGCTTGACGGGATAGAGGGCCTCATCATTCCCGGTGGTGAGAGTACGACGATTGGCAAATTGATGCGCAAATATGGCTTTATTGAAGCGATCCGTGAGTTCTCGGGTCAAGGTAAGCCTATTTTCGGTACATGTGCCGGTATGATCGTGCTGGCGAAGCGGATTGCCGGAGATGAAGCCGGCCATCTGGAGCTGATGGATATTACCGTGGCCAGGAATGCCTTTGGCCGCCAGAGGGAAAGCTTTGAATGTGACCTGGAGGTTAAGGGGATTGCTGAATCCGTGCGGGCGGTATTTATCCGCGCCCCGCTTATTGACGAGGTGGGTCCTGATGTTGATGTGCTTACCCTCTATAAGGATGAGATTGTAACTGCGCGCCAAGGCAATCTGCTGGCCTGCTCGTTTCATCCGGAATTGACTGATGATTACAGGCTGCATCAATATTTTGCCGACATGGTAGAGGACAGTATTGCAGCCAATCTATAGAACCGCATATAAGGACACTTTGACTCTTTCAAAGCTGCAAACAAAACAGCAATTTGAAAGAGTTTGGGCTGTTTTCAGGAGGGAAACTTTGTGTTAGATGTTAAAGTATTGCGCAGCGATTATGCAAGAGTAGAGGAAGCACTGAATAAGAGAGGAAAGTCGCTGGATTTGATTGCCGGCTTCCCGGCGCTGGATCAGCGCCGCCGTGAGCTGCTTCAGGAAACAGAAGGGCTCAAGAACCGCCGGAACACTGTGTCCGGAGACGTAGCCAAGAAGAAGAAGAATGGTGAACCGGCTGATGATCTGATCGCAGAAATGCGAACGGTATCTGACCGGATTAAGGAATTGGATGACGAGGTGCGTGAGCTTGAGGTCAAAATTGACGAGCTGACGATGAGCATCCCGAATATTCCGCATGAATCGGTGCCGGTGGGCACCTCCGAGGCAGACAATGTTGAAGTGCGCCGCTGGTCAGAGCCCAAAGAGCTTGGTTTCACTCCGAAATCCCACTGGGAGCTTGCACAGCAGCTGGATATCATTGATTTTGAGGCAGCGGCGAAGGTTACGGGTTCCCGCTTTGTCTTCTATAAAGGACTGGGTGCCAGACTGGAGCGTGCCCTGATCAATTTCATGATGGACCTGCATAGCGGGGAACATAACTATGAAGAGATGCTGCCGCCTTATATTGTTAATAAGGACAGCCTCTATGGAACGGGACAACTACCCAAATTCGAAGAGGACCTGTTCAAGCTGCGGGATACAGAGTATTATCTGATTCCTACGGCAGAAGTGCCTGTGACGAACTATTACCGTGAAGAGATTATGACCGCTGGCGATCTGCCGAAGTATCATGTGGCCTACAGCTCTTGCTTCCGCTCGGAAGCCGGTTCAGCCGGACGCGATACCCGTGGTCTGATCCGCCAGCATCAGTTCAACAAGGTGGAGCTGGTGAAACTGGCCAATCCGGAGAGCTCCTACGAGGAACTGGAGAAGATGACCGCCGACGCTGAACGCGTGCTACAGCTTCTGGGGCTGCCCTACCGCGTCCTGCTGCTCTGTACGGCAGATATGGGCTTCACCTCTGCCAAGACGTATGATCTTGAGGTGTGGCTGCCTGAGAGCGGCATGTACCGCGAGATCTCCTCATGCTCCAACACCGAGGACTTCCAGGCGCGCCGGGCCAATATCCGTTACCGCAAGGAGCCGAAGGCGAAGCCTGAATTCGTGCATACACTGAACGGCTCTGCGCTGGCTGTAGGACGTACGGTTGCAGCTATCCTGGAGAATTACCAGCAGGAGGACGGAAGTGTGCTGATTCCGGAATGCCTGCAGCCGTATATGCGTAATGTGAAATCCATTTCTGCAAAAACAACTCAATAATAATAGTTGCATATTATTTGTCGGGCGTGGTATAATTCCTAATGCATGTGAAATTCAAATGCATTGGAGAGGTACCGAAGCGGTCATAACGGGGCGGTCTTGAAAACCGTTAGGGTGAAAGCCCACATGGGTTCGAATCCCATCCTCTCCGCCATTCCTTAAAATGCCCCGCCACATAAGATATTGTGGTGGATATGACATAAACGCACTAGACTGTTGAACAGCGGTCTGGTGCGTTTTTTTTGTGTTCGTGACCGTTAGAGGAGAATCTAACGGGAGGTATCCATTATGAATGTGAACAAAGGAAAAACAGCCCATAAACATAAACGGGGACAAAGAAAGAATAATTTAGACATCCCTCAGCGGTTATTAGACCGCCTTACTCCATCGGTCTTGGAAACGGCCCGCTCCACGCTTCAGGAAGCCGAGAAACCTCGCCCTGAGACGTTGACACTGGACAAGCTGTTTACCCGCTACTATGCCGCAAGGCAAGCGGCAGGGGCGGCAGAGCGCACCTTAGAAGAATACAGGAAGCATATGAACTGGTTTCGGCGTTTCTTAGCAACGGAGTACAGCGGTCTTGATAACTTTGTACCTAACCGTGATGTCATTCGTGTATGGATTTCATCTATGTTGACGTTACAGAAGTTGAAGCCATCAAAGAAGAGGCTGTCTCAAAAGCCATGAAGTGGCTGCTTGGGACAGCTCTTTAGTTTGTAGTAGGATCAACGTGAGTACTTGGGTGAACGCTGCGCGAACGGACCGTTGTTCCAATCGCTGTGGTCTCCAGATTTTTTTTCATTCCCCTAGCGGTGAAAATCCGGAGACCAAGGCGACCGCTGCCGCTTTTCCACAATCGTTCCGTCCTCTCCGCTGTTTGAGCGGGAAATGGCTCGTCCATCCTTAAAAAAGAAACAAAAAAATCGCTCGTTTTGGTAAAATGGAGGTACCACCCAACCATTCCCAAAGGAGCGATTTCTTTGTACATCCAATATACCATGGACCAACTTTGCTTGCCAATGGATCTGGAAGAAGATATCCCGAAAAATCACCTCGTTCGCGTCGTGAATGCCGCCGTCAATCGGCTGGACAACGCCATTTTTGACGCGGCCTATCCCGGCGGCGGCCGTGACAGCTACCATCCTAAAATGCTTACCAAAGTCATCATCTACGCTTACACTCAGCGAATCTATTCGTCTCGCCAAATCGCTAAAGCGGTCCGGGAGAACATTCCCTTCATGTGGCTGGCCGGACGGCAGCGACCCGACTTCCGCACGCTGAATCGCTTCCGTTCCCAGCGGATGAGAAATGTCCTCGAAACGGTATTTACCGCCGTGCTTCAGTTTCTGGCTAACGAAAAATACGTGTCTCTGGAGCATTATTTTGTGGACGGCACTAAGATTGAGGCGAATGCCAATCACTACACCTTTGTCTGGAGCAAAGCGGTCAGCAAACACAAAGCGAAACTGCAAGATAAGGTACAGGCCCTATTCGCTGACATTGACGCAGCGGAAGAGCAGGAAGAACAAAAGAACCAGGGCAAAGATCTGGCTGAATTCAGCACGGGTTCAGAAATGGACATTGAGAAACTCGAACAAGCCGTGCAAAAGCTTGAAGCTCAGCTTGCCGAAAAACCGAAAGACAAGCCCCTAAAAAAGACGGTTCGGAAGTTGCGTAAGGATTTGCTTCTCCGACTGCAGAAGTACGAAGAATATCAAAAACTGCTTGGGGACCGTAACAGTTTCAGCAAGACCGATCCAGAGGCAACGTTTATGCGGATGAAAGAAGATCACATGCGAAATGGCCAACTGAAGCCAGGTTATCATCTACAGATCGGGACCGAAAACCAGTTTATTGTGGCCTACAGTCTCCATCAAAGACCGGGTGACACCCGCTGTTTAGAACCACATCTGGAAAAAACAAAGCAATTCCTCGGGGAACTTCCAAAGACGGTCATTGCAGATGCCGGCTATGGAAGTGAAGAAAACTACGCCTATCTGGAAAAGAGCGAGATACAGGCCGTCGTGAAATACAGCACCTACCACAAAGAAAAGAGCAAAGCCTGGAAAGCCGACGTCGGAAAAATCGAGAACTGGACCTACGACGGATCCGAGGATCGCTGGACGTGTTTAGCTGGACACCCGCTGTATTTCCAACGAGAAAGCAAGGAAACCACAGAGAGTGGATACGAAATTAAGAAGCGTCACTACCAAAGTCAAAGCTGCGGAGGTTGTCCGCTAAAAGAAAACTGCACGAAGGGAAGCGGAAACCGGGAAATCGCAGTCAGTCTGGAGCGGCTTAGATACCAGAAACAGGCGAAAGAAATCCTCCGAAGCGAGGAAGGCTATCTATTGGCCGTACGTCGAATGACGGAGCCGGAAAGTGTATTTGGACAATTAAAGAATAACCGGGGCTTCCGGCGCTTTCTGCTTCGCGGCTTGGAAAAAGTGACGCTGGAGGTCGGTTGGCTTTCGCTCGCCCACAACCTGCTGAAGCAAGCAGCGAACGACCAGAAACGCAAAGGAGCGGTCCTCCAATAACGGAGAATCGCTCCTTTTTTACCTGTTACGCTTTGAAAAAGCTATAGGTTTTGTTTCCACTTATAAGAATAATATTTACTTTTGGGACAGCCCCTTCTTCGTTGAATGTCTACTACAATCTCCATCCTCCAGTGTTCCCGTTGCTCTCATTCTTATCAAAAGTCCCACCGCAAATGGATTGTTCGATTGCGTACTGATAAAGGCGTCGATTGGGGTCATTCTGACCACTGCTCCAAGCACTAGCCTGCCAACGATAAATGCCCGGAATAGCTGCACCGACTGTTGTCGTTGTTCTATATCCCCCGTAAATCCCTAGCTGATAGCCGTAACTGTCGGTATAGGTTTTTACAATGTTCAAGTAAGGAATAATAGAATTACTCAGATCACTTGCGCTTGCGTCGTAGTCCACAGTAAAATAAATGGGCGTGCCAGAGGGCTGACCGGCAGCCACTGCTTGATTTACAGCAGTAGCACCGTCTGCATGAGCTTGGCTACTGGTAAAGTAAGACGCTGTTCTCGAATTGTACTGAAAAATGGAAATGATAAAAAGACCCGCATTGGAAATGGTACGTGCTTCAGCATTTTGCAAACGACTGCTGTAAAAATTCGAAGCCGCCGGTCGATAGTAGCGACCTACAAAAGTTTGACCATTGCTAACCAAGCAATTCGCCATCGATGAACTTACTACGTTTAATGTATCAACACCTGCTGCCATAATAAATTACCTCCGTCTATTTGGTATAGCAATAACCTGAACGGGGTATGGCCTTGTGGATGTGTACCCCACACATTCCAAAGGTCAGTTGGTATTGCTTAGTTATTATAATATTATATAGCGTAACGTTACGCAGTAATACGGCACAAAAAAACTATCTCTTCATAGTGAGCAGATAGCTAGAAAACTTTACTCTAAGGGTTCAAGCGAAGCGGCCGCTCTCTCATACTCAGCCTGAGAAAAGGTTTTTGCTGAACTCATACTGAAATACAATCCGTCTTTCTCAAAGTATAAATACGGTACTTCATTCTCTTTAGCAATCCACTCCCCAGATACATCTTTAGAAAGCGCTACTTCTTTAGTCGAAGCAATCTCGGCAGTTGGTTTAAGTTCTTCTTTGGATTGAGTGATTGAACCACGAATAAATACAATACGGACTTGATTGTCTTTAACTTCAACACGATCCATGTAATCATCGCTACCTAAACCTACTGTGGGGATGTAGACTTTATCTAATCCGGCTTTCTTAGCAGCTTCACTAATTTCATTTTTTTGTTCTGCTGTATAAGATAGTGGCTCTGCTTCTGTCATTTCTTCACCTGCTTTATTGGTCGAATTTTCATTCTGACTTTGTTCAGTTGTAGGAGTGGGTGAAGGAGTTGAAGGCGAATTTTCATTCTGACTGCATCCTGCTAATAAAGCCCCAAATAGCAGGCCGATAATCACGACTTTCCCTTTGTAGTCCATTTAAATATCCTCCTCGTTGATCTGTCCTCATAATAATAGACTGAACTGCTCATTCAAAAGTTGCATAATATTCTCATATAAGTTTCTTTTTTGAAACTCTTCACAGATCCAGCGAACTAAACCAGGTAATCGTAGCTGCTAAATCCGCCAAGATTCCCCTGACAGTTCCGTTGTACCAATGAGATCCTCACCAAGAAAAATCGCTGGAGAAGATCCTTTTCACCAATACGATATAACGGGGTACATAACGCAGTATAAACTCCATTCAATTGAATGGAGTTTATTTGCTCATAAGATACAGATAATCTAATCTCAACCGTCTTCTTTTTTATCCTGGCGAATAGCAGATTTTGATGTACTTTGATGATACGTCTTAACCATCAGATTCATCGTCTTATCAAGCTGAGCCAAGCGTTTCTCTAATCCATCCATTTGTTTGTTGAATTTGATGAGTATCGTCTGGAGAAGAATCAGAGAAAGAGCAATGGGAAATCCAACGTTTCCGATTAACTGAACAACTGCCTGTAGATCCATAAGTAAATACCTCCCTTCTTTGGCTTTATTATATTACATAACGAAACGTTACGCTATATTTTTTTAAAATAACACTTATTATATGTTATTATGATATAAAATATATGCTAAAATAGAAATAAATAATAATAGGGTGATGCGAATGGAATCGAAAGAAAAGCCTCCTAGGCTCACTGT
>NZ_ASPS01000006.1:0-146010 GCF_000517865.1 Paenibacillus sp. FSL R7-269
TGGCGGGTGAAGCTGCCCAGAAGCGAGGTCTCCTTATCCAGCAGGAGCGAGAAATTCCGGGCGGTCTTCGGCCCGCCTGCCGGTACGCTATGTACAATGACACGCGACAGCGCTGTAGTTATGTCACCTATCACCATCAGGTGGACGGCAATGCCCCGTTCTTCGGCGGCATGCAGTGTGTCTTCTATCCGGTGCAGATCCTCCGCCCAGATATCTACCAGAATCTCTGCGCTGGCATTGGCAGCAAGGCGCTTTACCGCCAGAACGACCTGTGCGTCTCCTTTCCAGTTGCTGAAGAAGGGCGGTACAGCAGGCAGGTGGGTCAGCTCGTTCTCCAGCAGGCGGGCTGTGCGCTCAAATTCCGCCTGAAGCAGCTTAACGACCTGCCGGACCGGAATTGCAGCGAAGGTAACCGGCTCACCTTCGACTGTCCGGCAGACTCCTTTATCGACTAGACTGCGCAGCGCGGCGTATACATTGGACCGGGACACGGACACCTGCTTGGCGACCTCATAGCCCGAGGAGGGCGGCTGGCCGTGCAGCGCGAGATAGCAGCGGGCTTCCAGATCGGATAAGCCAAGCTTGCGTAATGCTTCAATCATGAGTGAACCGCCTTTCTGTGAGTGTGTAATGCTTCGTTGTTTTTTGTTGTATGTAGAGGTATTTCAAAATACTACTCCGATCCTAAAATGCTGTCAAGCAGCAATATCCGGCTGTCCGCGTCCCCAGGCCTTTCAAAAAAATGATTATATCCGGGTGAAATCAGGTAATAACTTTCAAGACGGCTTTTGAAAAGCCGGTATGCAAGAGAGTCTCGACTATAAACCAATGACAGGATGAGGACTTATGCGGAGAGCAATTCTAACAACCATGCTCATCTCCAGTCTGCTAATGGCTGGCTGCGGCAATAACGAGGCGGCGAATGGCAGTACGGCGGCTACTCCAGAGACCGGACAGGCAGCGACGGTAAGCCCGGAGGTTACGCCTGAACCCGCAACTGAAGCTACCGCAGAGCCTGCACCGGAAGCTACGGCACAGGCACCAGCGCAGACGACCGCACCGGAAGCCACGCCGAAGGCCAGTGCGTCGGCAGGGGAACCCTTGCGGCAGACTTATTTTGACAAGCTGGATAAGATTGAAGAAGGACTTAGTGATCTGAAGTCTCTGTCGGACAGCGGCGTCATGACTGATATGAAGTCGGCCGCCTCCAAGGAGCATGAACGCTGGGACAAGGCATTGAATGAAATCTACCAGACGCTCAAGGAGCAGCTTCCCGAAGCCGAAATGGCGAAACTGAAAGAGGAGCAGCTAAGCTGGATCAAGGAACGCGATAAGACAGCAGAAGAAGCGGCTGCCAAATATAAGGGCGGAACGATGGAGGGGCTGGAGTACGCGGCGACCTTGGCTTCAGTGACGAAGGAGCGTTGTTATAAGCTGGTGGAGTTGTATATGAAGTAATCAAATAGCGCAGCGGCTCTCTCGTAAGGAGGGCCGCTGCGCTATTTTTTGCCCATTTGAATGACCTGATGAATTGATAAGTGTATTCTGTACAATTAAAAACGGTGAAAAGGAAAGATTTTCTCTTCTAACTGTAGGCTGTACAACTAAATCTGCCCGAATGGTGTAGAAACAGGTATAGAAGCAAATTTAATTGTATGAAATGCAGTTAAGCGGATAATAGGCGGTAAATTAGACGATTTAGTTGTACAGAGTGCGATTAAGCGTACTAAATTAAATCTTGTAACTTAATAAATTTGTGCCCGCTTCAGCAAGAATTGATTCAAATCCCCTGAATCTCCGTGGGACACCAAGACGCCCCGGTTAACCAATACCCGCATTCTATGGAGTATAAATGAAGTGCCCAAGAACTGCTGCGAGATTTCGAACACGCGGATGAAGACACTCGCTGCACTTACAAACCCCTTCCTGACCTGATTGCGCTCTTGCTCCACTTCCAGTTCAATAACGGACCTCAGAATTAACTCATCCAGCGCGTTTTCATCACAGCTAATAATGGCGGCATCTTTCCACAGACGCAGCATTTGATTTTCCTCCGCCAGCCTGAGCCAATCCAATTCGTAGCTCCTTCTCTGATCAGATTCAAGAGGGAGGCCTTGACTATATTTCTTCACGATAGACAAGTAACTCTCCCGATCGATTGCACCTCTATAAAAGGGTACGAAACCCTCTGTGCTATGAATTGCGGCTGAATGATATAGCTCAGTCACATTAACCATATGCACTGGCTGTATACGCTCCCGCAATACATGCAATACGAAACGCAGCCCAGTCTGGTCATGCGCATTATCTGCCACCCAAATGACGATGATCTTGTGGTGCGGGATGCTCTTCACGGTCTGAACCATATGGACAAGCCGATTCTCTTGGTTGTGATGCTGGATAATACTGTACTCCTCATCACGTTCCATCATCCATAGATGCCTGTTCTGCATCCCGGGTACTGTGTCCAATCCTGATAAAGGCCCAATTGAGAATAATTCATTAAAAGCCAGTACGTGGTTAGTCTCACGTATACCAATAGCACTGAGCGTTACTTTTAAGGAACCTGCATCCGACATGCCGAAAAGAATATGTACAAATTCTTGTTCCATTCGTTCATTTGAAACTCCGTGTGCCTTTGCCATAAACACTCTCCTAACCAAACATATCCACCATAATACCACATATTGGAACCCAGCTTACCCGTTATAAAAGTCGATTCTAGGCTGAAAGTGCTTTTTTTTGAGCAGAACGGATCCCTATTATTTGTTACGCTCCATATGAATGATACCAGGAAAGGAGGCGGGGGCGCTCAAGCTCAAGCTGGAAGACAACTAGGAGAGCATCTGCACAAGTTTCCCCTGATTTCTAAATTGATTTTAGAATAATAGGAGGAGTTAAGCCCATGGGTAGAAAAAAGAGGTCTGTTCAGAAATCATTGCTCACATTCTTATTATCCTGTCTGCTGGTCTTACCGCTTGCTCTCCCGCCCGCACCGGCACATGCAGCTTCTACTGGAAATCTTCCTGCCCGGCAGGCAGAATATCTGGACCATGGCTTGGTGGCAGTTCTGACGGATGGCGGCGTCTTTGTGAGCTGGAGGTACTTGAATACGGATTTAGATGAAATCGCTTACAATGTCTATAAGAACGGGATGAAGGTGAACCCGGCACCGATCGTAGACTCTACCAACTATGTGGATACTACGGGGGCGGACAGCTCGCAATATCAGATTTCAACGATTGTTGCCGGGAAGGAGGAGATGCAGCCCGAGCGGGCGGCGGTGTGGCATAACTCCTATCTGCCAATTCCGCTCGATAAGCCTGAGGGTGGCCGGACCAAAGACGGGGGGACGTATTCCTATTACGCCGGAGATGCCTCTGTTGGGGATCTGGACGGGGACGGGGAATATGAGATCGTTTTCTTGTGGAGTCCCAGCAATTCGAAGGATAATTCACAAGCTGGCTATACAGGGAACGTCTACATCGATGCGGTCAAAATGGACGGCACCAAGCTCTGGCGCATTGACCTTGGCGTGAACATCCGGGCCGGGGCGCACTATTCGCAGCTGATGGTGTATGACCTGGACGGCAATGGCAAAGCCGAGGTGGTGGTCAAAACGGCAGACGGTACCAAAGACGGGCAGGGTACAGTCATCGGTGACGGCACCAAGGATTACCGCAACGACGGAGGTTATATCCTCAGCGGGCCGGAATATCTGACGCTGTTCGACGGCCAGACGGGTGCTGCTGTATCCACCGTGGACTATGATCCGCCAAGAGGCAATGTAAGCGCGTGGGGAGACGGATATGGTAACCGCGTCGACCGGTTCCTCGCCGGAATTGCTTACTTGGACGGCGTGAAGCCAAGCGTGGTTATGGCCCGTGGCTATTATACAAGAACAACGCTTACCGCCTACGACTACACGAATGGCGCATTGGTGAAGCGCTGGAACTTCGACACGAACGAGGCTGGCGCACAATACGAAGCACAAGGCAATCATAACCTTAGTGTGCTGGATACAGATGGTGACGGCAGAGATGAGATCATGTATGGTGCGCTGGCGATAGATGATGACGGCACACTGCTCTACAGCACCGGGCTTGGTCACGGAGATGCGATGCATGCCGGGAAGCTCGATCCGAACCGGGACGGGTATCAGGTCGTAAGTGTGCATGAGCATAAGGATGCTGCATACGGGCTGGAGATGCGCGATGCCGCAACAGGCGAGATCCTCTGGGGCCAATTCACCGGAAAAGATACCGGACGGGGCATGTCGGCGGATATCGATCCGGAGCATCCCGGCTATGAGTCTTGGGCGTCCAACATCGTGAACGGGCAGATGGACCCGTTATCCCGAGGCTACGCAGCTGACGGTCAGGTGATCTATGAACAGAATGAAGTACCGCGAAGCGCGAATTTCGCCATCTGGTGGGATGGGGATCTTCAGCGGGAGCTGTTCGACCACGACTGGAATAACACTACCGCGCAAGGCATTCCGCTGATTTACAAGTGGGATTACCGGAATAAGCAGCTGAAGGAGATTTTTCGGGCAGCAGGTGCGCTAACCAATAATCATACCAAAGGCAACCCGGCCCTTCAGGCGGACCTGCTGGGCGATTGGCGTGAAGAGCTGCTGCTGCGCAGTGAAGACAGCACGGAGTACAGACTCTATACCACAACAATTCCTACAACCTACAGAATCCCTACGCTCATGCAAGATCCGGTGTACCGGCTGGGGATTGCCTGGCAGAATGTGGCGTACAACCAGCCGCCGCACACCGGCTTCTATCTCGGGACGGAGGCCACCGCTTTTCCCAAAGCCAATCTAACACTGACCGGCGCGCCACAACCGCTGGAGCAGCAATACCACTTCGGGTTCGGTACGGAGCCTCCAGCCGGAACAACTTCTGTGCAGACTACGCCATACACGGAGGGAACGGGGTATGGTTTCGAGAGCATAAGCGGAATCACCTTGGGAGCGGGCCATGCTTCCCTGCCGGAGAATACCAAGTTTGCGGTGGACCTGCCGAATGCCAATTACAAGGTGACGCTCAAGCTGGGCAGCGGAGACAGAGACTCGAGCGTAGGGGTCAAATCTGAATTTGTGCAAAAGCTGGCGCTAACCCAAATCCCTGCCGGAACACCACTGCTCTATTCCTATGACATTGCAGTGGTTGACGGGCAGCTAGAGTTTATTTTCTCCGGTAAGGCAGCTGATGTGCAGGAGATTAAGATCGAGAAGTACCACGAGAAGACGCAGGGAACCGGAACAACCATCTATATGGCCGGGGATTCGACGATGCAGTCCTACAGCGGGATACAGGCTCCGCAGGAAGGCTGGGGCCAGCAATTCGGTAACTACTTCAGCAGCGGAGTAACGATCCAGAATGATGCCATCGGCGGCAGAAGCAGCAAGTCGTTCATGGTGGATGGCCGTCTGGATAGTATTCTGCAGAAGATCAGACCGGGCGATTATTTCTTCATCTCCTTCGGCCATAACGATGCAAGTATAGGCATCCCTGACCGTTATGCCTCTCCGGCAGATTATGCAGCGTACTTGACCCGCTATGTGAACGGAGCCAAGCAGCGCGGGGCCACTCCGGTTCTGTTAACGCCGGTAGGACGCAGGGACTTCAATACGATCACTCAGGAATTCAACGTAAGCTTTCCGGAATATGTGAAGGCGGCTCAAGAAACAGCGGCTGCACTGAACGTCCCGCTAATTGATCTGAGCCAGCTCAGCATTGCAGATTACAACCGGATCGGCCTGGCCGCTACGGAGAAGCTGTTCCTCTATGCTAATCCCGGGGAATATCCGAAGTATCCGAACGGGGTCAGTGATAATACCCATTTCAGCACCTATGGGGCACAGGTCATTGCCGGTCTGGTGGCTGGCGCAGTGAAGGACATGGGCCTTAGCATATCCCCGTTCGTGATTGATCCCGGTATTACCGAGCCGGAGCCAGAGCCGGAGGTACAGCGGTATGAGGAGAATTTCGAGGGCGATCCGGCTGCTGCCCAATACTCGATGGTGAATGCTACAGGCACTGCCGGAACTATGGCGGGGACGGTTACTGGGGAGAACGGGAACAAGGTATTGTCTGTGACGGGTTCCGGCTCCGGCAACCGCGCCAAGGTATTCCGCTTATTCGATGCGGTGAACGGCGACATTGTGAATGTCGATTTCAACTGGCATTCCGGCAATGTGGGCGCTGTCCCATCGGAGGGGCATCTGACTCTGCAGGATGCGAATGAGAATCTGATTTTCACCCTGCTCACCAAGACCGGAGCGGCAAGTCCGAATACGAACATTCATTATTTTACTGGTCCGTATACACCTGACTATGGTAACGGCACCACTGCCATTCCAGGGGGCGGGACAGCTACGAATATTCCCAAGAATCAGTGGGTGAATGTCAAGCTGAAGATTGATTTTGCCGGAAAAACCCTTGATCTCACCTTGACAAGTCTCGCTAATCCAAGTGTCACCCAGACGATCCGTGATATTCCGCTGAGTCCTGGCGTGTATGCGAATAACGTTAGGGGCTTGCGGTTCCTGGGTACGCGAAAAGGAGGAGGAGGCACGCTGAATTGGACCACCCAGATCGACAACGTAAAAATTGAAGGCACGAAGCTGCCGGCGGCAGCAGGCGATATGGCGGCGTTGATTGCGCTGCACAAGGAAGTTAAAGCTATCGACCTGGCATCCTACACGGAAGCCTCTGTAGCTGTGGTGCATAGAGCCTTGAGCGCTGCCGAGGCGCTGATCGGAACAACAGCCTCGCAGGCGCAGATCAATCATGCGGTGAATTTGCTGACGGTCGCGCGCGATTCATTGACCAGCAAGGCTGTGGGTGATATTAGCACATACGCCTTTGATTTTGGCTCCGGCAGCGTAGCAGACGGCTACACGAAGGTAGATGCCAAACGGGCTTATATTGAAGGGAACGCCTATGGTTTTGCCGACACCGCGCTGGTCCAGGACGAGAACCGGGGAACCGGCAATCCGCTAACCGAGGACTTTACCCGTGTGAACGGCACTTCGTTTCTGGTGGAGATGAAGCCGGCGAATTACCGGGTGACGATGACCATTGGGGATACGCAAGAAGTGACCCAGACTGCTGTTACAGTGGAGCAAATGAACAAGATGCCGGTCGCCACTATCCCGGCAGGCCAATTCAAGGAAGTGACGTATGATGTCGCCCTGATCGATGGCGCATTTAACTTCAGCTTCTCCGGCAGTACGCCGAAGATCAACGCGCTGAAGATTGAGCGCCTGCCGGAGCAGGGGGCGGCCGATAAGCCGACTCTATATTTGGCGAGCGATTCCACCGTGGCCAATTATGCGGAGAACTACCGTCCGCAGGCGGGGTGGGGCGAGACGCTGGGCCGTTATTTTGACACCGACAAGATTGTCATTGATAACCGGGCAGTCGGCGGACTAAGCAGCAAAACCTTTCTGAACGGCGGATATCTAAACGATATTCTGCTAGGCATTCATGAAGGGGATTATCTGTTCATGCAGTGGTCGCATAATGATTCGACGCCGTCCCGGCCGGAACGTTATCTTACCCCGGAGCAGTTCAAGGTGTATCTGAAAGAATATATTAACGGTGCTGTGCAGAGAGGTGCGATTCCAGTAGTAGTTACACCAGTGAACCGGAGGGATTTCAGCGGTGAGGTGCTGAACAAAAGCTTCCCGGCCTACGTACAGGCGATGAAGGAAACGGCGCAGGAGACGGGGACGCTGCTGGTGGATTTGAATCAGGCCAGCTGGGAGTATTTTCAGGAGCTGGGTACAGAGGGCACCAAGTCCATCTTCATGTGGACGGGAACCACGGAGGACAATACCCATCTGCAGATGAACGGTGCGATTAAGGTATCTGAGCTGGTAGCAGGGCTTGTGAAGGAGCTGAACATTCCGTTGTCCGCCTTAGTTACTCTTCAAGGAGAGCAAACGGACCAGACCCCGCCGCATACGGCTGCGGCAGTGAAGGGAGCGGAGCAGAACGGCTGGTACACATCGGCGGCAGAAGTGACGTTCACCGCGAGCGATGAGCAGTCCGGGGTTGACCAGACGTATTTCAAGGTGAACGGCGGAGAGCTTCAGACCGGCAGCAAGCTGACGATAAGTGAGGAGGGCAAGCATACCCTGACCTATTGGAGTGTGGATAAAGCCGGTAATAAGGAGGCGGGGCAGACACTGGCGGTGGCTGTTGACCTATCGCCTCCGGCGGTTGTCATTCAGGGAGAGACACAGTATACGATTGATCAGCAGGTCGGGATTAGCTATACGGCTTCCGATTCGGTGTCTGGAGTAGCGGAACCAAGCGGCGAGTTACTGAATACACCTGCGTATACACTTGAACCCGGTCTGCATAGGGTGACGGCCAATGTTAGTGATTTTGCAGGCCGTGAGACTAATGTAGACTTCAGTTACAGTGTTTACGCTACGTTTGCGAGTCTGGCTGAATTGACCCGTACCTTCGCGGGTGAATCGGCTGACCCGGGTGCGGCAGCGCTTGCAGAGCAACTAATTGGTAAGCTTATGCAGTCGGAGCAAGCGGCAGGGGCGCGTGAAGGGTCGAAGGCCCGCTCGCTGCTTGCAGCATACAGCCAGGAAGTCAGCTCTGGGGCCGCTGCGGCTTTTACAGTGGAACAAGGGAATGTGCTCACCAGATGGGCCGCATGGATCAGCCAGAGTATTCCGCTTGCGGACAGCGCTCCAGGTATGCCTGTATTGTCGGATAATAACGGGCATGATACGGGGCTGCGGGACGGCGATTATACGGTTACGATGAATCTCTGGTGGGGCAATAATGGCACACGCTTCAAGCTCTTTGAGAATGGAGAAAAGATTGAAGAAGGCGCACTTACAGACCAGTCACCGTCTGCCCAGTCTGTACAGATCGATATTTCCGGCAGGCAGAATGGGACTTATGTCTATACGCTGGAGCTGAGCAACCCGCACGGATCGGTGACCAGCGCACCCTTGACGGTGACAGTCACCGATGCTTCCCCTGGGCAAGCGGTATTATCGGGTGATAACTGGGATGGGGACGGCAGCTATGCGGTTACGATGAATCTGTGGTGGGGAACGAATGCGGTGGAATACCAGCTGTATGAGAATGGCGTATTGGTTGATACCCAGACTCTACAGGCGCATACCCCGGATGCCCAGTCCGTAGTATCTACAATCTCCGGCAAAACACCCGGAACCTATGAATACGAAGCCGTCCTGCGCAACGCGGCAGGTGAGTCCAGATCCGCGAAGTTGATAGTAACGGTACGGAAGTGAGCGGTTGGCTGAAGAGCGAATGATGCGTGTGGTGATGTGATTGCGTGAACGTGTGAAATTTTCTAGAAAAGCCCGGGAAACCGGGCTTTTTGTGCTTTAAGAGATACATTTAGTAGCTTGGGCTGAGTGTGGATGGAGGAGCTTTAGGATGAGAGCCAGAAGGAGCGCCGTGAGGAGCGTCAGAAGGAGCAGGAGTACACCAGATTTCACCAGTCGCAGGCCTAAGGAGTGATGTGTGTCAAAAAGCGAATACACTGGGCAGGTGCGAGGTCCTGTAGTCCGGATGTAAGCGAAAAACCGAATAGAATGGGCTAGGTGAGTAGCCGAGGGCGGCCGAAGGAGAGCCGTGAGGAGCACTAGTGCCCCTGAGTTAAGCGGATGCAGGCCAAACAAGCAAATGAAGAGCAGAAGTGCCCCTGAATCCGCCATAAAGTGGGTGTTATGCTGAAATGAAGTGCACTAGTGCACTTCATTTCAGCGAATGTCAGCAAAACGGGCAAATAGGGTGCATTAATGCACCCGAATCTAGCGGATACGATGCACGTGAGCAAATAAGGAGCACTAATACCCCTCCTACACTGGACGCCGTCAATAGTAGCAGGAGAGTGAGCGGGCGTTGGAATTCATACAGCTTAATGCAGCTATTACGATAAAAGCCCCCAGTTACAGCTATCTTGCAATAGTACAGTAACAATCCTTTAATCAGCATGCTATTCTTGGGCCAGCAACAGCAGCATCTAAGCGCACAGTAGCACACAGTGATAACCAGCAGTACCAAGCAAACTAATACCTGAATAGTTGCTGAAAGAGGAGGCGGGGCCGGAGATATATGTATGCGTTTACACCTGGACAGGTTTGTATTTGTTGATACGTTCACATTGCTGCTAGGTATCTATCTATTTCAGTATCTATCTATTTATGTACGGAAAGCGATGAGATGAAGGAGGCGTAAATAGTTGAAGCAGATCAGAAAGTTACAAAAGTACCGAAAGACAAAGCGGATCAAACATTGGATGCTTGCTCTAGTAATGACGTTGCTGCTTACCACAGTACCTGCGGGAGCGGGGAGCGCGGCGGCTGTGCTGGAGGAGGTACCTTTTCCGATGGATTCCAGCAATCAGGCCGGCTGGTGGTCTCCTCTTGCCACTTATGGGCTGGGCTATGAGTATGCTTATATGGCCTATAATGGTCCGGGTTCGATCCCCGGCAAGCATACGGTAGCTATTGCAAGAAGAGACAACGACGGACTATGGAGCAAGCTTCCGCTCATGGACGGGACAACCCCTGCAGAATATCTGGACGATCTCGGGCATAATCAGCCTTCTATGGCGAGGGACGGGAGCGGGCGGTTCCACGTTTTTGCTTCCATGCACAGCAATGCCTGGCGCTATTACCGCTCAGATACCGTGGGCGGAATTCCGCAGAACCACTCGGCCGATCTGCCTGCAGGTATGACGGTAACCTATCCGGTAGTGACGACTGCTCCGAATGGCGATCTGTATTTGCTGGTGCGTGTCGATAAAGACCTGGCTGGCAAAAGAGAGGCTGTTCTGCTGCGCTGGAACAATGCCGACTCCGTATGGACTCAGGTCAAGACCATTGCGGCGCATCTGAACCGGTCTGTCTATCCGGATGACCTGGTCTTTGACGCGAATGGCGATCTGCATATCTTGTTCGAGTGGGCGTACTTCGCCGCCAGCCCGCTGCGCCATCAATTGTCCTATCTGAAGTACAGCCCGTCCACGGGCATATTCAGCAAAGCGGACGGAACTCCGGTTACAGCGCCAGTCTCCCTGACTACGGCAGATATTGTGCAGCCTATGGCTCCAAGCGAAGCCTATGTGCAGAGTGGCAGCGACCCCGGCGGTCCGGGCGTACAGAGCGCCAAGATGACGCTTGATTCAACGGATCGTCCGGTGATCGCTTACCGTTACCGTGAGGAGAGCAGCACAAGCTTTGCTGTGAAGCAGGCGACTTACGGTGCAGGAGGCTGGAACTTGCAGACCGTCTATAACGCTGCTCCTACCAACGCGGCGATCGATGTGACCTGGACCGGAACAGCAGCCAGAATCTATTATGTCAAAAGCAGCGGAACTGACCGGGCGTTCATGGCAGTGAATACCGGCGGAGGCTGGACGGAGAGCTCGCTTGCACCGGGTATCCCGGTTGAACGGCTGGCCGTAGACCGCAGTCCGAAGGGCATTGACACCTTGTATCTGGTAGATGTAACGAACCTTAAGCTCTACTATGGGCGAAATAACTAGGCTGGGCAAGGCGGGTTTCACCACTAGCTATCTAGCAAGTGGAAAAGGCATTGCCGTCCTTCTAAAGTACGGTACCGTTTCAGGGAGAAATAGATTCAAAAAAAGAACCCGGGCGAATGTCCGGGTTCTTTCATATTGCATATATACATACACGATGATATAATCAACTGCGACTATTTTTAACTATTTTAGAACAAAAATAAGACATCTTATATTTTTATCTTAACACGCCGCTACACGCATGTCAATTTATTTTTCCGCTCGATTTATTAACGGTTTACAGATTCTACTTCACATGTTAGGGGAGATAGGGATGCAATCACTGGTTCTAAGGCTTAAGGACATGGACAATGTACCACTGCTGCTGGTTGGCGGGAAGGGGCTGAACCTGGGCAAGCTGTCCCGAATGGAAGGCATCCATGTGCCAGAGGGGTTCTGTGTGACGACAGAGGGTTATCAGGAAGCTATCCGGCATAATGAAGCGTATCATGCTTTGCTGGAACGGTTAACGGTGATGCAAGCCAAAGGCCAAGACCCGGCGCAACTCCTGGACATCAGCAGAGCGATCCGCGAGACGATTGAAGAATCCGAGATTCCGCCCGGGGTTGTGGCAGCCGTTACACAGCAGCTCGCGCAGTTTGGGAACGGTACGGCGTATGCGGTGCGATCCAGTGCAACGGCAGAGGATCTGCCGCATGCGTCTTTTGCCGGTCAACAGGATACGTATTTAAATGTAATAGGCCTGGACGCCATTCTGGAACACATCCGCAAATGCTGGGCGTCGCTCTTCACAGACCGTGCGGTAATCTACCGCATGCAGTAAGACTATGATCACAGACAAGTCTATTTATCTGTCATTGTACAGAAGATGGTCTTCCCGCAGGCCTCAGGCATTATGTTCACTGCAGATCCTGTTACAAATAACCGCAAGCTGCTATCGATCGACGCAGGGTATGGTCTGGGTGAAGCGCTCGTCTCGGGCATCGTATCTGCGGATGTCTACAAGGTGCGGGATGAGAACATCGTTGAGAAGCGGATTGCCTCCAAAAAGCTGGCGGTCTACACTTTACCGGAAGGCGGCACGGAACTCCGGCAGCTTGATTCTGCGCAGCAAGGGGCTGAGACGCTCACGGAATCACAGATTGTGCAGCTTGCCCGGATCGGAAGGGGCATTGAAGCAAGCTTCGGGGGCCCGCAGGATATCGAATGGTGCCTGGCCGATGATATCTTCTATATCGTCCAGAGCCGGCCGGTCACTACGTTATATCCCATTCCGGAATCCGGGGATCAGGAGAACCGTGCATATGTCTCTGTCGGCCATGGGCAAATGATGACGGACGCGATGAAGCCGCTGGGCCTGTCTTTTCATCTGATGGTTACTCCTGCCCCTATGCGGGTAGCCGGTTCCAGGCTGTTCGTTGATGTCACCGCTTATTTGGCCTCACCTGCCAGACAGACGATTGTTGATACCCTTGGGAAGTCCGATCCTTTAGTCAAAGACGCGCTGCTGACGATCCTTGAACGCGAAGATTTCATACCCGTATCGCCAGAGCTTCAACCCTCCGCCAGTCCCGGTAAAAGCAAACCAGACATACCCGATCCCCATGAGCAGGCACCGCTCAAGTCTGATCCGGCGACCGTTACAGAGTTGATTAAGAATAACGAAGCCTCGGTTGACGAATTGAAGCAGGCCATTCAGGGAAAATCCGGCGCGGAACTGTTTGATTTTATCCGTGGGGATATTAAGGAACTCAAGCGGCTGTTGTTCGATCCGCGCAGTACAGCAGTGTTCATGGCTGCTATGGATGCTTCGGCCTGGCTGAATGAGCACTTGAAGGAATGGCTCGGCGAAATCAACGCAGCAGATACCTTATCGCAATCGGTGGACAATAATATTACCTCAGCCATGGGCCTTGCGTTGCTTGATGTGGCCGATGTCATCCGCCCTTTTCCGCAGGTGACCGATTATTTGCAGCAGCACGTACAAGACGGGGATTTCCTGGCCGGACTCCTTGCGATAGAAGGCGGGCAAGCTGCCTATGCAGCGCTGACAGAGTATCTCGGCAAATACGGGATGCGCTGCACCGGGGAGATCGATATTACCAGAACCCGCTGGAGTGAGAACCCGGTCATTCTGATTCCTATGCTTCTCAGCAATATCCGGCAGTTCGCGCCGGGGGCCGGCAGACAGAAGTTCCAGCAGGGGCTTAAGGAAGCACGGGAGAAGGAACGGGACATCATGGAACGCTTGCGGCTGTTGCCGGATAGTGAGGACAAGATGCGGGAAACCAGACAACGGATTGAGCTGGTCCGGCATTACATCGGGTACAGGGAATATCCGAAGTACGGGATGGTCAGCCGTTACCTAGTATACAAACAGGCGATGATGCAGGAAGCGGAGCGGCTCGCGCAGGCAGGGAGCATCCATGGCAAGGAAGATATCTTCTACCTGCAATTCGAGGAGCTATACGAGGCCGTTCGCACTGGTGTATTCGATGACGAGCTGATTAAGAGACGCAAGGACGAATTCAAATTAGCCGAAAAGCTTACGCCGCCCCGTGTCATCACCTCAGAGGGTGAAATTCTGTCCGGCCGGTACAGACGGGAGGATCTTCCGCCCGGCGCCCTGGCAGGTCTACCTGTCTCTACAGGAGTAATCGAAGGACGGGCTAGAGTGATCCTTAATATGGAGGAGGCAGAACTGGAGGAAGGGGATATCCTGGTCACCTCATTTACAGACCCCAGCTGGACGCCGCTGTTCGTCTCCATCAAAGGGCTGGTCACCGAGGTCGGCGGGCTGATGACACATGGGGCAGTGATCGCCCGGGAGTATGGCCTGCCTGCCGTGGTCGGCGTGGAGAATGCGACCTTAAGGATTCAAGAAGGGCAACGCATTCGCGTGGATGGAAGCACAGGATATGTTGAGCTGCTATAATATTTCATTAAAGACTACTACGAGGCAAGGGGGAACACCAAGAACATGATTATATCGCTTGAAAAGGTATCCTGGCGGCGTGAGCAGACAATGATTCTCCATGATATGAATTGGCAGGTACATGAGGGACAGCACTGGTGCATCGTCGGTCTGAACGGTTCAGGCAAGACGACCATGCTGAACGTCGTGAACGGCTACATCTGGCCAATCCAAGGTCAAGTAGAGGTACTGGGCCACCGCTTCGGCGATGTGGACCTAAGGGAGCTGCGCAAGCGGATCGGCTGGGTTAGCACCTCTTTACAGCAGAAGCTGTACGGCCATCAGACGGCGCTGAACATTATTCTGAGCGGCAAGTTCGCCACGATTGGTCTATACGATAAGACAGAAGAAGAGGACGTGAAGCAGGCAGAGGAACTGCTGGAATTCCTGGATTGCTCGGCCCTGGCCACACGCACTTATGATACCTTGTCACAGGGACAACGCCAAAAAATTCTTATCGCACGGGCGCTCATTGCAAACCCTGAGCTGCTCATCCTGGACGAGCCTTGTACGGGACTGGATATTTTTGCGCGGGAGCAGTTGCTGAGGATGATCGAGAAGATCACCAAGCAGGAGGGGGGGCCGACCTTACTCTATGTGACCCATCATATCGAGGAGATTACTCCCTGCTTCACCCATACCCTGCTGGTTAAGAATGGGGAAATCTACAAAGCGGACGAGACGACGGAGTGTCTGAAGTCTGAGGTGCTCAGCGATTTCTTCGATACCCCGGTTGAGGTGCAAGAGCACCATAACCGGAGATGGCTTACGCTCAGTTGAACAAGAGGCGTTCCAGGAATCCATGACAAATAGTGTTTTGTACCCGGGAGACATGCCGTGTCCATTCCATCAAGTCCGCAATATTGTGTAGGGTAGGACCACATAAACCACAATATTAGGAGGAATGACTTATGGCAGATGAAGGATGCAATCAGACCGCTTCCGGGGCTTGCTCACATGCAGAGGGTTGTAGTACAGTCGTTCTTGAAGAACACGTGAATTCTCATATCATTGGTTGAAAGGGAGAAACTGTATTTTCCGGTTCTTGGCATTTAGCGAATGGGAATGAATCCACTCAAGGCATGAAGATCTGGAACCGCTTCTGCTGAAGGCTACCGCGTTCTTGCGAGAACAGCACCGGATCAAATCCGAATTTATGTGAAGTAGAGACGATTCAGCAATCGGGCTCGGCTCAAAAATATAAAGCAGCGATTCTCCTTTAACGGAGGATCGCTGCTTTTGTTATGGAGGTATGCCTAAAATATAGCCTGGAATTTATTGATACTTCGGCAGCCAGTCTCCATGGGCCGTGATCAGATCATCGCACATGCTGACAATGTCGTCCATCGACAGCTCTGCGGCGGTATGCGGGTCCAGCATAGCGGCGTGGTAGATATGGTCCTTTTTGCGAGTCATAGCGGCTTCGATGGTCAGGAGCTGGGTGTTGATGTTGGTCCGGTTCAGCGCTGCGCATTGCGGCGGAAGATCGCCTACGAAGGTTGGCGTTACGCCGCTTCTGTCCACCAGACAAGGCACCTCGACGCAGGCTTCACGCGGCAGATTGGTGATCAGCCCCGTGTTCATCACATTGCCGCCGATCTTGAACGGCACATCCGTCTCCATGGCTTCAAGGATGTAGGAGGCATACTCATGGGAACGCTCATGCGTCAGATCCTGGTTATTCACCAGATCTCCGCGCATCTGCTCCCATTCCTTAATCTGTTCCACGCAGCGGCGGGGATATTCGTCCAGCGGAATCTGGAAGCGTTCGATCAGCTCCGGGTAGTTACGCTTGATGAAGTATGGATGGTACTCGGCGTTATGCTCGGAGGACTCGGTAATGTAATAGCCGAATTTCAGCATCATCTCATAGCGGACCATGTCGTAGTGAGGCTCAAGCTGCTTCTCGGCCGCACGCCGTTTGATCTCCGGGTACAGATCCTCGCCGTCTTTGGTGACTTCAAGCAGCCAGGCCATGTGGTTGATGCCGGCGATTTTGGCTTGAACCCCTGTCTTGTCAATGCCGAGGTGGTCGAATAATCCAGGGATACACTGCTGCACGCTATGACAGAGTCCAATAGTATTCACGCCGCCATAGGTGTTCATGACATTCGTCAGAACGGCCATCGGGTTCGTATAGTTCAGGAACAGCGCATCCGGGCACACCTCACGGATATCCGCTGCAAAATCCAGCATAACCGGAATGGTACGCAGATTACGGAAGATGCCGCCAATGCCTACCGTGTCCGCAATGGTCTGGCGCAGGCCATATTTCTTGGGAATCTCAAAATCCGTAATCGTACAAGGATCGTACCCGCCGACCTGAATGGCATTGACTACATATTTGGCACCGCGCAGTGCTTCCTTGCGGTCGGTATACGTATTGACTGTACAAGTGCTGCCGCTGCTTTTCTTCAGATTCTGGAGCATGCTGGCAGAGTCATTCAGACGCTGGAGATCGATATCATATAGGGCAAGCTCGAAGCCCTGCAGAGCGGGCGTAGCCATGATATCTCCAAGGACGTTTTTGGCGAATACTGTACTTCCGGCACCGATAAATGTAACTTTAGACATAAGAGTCTAACCTCCTGTTGGTTGTGGGATATTAGGTTTCAGAAGCTTTTTTCGCTTGATTCATCTATAATCACTATAGAATAGAACCGAAGCCCCGCCTATGGAGAAAGACAAGATAGATATGGAGGAATGTTGCATGAATCCGGATCATTACGAGTTCACTCTGGCCATTAACCTGATACCGGAGGAGCAGGATTTGTCAGTGCTGTTCAGCGGCGAGGGGAGACCGCTTCCCGGACATACCATCGGACCGTCTGTACATGATTTCTACTTAATACATACCGTTCTGGAGGGCGGAGGCCTGTTCGAGTGCGGGACATTCGCGGCCGAGTGCAAGGCGGGAGATACCTTCGTGATTATGCCCGGGTCCTTATTCAGCTATAAGGCTGACCCGGATATTCCGTGGCATTATGCGTGGGTAGCCCTGCAGGGGATTGGTGTTCTGGATCTGCTTAGAGCCGTGGGCATTACCAGGGAGCAGCCCTTTCTGTCTTCCGGCAACGTCCCTGAGCTGCATAGCTTATATGAACGTATCCGGCAGGCATTCAAGCAATCCGCGTATCCGCGGCTGGAGAGTCTGGAGGCGTCAGGCTGGGCACGGCTGCTGCTGCATCAGTTCGGACGGGATAATCTAAGCGCCTTGCCGCCGAATCCGTCCGGGATGCCGGAGATGATCGACCGGCAGATCGACCAGGCGATCCGCTGGATCTCGCTGCAATACCATCAGCAAATCAGCATCGATCACCTCGCGTCCTCGCTTGGCTATCACCGGGTGCATTTATCCAAGGCATTCAAGCAGCGGACCGGCCTGTCTCCCAAGCAGTTCCTGCTTAAAATCAGAATGGACAAGGCCAGAGAGCTGCTGGGCAGCATGCTGACGATTGAACAAGTGGCCTCTTCCGTCGGCTTCAATGACGCCTTGTATTTCTCCAAGCAATTCCGCAAAGCTACCGGCATGCCGCCGAGCGAATACCGGATAGGACTTAGGAACGGGAACGAAAAAGATACAGGAGGATCAAGCATATGAAACCGCAAGTTCAGCGAATCCGTGATCTGACTATTGTGCGAAGAGAGGGGGGCCGCTTGCTGGTCATCGGCTGCGACTCCAGCGCCAGCATCGGGAATAAGCCGATGGATGCGGTGCAGACTCCCCCTGCTGTTGCAGGCTATTATGCTGCCAGAGTTGCAGTAATGGAGGTACTGTCTGTGGGGGCTGAGATCTTAACTGTCATCGATACCCTGGCGGTAGAGAAGGAGCCTACAGGGAATGAGATTATAAGGGGCATCCGCAAGCTGCTTGAGGAAGCCGGACTGACTGCAGCCCACGTGAACGGCAGCACTGAGGATAATTTCGTGACCTGTCAGACCGGTATCGGAATCACTGTGATCGGGGAGGCGGATGAGACGCAGTTGAAGCTGGGCTGTTCACAGGGCGGAGACTGTATCGTGATGCTGGGCGAACCGCTGGTCGGAAGCGTTGTTCTGGAGCAGGAAGCAAGCCAGTGTACCATCCGGCAGCTTCAGCTTCTGGCAGCTGCGCCGGAGGTCCATGACATTCACCCGGTCGGCTCTAGGGGAGCAGGGTATGAAGCGGAGCTGCTCGCGGAGCTGAACAGCTGCGGCTTCCGGCCGGTGCCTGGAATAGCGGATAAGCTACAGGTATCCGGGGGGCCGGCGACAGCAGTGATTTTTGCGGCAAAGGAACGTAGGATTAGAGAACTTCAGTCCAGAATAGGCGGCAAAATGGAGATTATCGGTTATTTGCAGGATTGACCGGCTTGCGGAAGCTGAATTCAGCGCGAAGAAGGCGGATTTGATTAAGCGACATTAGCCTTTCCGGGAACAAATGGATAAACGTATCTTAATTTTACGCTTTCTGCGGAATGCTGCGAAATAAGTGGAAAAACAGCATCTGCTGCTCATTGATTGGGCCACATCGGGTAACGAGTGAGTATTTAAGTGCCATTTTTCCAATTACTCCCCCAGCGTGGCCCATACGTTCCTATGCAAGTGGATGAAATCCAACTAGCTTCGCTCCCGCAATGCACATCCCAGGCTCAGCCGCTACCCAAGCGCAATGGGCAGTAGTAGTATAAACTAGTAATCAAACAAGTGGAACGGTTTTGCCACCCTGTTGACCAAGGTTACCATTTCAGCGAGAAAGGGGTCCCTCATGATCTACTTACGAAGCTTCAAGCTCTCCAAGGTTATCGAACGAAATCCTAACATCTACCCGGATTATGTACTTAAACCTATCGCGGGCGAGGTGCTGGTGTTTGACCGGATTACAGTGTTATATGGAAATAACGGCAGCGGAAAATCCACTCTGCTTAATGTGATCGCCAGCAAGCTTGGATTACCCGGGGCTGAGCGAATGACCAGCTACGGACATAGCATCTACGCTCAGCGCTTCTTGGAATTGAGTAGTTACCGGTTAGGGCAAGATGAGCAGGAGCGTAACATCAGAGAGCTTCCGAAGGGAAGCCGTTATATAAAGTCTGAGGATATTTTGTATGAGATCAAAAAAATCCAGCAAGCCTCCGTGCTGCGTGAGAGTATGGTGTATGAGCAGAGGAACGGGGGGATGAGCAAGAATCAGGCAGCGGAATATGAATCCTCGAACGCGTTCAAGAAGCAACTCGATAACATCCAATTCTCACAGGAAAAATACTCCAACGGCGAAACCTCAATGGCCTTCTTCGAGGAGAATTTGCAGCCGGGGAATTTGTATGTTTTGGACGAGCCGGAAACGTCGCTGTCGCCTGCCAACCAAATTAGAATAGCGGAGCAAATCAATGAGCTGGCCCGGTATTTCGATAACCAGTTCATTATTGCCACACACTCCCCCTTCATTCTGGGAACATTGCATGCTAAGGTCTACAATCTGGATGCCAGCCCCTTGCAGACTGCGGAGTGGTATGAACTGGAGAATGTACAATCTTTCTATCAATTTTTCAAGCAGCATAAACATTTGTTTGAATGAAGCTGATAAGCGCCAAGAAGCGCAGGAATTGACATCATTAAAATTTAAAGTTATTATAGATACGCATAGTCCTTAATCGAAGCGATGCATATGTGTATTACAGATTGGCGACGCAGGTGAGCAATGGAGATACGGGGTCTAATTTTTTGCGCCATTCAAAGACTATGGAAGTCTCTAATATCCGTAAAATTACCTGTCGTCACACACCCGCACACATTACCCACCACACACAAGGAGGAATTACAAATGAAGAACCTGGAAAACGTTGATGCCGCAGCAAATGCAGATGTAGCAGATGCAGCCAATGCTGATGTAGTCATTATCGGAGGAGGGCCTGCCGGGCTTAATGCCGGGCTGATGCTGGGCCGGGCACGCAAACGGGCGATTGTCATAGATGCGGGGCGTCCGCGTAATGCGGTCACCCGGGAAGCGCATGGCTTCCTGACCCGGGACGGGATTGCTCCGTTTGAACTCCGGCGGATTGCCATAGAACAGCTTGGCGCTTATCCGTCGGTCTCACATGTTGAAGATACAGTTGTGTCCGTTACCGGTGAGGATGGAGCCTTCATGCTGGAGACAGCTTCAGGTCTTAAGCTGACCAGTAAGAAGCTGCTGTTCGCCGCAGGTATGAAGGATCTCAGGCTGGATATTCCCGGGCTTGCCGAGGTCTACGGGAAAAGCGCCTTTGTCTGCCCGTACTGTGATGGCTGGGAATTAAGAGATCAGCCGCTGGTGGTCATCAGCAGAGGGGCTGCACTCATGCATCTTGCGCCGTTGTTATACGGCTGGACGAAGCAGTTCGCGGTCTGCACGAATGGCCCTGATGAGCTCACAGCAGCGGAACGCGAAGAATTGCGCGCTCATGATATCCCGTTATTCGCTGCTCCGATTCATGAGATTTCATCCAATGAGGGCATGGTTAACCATGTGAAGCTTATGGATGGAACAGAGCTTCTTTGTACAGGCATCTTCTTCCGGCCCGAGCTGGCTCCGGGAACGGATCTGCCGCATACCCTGGGCTGCCGGATATCCGAGCAGGGTATCCTGGAGGTTGGCGAGTCCGGTCAGACCAGCGTACCCGGAATATACGCTGCCGGGGATGCTGCCACGATGATGCATCAGTCCATAGCTGCTGCCGCATCGGGCGCGCTGGCTGCTGCAGCGCTGAACGGCGAGCTGAACCGGGAAGCTTGGAAGGCCGGGCTTGCATAATTCTTCCCCTTGTAGCAAAGGATAACTTTACTATGAATATGAAATTCAAAGGGTAGAGCAGGGAGGGAGTACAGATGAATACTGCAACGGAAGCAGAACCGAAGACCCAACTGACCCCGCTGCTGGCAGAGAATGAACTGGTGTTGCGCGGCGTTTTTGATGGCTGTGAGGATGTGGTGTTCCATTCGTTCCTGACTGTTCAACGTACTTCCGCGCTCTGTGTATACTGTACAGGATTATGTGATACGGAGCGGCTGGAGCAGCAATTACTGGTACCGCTGGAGCAGACCGGCCTTGCAGTTGAACCGGCAGTGGACGGGTCTGCTGAGGTTCCTGTCGCCTCGATTCAACAGATTAGAACTGTAGAACAAGCCGTTACAGCGATTCTGGACGGTGAAGCTGTGCTTTTGCTGGACGGCCAGGCTTCGGGTAAGGGCTATCCGCTATACAAGGTTCCCACCCGGACTCCCGAAGAACCGGCGGCTGAATCCACTGTGCGCGGTGCCCGTGACGGCTTCACTGAAGCTCTGGCTACGAATCAGTCTCTATTGCGTATGCGGCTTAAGACACCAGCCCTGAAGCTGCATTCCAGTACTATTGGAGAGTACAGTAATACGAAGGTTACCCTCGTATATGTGGAAGGTATTATCCAGCCGGGACTGGTCACTGAAGTTAATAAACGGCTAAGCCGCCTGAATATCAAAGATGTGCTGGAGAGCCAGTATATTGAGCAGGGCATCATTGACCAGCCCTTTTCGCCGTTTCCGCAGATGATTGCTACGGAGCGACCGGATGTGGTGGTCTCCAATCTGCTGGAGGGCCGGTTTGCGCTCTTGATTGACGGGACTCCCTTCAGTCTGATTGCCCCGATTAACATGTTCTCCATGCTGCAATCCCCTGAGGATTACTACGAGAACATTTACATGAGTATTTTTGTCCGCTGGCTCAGATATATCTTCTATGCCTTGTCGCTCCTGCTCCCCTCAGCTTATGTAGCCATCACCACCTTCCATCAGGAGATGATCCCCACCGTGCTGCTGCTGAGTATCGCGCGGGCGAGAGAGGAGATTCCCTTCCCGGCCCTGGTGGAAGCGCTCATTATGGAGATCGCCTTCGAGGCGCTGCGGGAGGCCGGAGTCCGGCTGCCGAAGCAGATAGGTTCCGCTGTCAGTATTGTTGGCGCGCTAATTATAGGCCAGGCTGCTACCACTGCGGGAATTGTCTCTGCTCCGATGATCATTATTGTGGCGATTACGGGCATTGCTTCCTTCATGGTTCCGCGTTATTCCGCCAGCATCGCGACCCGGCTGCTGCGCTTCCCCATGATGGTTCTGGCAGGCACGCTGGGGCTGATCGGCGTAATGCTCGGCATCATCCTGGTCGTCATTCATCTTAGCAGTCTGCGTTCGTTCGGCAGACCTTATCTGTCACCGGCAGCTCCAACGTTCAGCAAGGGCTTGAAGGATGTATTGTGGATTTCGCAGCCGCGGAGCAAATGAGGGCAGCGGGACTTCAACAGAGAAGAGGATACTTATGTTGACTGACAAAGGGAAAATATCGGTTACCCAGCTGGCCTTTCTGGTCTTTCCCTCCATTCTCGCTACAGCTATTCTGTCTGTCCCCGGGATTACCATGCATTATGCGGGACATGATATGTGGTTATCGCCCATCCTGGGCTCGCTGATTGGAGCAACGGTCATTGGGATCTCGCTTGGACTTAACCGGCTGTATCCCGGAAAGACCATTATGCAGTCCAGTCTGTTGATCGCCGGCTGGCTGCCGGGCAAGCTAATCGGGCTGGGTTTTCTGCTCTATTTGCCCCATCTGAACGGTCTGATTATCCTGGAATATGGCGAGTTTATTCTGAATAATGCGCTTCCTAAGACGCCGCTGCTTGTTATTATAAGCTCCATGGTTATCGTCTGTGCGATCAATGTCAGGCTGGGGATTGAGGTGGTCAGCCGAACCGCGCAGGTGTTCGTTACGCTGCTGGTGGTGATGCTCTGCCTGATCTTTGTCCTTCTGACCGGGGAGCTGCGGCCCGCCGAGCTGCTTCCGTTCATGGAGAAAGGATTCGTGCCCATTATCAAAGGCGCCGTCGCTCCGGCTGCATGGTTCAGTGAATATATTGTGCTGGCCTTTCTGCTGCCCTATGTCAACAGTAAGAAACACCTTACCCGGACAATGCTGGTCTCACTTGTGGTCACAACTGCGGCGATGAGTCTTACCAATCTGTTCTGCCTGCTGCTGATGGGGGATTTGACGGACAGCTTTGCTTATCCGGTGATGATTGCTGCCCGTTACATTACCATTGCCGATTTCCTGCAGCATATCGAGGCTCTGATTATTGCGATCTGGATCTTCGGGATTTTTGTCAAAATCTCTGTCTTTTTCTACATCTTCGCCGCTTCGGCCGCAGAATGGTTCGGGCTGGACGATTATAAACCGCTGGTGATTCCGCTGGCGTTCTTAAGTATATTGTTCTCGTATTGGGTAGTGTCCGGTGCCTCAGGGGTCGCTGCGCTGGTGAGTGCTTCAGCGAATATATATACCATGCTGTTCCTGGTCGGGCTTCCTGCCGCAGTCTATGGACTGGCCCTGCTGAAGAGGGGGCTGAAGCGGCAGAACAAAGGATGAAGATAAGGAGGGAGGGCTATGCGGGGCTGCAGGACCTTAATCATGCTGCTGCTAAGCAGTATACTGCTGACCGGCTGCTGGGACCGGACGGAGATCAATGACCTGGCGATCGTGCTGGCTACAGGTGTGGATTATCAGGAGGGGCAGGCCCAGTTGACGGCCCAGATCTTCATCCCGCGCAAGGGCGGAGGCGGATCAGAGAGCGGCGGAGCCGGGGAAGGCGCAAGCGGGGTCACTATGATCCGCACCGCTGAAGGAGATAACATTGCGGAAGCCTTGAACCGGCTGCAACGGAAGGTGGCCCGGCATATGTTCTGGGGCCAGTGTGAGGTCATTGTAATCAGTGAAGAGGCAGGAAAGCAGGGGCTGCGCGAGTATATCGACTTTCTCCTGCGTTATCCGCAGTTCCGTGAGCATGCATATGTCTTCTCCAGCCAGGAATCTGCCAAGGATATTCTTGCCTTGCTGGACCCGCTGGAGCGGAGCACCTCCGAATCCCTCCGGGAAATGGCGAATATGAACCTGGGCACGCGCGTGACCCTGCTGGAATTGTCCCAATCCATTCAAGGTGCCAGCGGTTCGGCTGTTTTAACCCGTATTCTGATTGCTCCTCCAGAACCGAAGGACGGCCCTAATGCTACTACACCCTTACTCAAAGGAATAAGCCTGTATAAACATGGCCGCTATGCACTCACCGTGAAAGAACCGGTCAGCCTTGGGGTGCTGCTGATGATTAATGAACTGAATAATATTATAATACCGGTTAAGCTGGATCAGCAGAAGGGGACCTTCTCGATTCAGCCTACGAGTATAACCACCACTCTAACCCCGAGAATTGTGAACCGGGAATGGTTGATGAAGATCCGGATTGTGGCCAAGGGCGAGGTGGTTATGAATACAACCGATGCCAATCTGACCGATCCGGTGAAGATGATTGAGCTGAATCAGGCGTGGGAAGACAAACTGAAGGAGCTCGCCCAGCAAGCACTCCACATGTCGCAAAAAGAGCAGAAGACTGACTTTTTCCGCTTCGCCGATACCTTCCGCAGACATTACCCGCAAGAGTGGAAGAAGAAGAAAGACCAGTGGGAGGCAATGTACCCCCAGTTACAGGTGGATGTCTCCGCCAAGACAAGTATTACTGGTAACGGAAGATCAACCGGCCCTCAGGGCATCCCGGAGCAATCGGCTGACTGACAGAGGCTACGCCTTAATTCCAGCAACCATACAAGGAAGTGGGAAGCATGAAACTGGTAATGATCCTGGGCATTCTGCTGCTGTCCGCTTCAATTATCGTTTTTGAATTCCGGGGCAGTAAGGATAAGAAAACCAGAAAGGTTATCGCAGGCATCACCCTTGCTACGGCGGGGCTTACCATTCTGCTCTTATTACAACCGGGCCTGCCGGGTCCTACCGAGCTGGTGAAGCTGTTGTTCGGCAGAATCGATCTGATTATGAAATGAAGCTTAAGGCAGCTCCTTCACGGGGCTGTCTTTTAAGTTTTTACCAAATTCATTTAAGCGATTACATTTTCTTATTTCCCCGGGTGACTATAATGAAAAACAAGAGAGCTCCTTAATACAGCCGGAGGGATGGGAGAAATGAAAGCGGTTTTAAACAATCAGCAAGATCAAATCGGACTCACGCGAAAACACACCTTTTGGCTCAGGATCAGGAGAGATGCCCTACTCTACATCCTTTTGCTGCTGCCACTCCTGTACATTGCCATTTTTAAATATGCCCCGATTTACGGCTTGATTATGGCGTTTCAGGATTACAATATTTTTCAGGGGACGAGTGGAAGCGAATGGGTGGGACTTGATGTATTCCGGTTTATTTTTCAGCAGGACAGCTTCTACCGTGCCCTCAAAAATACGCTGGTTCTGAATGTGCTGGATCTGGTGGCAGGCTTCCCGGCCCCGATTATCCTGGCGATTCTGCTTAACGAGGTCCGTATGGCAAGGTTCAAGAAATTAACGCAGACGATTCTCTATCTGCCTCACTTCATGTCCTGGGTGATTATCGGCGGGATTGTCTATCTGATGTTCTCTAACAGCGGGATGGTTAATCTTTTTCTGGATAACCTGGGCCTGTCAAAAATTGAATTCCTGTCGCAGAAGACCCCTTGGCTGGTCACTTATATTACGGTGGGGGTATGGCAGAACATCGGGTGGGGGACGATTATTTATCTCGCGGCGATTACCGGCATCAACAAGGAGCTGTATGAAGCGTCCGATATGGACGGCTGCAGCAGACTCCGCAAAATGTGGCATATTACACTGCCCGGCATTAAATCTACGATTAACATTCTGCTGATTCTTCAGATTGGCCGAATGGTATCGATCGGATTCGACCGCCCGTTTGTAATGGGGAATTCACTGGTCAGCGAATATTCCGATGTCATCAGCACCTTCGTGTACAGAGTCGGTATCAGCTCGGGAGACTTCTCCCAGGCAACGGCCGTCGGGCTGTTCCAGTCCGTGGTAGGTCTGACCCTGCTGATCGGTGCCAACTATATTGCGAAGAAATTGGGTGAGGATGGGATATGGTGAGAGCGGCAAGCACGATAACAACCAGACGGATTGGCCGGAAAAAAAGTGTAGCAGATATTGCGATTATAGTCTTTATTGTGGCTTTGTCGTTCACCTGCATTGTCCCGTTCTTATACATGATAGCGCTGTCATTTAGTTCCAACGAAGCGATTATCTCGCAAAAGGTAAGCTTATGGCCGGTAGACTTCACTATTGAGACGTATAAGACGATTCTGAGCGATGCCGATATGCTGTATACGCTGGGCTATAGTATTGTCCTTACGATTTTTTACACCGTGGTGTGTATGTTCCTGACGATCTGTGCGGCGTATCCGTTAACGAAAAAGCGGCTATGGGGGAGAAACTTCCTGCTGTCCGCACTGGTCTTCACCATGTATTTCAGCGGCGGCCTGATTCCTTCCTATATCCTGATCAAGAATCTGGGGATGATGGATACGATATGGAGTCTGGTGCTGCCGGGTGCGATGAGTGTATTTAATCTGATTATCCTGAAAACCTTCTTCAGCTCGCTTCCCGAGAGTCTGGAGGAATCAGCGTCCATTGACGGCTGCTCGGATCTGGGGATTCTTCTGCGGATTGTGCTGCCTCTCTCGCTGCCTTCGATTGCCACCTTAAGCCTCTTCTATGCCGTAGACCGGTGGAACGGATTCCAGGATGCCTTATTCTATATTACCAAAAAAGAGCTCTATCCCATGCAGCTCAAGCTGTACCAGATCATCTCAGCCAACCAGCAGCTCGACAGCCAGCAGGGCGGCGAGGGCAGTATCGGCTCATTCATTGTGCCGGAGTCGCTGAAGGCCGCAAGCGTCATGTTCACCACCATTCCGATTCTGCTGATCTACCCCAAGCTGCAGAAGTATTTCGTAGACGGTGTAATGACAGGCGCGATCAAGGGCTGAAGCGGTACACTCCAGGGAAGGGGGAATGCTTAGCTGGCGGAAGTTGAAGCTGCCTGGGCAAGGAAGCTATAATCTGGATTACTATCATGATAAGAGATGAAAGGGTGGTATACCGTGAAGACAGGCATCAAGAAAATATCGGCCGTTCTGTGCAGCACCGTGCTGCTGGCCGGCGTTGCAGCGGGCTGCGGCGAAAGTGACAAAGAGAGCAAAGAGACAGCCGCGCCGGAGTCGTCTAATGCAGCAAAGTCCCCTTCTGATCCTCCTGCAAAGCTTACGGTGGAGGTGTTCGACAGAGGGGTTCAGGGCCAGCCGGATCTGAATAATAATTTCTGGACGAAATATGTGAATGAGCATTTCGGCAAGCCGAATAACGCCGTTGTTGAATACGTACCCGTTCCCCGGTCCCAGGAGGTTGATAAGCTGAACGTATTAATGGCTGCGGGCCAGGCTCCGGACATCTCCTTCACCTATGACGGGACGCTGGTCACCCGCTTTGCCAAAAGCGACGGTCTCTACACGCTTGACGAGCTGCTGGAGAGCCACGGCCAGCAATTGAAGGCTTATCTCGGGGAGAATGTTCTCGCTTACGGTAAATATAACGACAAGCAGGTATCGATTCCGGGTAAGCGCACCCTGCTGGCCTGGAACGGGATGTTCATCCGTAAGGATTGGCTCGACAAGCTCGGGATGCCTCTTCCAACCAACAAAGATGAGTTATACGAGACGCTGGTGGCCTTCCGCGACAAGAATCCGGGCAATGTGAACGGCGTCATTCCCTGGGCAACGGCGGCAGCGGGCATGAACTACACGTTCGGCAACCTGGTTCAATCCTTCTGGGGCCAGATGTCAGAGGAGGAATTCGTCACCACGCCAAACTGGCTGAAGCCGGGCAACAAGGATGCGTATAAATGGCTGAACAAGCTGTATAATGAGAAGCTGATCAGCCCCGACTTTGCCCTGGACAAAACCACCAAGCAGGCGGATGCCGATGTCACCAACGGCAAGGTAGGCTTCTATGCAGCCAACTGGGATTATCCGATGACCCAGAAAATCCGTGTTCCGCTGAAGCAAAACTCGCCGGATGCCCACTATGTTCCGGTGGATACCTTCAAGAATGCTGAAGGCAAATACCTCAAAGAGGTATATAATGAGAACGGAATCTTCTCCTTCATTCCCAAAAGCAGCAAAAACGCGGAGCTGGCGGTCAAATATCTGAACTGGATGGCGGACCCGGAGGTGATGTTCTTCCTGCAGTTTGGTGAAGAAGGCATTCATCATACGCTGAAAGACGGCATCCCGCAAGGGATTGCACAGACCGGCGAGAAAATGCAGATGAGTAATTTGAACATGGATTATACGATGATTGTGAACGGCGCTGAGCTGGGCGACACCGAAAAGAATGTCAAAACCTATGCCGCAGCTCTGGCCTCCGGGGATAAGCAGTATGAGGAGCTCGCGATGGAATCGTACAAAATCAATACTACAGACGGCTACTCCTCCTTCTATTACGGGGTGCCGAACGAAGCCAATATTAAATACGGCAAGACGTTGGGCGATATGAACAAGCAGATGATTGACCGGCTGATCGTGGCCAAGGCGGCCGAGTTCGATGCCTTATACGAAAAGCTGGTGAAGGAGTATATGGACGCCGGCGGTAAGGCGGTTCAGGATGAGAATGTGAAGAACTACAGGGAAGTCACAGCAAACACCAAATAAATCTTGATATACGGATAAACCACGAGGATGATAGAAGTGGTTTATCCGCATTTCGTTTACGGGGTAAGCCCAGATGAATTCACAGGTTCAGGAGGATATCCATGTACAAGGTCATTATTGTAGATGATGAGTCGTGGGCGATTAGAGGGATCAGCAATGCCTTTGACTGGGAGCAGTATGGCTTTGAAATCTCGGGACAATTCACAAGTGCCTCCCAGGCGTGGGAAGCCATTGCCTTGCAGGAGCCGGATCTGGTGGTCACAGACATCCGGATGCCGGAGATTTCCGGACTCGATCTGATGAAGCGGGCCAAAGCACATGGAATAGATACTGAATTTGTCATTATAAGCGGATACGCGGAATTTGAATACGCCCAGGAAGCGCTGCGCTTCGGGGCACTCGATTATTTCCTGAAGCCGCTTGATGTGGATATGACCGATTCGTTCCTGGCGAAGCTCGCCCTGCACTTCTCCCGGCGAAGTGCGGCGCGCAATCACCTTCTATTGGATGCGCTTACCTCGGCAGATGAAGATGAGATCAGGCGCTGCCTTCCTGCCGGCATGAATGCAGGCTGCTGCCAGGTGCTTGCTGTCCATTATGAGTCAGACAGACCGAAGCTCAGCGAACTGCTGAAGCTGGACGGGCTGCCGGTTCATCTGCTGGAGGTAGAGAACGGAGCAAGCACCCTGCTGGCGGTTCTAATCACAGAGCAGAAGAGTGAGCTTGAAGGAATTGCAGATGAATGGCCTGCGGCCGCGGGCAGTCCAGGGTTTTCTGTGGTGGGGATCAGCAGCATCGGCAGCGGGCTTAAGCAGATCGGCAAGCTGATCAAGGAAGCCGAGCTGGCGGCCTCCCGGGTATTCGTGGATGAAGCTTCCGGCGCGGTTCACTATAATCCCAAACTGCCTCTGGTGAAGCCTTGTATCGATGAGCTGCAATCTATAGTTTATGGTAATCAATACGACAGCATCGAGTCCTACACCGCGGGCTTGCAGGAGTATTTCAGGCTTCATCAGCTGGGCATGAGCGAGGTTGTCTACTTATGGAATCAGGCCGTCGGGCTTCTGAGCAGTTCTTATTCGGAGGAGCTTAGGGACATGGAGCTGGAATTCCTGAATTATGCCGAGCTGAAGGAGCGGTTCGAGGACTTGGGATCGCTGTGCAGCTTCCTGCAAGACGTTTTTACAGTACTCCGGCAAGGGAACAGCCGTGCTTTGCAGGAAGGGGATATTCTCTCCTGCTTCAACCGGATGGTCGCCTATATCGACCGGAATTACGAACAGAAGCTGTATCTGAAGGAGCTGTCGGTCCAATTTTTCATCAATCAGGTGTATTGCTGTCAATTGTTCAAGAAGAATCTGGGCAAAACTTTCTCTGAATACGTGGCCGAGCTGAGGATCAGGAAAGCCCGCGGGCTTTTGCAGCAGACAGACCTGTCCATAGAGAGCATTGCCATCCAGTCCGGGTATGTAGATTATTATTATTTCAATAAGGTGTTCAAGAAGCACTGCGGGATGACGCCCGCCAAATTCAGGAAAAGGGAAGCCGAACGGAGCCGCAGGCTATGAAGACCCGCAAGGTGAAATTGAAGCATCAACTATGGCTGTTCTTTTGTTGCTCCATTGTTATATTTACTGTGATGGAATTTTACTTCTTCTTTAATTTCTCTGCGCTGACGCAAAAGAGGGCGGTCACGTATAGCAACCAGATGATTGAGCAGACCCGCCGCAAAATTGATTCTGTATTCAATGATATCCGGGTCAGCACCGGCATTGCGGTCAACAGCAAGCTGATTCAGGAGTTCACCATAGCCGATGACGATTACAAAAGGGCGTTCGACAGCGCTCCCTATGCTCTGGATCTAATGGAATATATGCGGTCCTTCAATTCGTATGTGAACGGTATCATGATCAATGACCTCCAGGGAAGACGACTCTCCAGCGAGGATTCTGCAAGTGGCGATATTTTTTATATTAACCTGTATGACAGCTTTATCCGCCCGTACAAGAACGATCCTGCGCTTCGCCAGAAGGGGAAGTTCACTGCTATTCTGAAGGATGACCGGACAGGAACGGAACAGTTCTTCTATATTGCTCCCATTGTCGAGTCCATCGGCGGTGTTCATTTCTCACAGATTACAGGTTACTGCATGGTGATGGTCAATATGGACAAAATGCAGGGGCTGGTCGCGAATACGGAATTAACGCAGAACTCCACCTTGTCCATTCTGAATAACCGGGACGAGGTGGTTGCCTCCACCAATTCCTATGCGCGGGGCAATGTGATCAAAGATGTGCTGTCTATGGATAAGAACCATTTGCTTAACGGGATAAAATCAACGATTGACGGTAAGGAGGTTCTCATTCAGGTTAAGGGGCTGGAGCAGGCTGACGGGTGGCGGGTGGTCAGTATGATTCCGGTGCAGGAGCTGACGGCCGATATGATCCCCATGCGCAAGGTCAGCATTATCGTGGGGATTGGCATCATTGTCAGCATGATACTAACCGGCAGCTTCTTCATGAGCAATCTGATGCGTCCCCTGATGGGACTGGTCATGGATATGAAGAAGGTGGCAGGGCGGGATAGAGGCTTCCGGATCAAAGTCCGGTTCACGAACGAGGTTGGCCTGCTGGCCCAGGATATTAACCGGATGATGGACGAGATGGACGAAATGACCCGGGAGATGTTCAATACCCAGGCCAGACTATACGAATCCGAGCTGAGCCAGAAGCAAGCTGAGTTCTCTGCCCTGCAGAGCCAGATTAACCCCCACTTCCTGTATAATACGCTGAATTGTATCAGCAGCATCGGACTGGAGTATGGAAGCCGGGAGATTGCCCAAATTACGTACTGCATGTCTAAGATCTTCCGCTATAGCATCAAGAAGGACGATCTTGTGCAGATCCGGGAAGAGGTGGACTGCATTCAAGCTTACATGAAGATTATTCTGATCCGCTACGAGAATAAATTCTCCTTGTCGCTTGATGTGGAGGAGAGCTTGCTTGTGCTGCAGACGCCCAAGATGATTCTCCAGCCCATTGTGGAGAATTCGGTCTATCACGGGCTGGAGCGGATGGATCAGGGCGGAAGCCTTCAGATTACCGGGAGCCTGGATGAGCGCGGGGATGTGTGCTTCAGTATTATGGATACCGGCAGAGGAATGGAGCCTGAGGATCTGGCTGCCCTTCAGGCCAAGCTTGGCCAGGAGCCTAAGGAGCTTGCCCTGACCGGGCAATCGGCGCAAGGCATCGGGCTGCTGAACATTCATAACCGGCTGTGCCATCTGTTCGGAGAAGGTTATGGACTTACCGTTGACAGCCGGTTAGGCTATGGGACAATCGTGAACGTGAAGATTCCGAAGCTGCCGGGCAGCGGAGATAGCAAGTGAGTGTCGAACAGGGTACCTCCGTTTAGCGGGAGGTGCCCTGTTTGGCTGTAAGGGAGGGCTTAGCCGCACACCGTCTCTATAACAGAGTAAGGCCTCTGGATGATTCAAGTGGGAAGGGAAGAGTGATGATTATGGTCGGAAGGTGAGAGTGATCATTAAGGTGGATGTTACCTTGGACGAGTTGAGCTCAAAGCTATTGAGCAATGAGGTGCATTAGTGCACCTGAATTCGGCGGATAATGGCTAATTGAGCTAATGAG
The DNA here is from genome assembly GCF_000517865.1 of Paenibacillus sp. FSL R7-269. Taxonomy (NCBI): domain Bacteria; kingdom Bacillati; phylum Bacillota; class Bacilli; order Caryophanales; family Paenibacillaceae; genus Paenibacillus; species Paenibacillus sp. FSL R7-269. The sequence continues at coordinate 32,763 of NZ_ASPS01000006.1, forward strand.
GTGCATTAGTGCACTTGAATTCGGCGGATACCAGATATTCGGGCGAATGAGGGGTATTTGTGCACCTGATTTTGCCGAATGCAGGCAATATCCAGAAATGAAGAGCACTAATGCACCTGAATCTGGCGAGCTCTCCCTCTGGGACAGGCGGAAGGGGAAACTGTTGGATTTAGTCCACCTGCTGATGGAGATACGTCCGGCCAGGGCGCAGCAGGTGGATAAACAACACTTATTCAAGCCCTATTTACTTAAAGTGCCTGAATCCGTGAGCAGCAGTTGCTCTTTTTCCACTTCTTCCTCTGCAATCATCAGAAGTCGAGAAATTAAGCTGCGTTTATCCAATTATTTGTTTGCCAAGTATCTAATTGTTTGTTTCCGTACCGGGTCTGGGCTCGTCGCTGAACTGGCAGTATTTACAACTAAAACGGTTACAAAAACATTTTAAGATTGTCCATTTTTTTAATCCGTCCCGGAAGGTATTATGAGGACGCTAGGCCGAGTCATCATTCCTATGAGAAGGAGATGAAAAAATGAAAGCGGTTAATTCAGCCCGGAAAGAACAGAAGTGGTCCAGAACAAGCGTCAAAGCTCTGCTGCTCAGCCTCGTGGTCCTGCTCATGCTGCCTCAGTGGGGAGGGGGCGCTGCGGCGAAAGAGTCGGGTACTAGCGCACCAGAGAGTGTAGCGGCTGCACAAGGAGGAACGAATGTGACGAATTTCTACAATGTCATCATGCAGACCGGGGCCGATCCCTGGGTATACAAGCACACGGACGGCTATTATTACAACACCTTTGTCAATGCCAGCGGAGTTATGGTCCGTAGATCGAAGACTATTACCGGCATTGAAGCAGGCGAACGGAGTCTGGCTTGGTCGCCCGTTAAAGGAACCATGTACAGCTCCAATGTATGGGCGCCGGAGATGCATTATCTCAAGGATACGGACGGCCAGTACAAATGGTATATCTACTTCGCAGCCGATAACGGAACCAACGCCAACCACCGCATGTATGTGCTGGAGAATGCCAGTGCCGATCCGATGAGCGGAAGCTGGACCTTCAAAGGTAAGATTACCGATGCCACGGACCGCTGGGCGATTGACGGCACTGTGCTGAGGGTCGGTGACCAGCACTACTTCATCTGGTCCGGCTGGGAGGACACCGACGGCAGCTTTCAGAATCTGTACATCGCCAGAATGAGCAATCCATGGACGATTAGCTCGCAGCGCGTGCTCCTGTCCACGCCGGAGTATGACTGGGAGACCTCCCCCGGCCGGATTAATGAAGGCCCGCAGATTACGATCAAAGGGAACAAGATCAATCTGGTGTACTCCGCCAACGGAAGCTGGACAGACAGCTATAGTCTCGGCTTGATTACCGCCAGCACCAGCGCCGATCTGATGAATCCCGCTTCCTGGACCAAGCGTAATCAGCCGATCTTCTCAAGCGCGAACGGTGTCTATGGCCCGGGCCATCACAGTATTGTGACTTCACCGGACGGTACCGAGGACTGGATCATCTACCATTCCGCCCGCTGGCCGGGCTCAGGCTGGACCCGCAATGTCCGCGCGCAGAAGTTCTCCTGGAACACAGACAACACGCCGAACCTGGGAGAGCCTGTTAATCCGAACAGTCCGATAGCAATCCCATCAGGCGAGCCGGCCCGAATTCGTTATGAAGCCGAACAAGCTCTGCTCGTGCAAGATCCCGCTGGCGCTTCATCCCCAGCGGTCCGGCGCGAAAGCTCCGCCTCCGGCGGGATGAAGATTACCAACCTCGCGAACACTTTCGACTATGCCCAGTTCAATGTCAATGTGCCGGAAGCGGGCTTCTATGTGCTGTCCGTGCGTAACAGCAACGGCTCAGCGAATGCGGGGGATGCCTCTCATATTCTGTCGGTCAACGGCGGGCCCGGAGCGTCGATGAATATCGTCTATTCCGGCGCGAACCGCTGGGGAGCCTCTACGGCGAAAATCTATCTTCAGCAGGGAGACAATGTTCTCCGCTTCTTCAAGGGGAACAATCTGGCGGACATCGACAGCCTGGAGGTATCCCGGCTGAATACCTTGGAGCTGCTGTTCGGGGCTCCCGGATATACGCTGGGACTTAACGAGACCCGCAGCCTGCCCCTCTATACAGTAACTGGAACTACCTATTCTGCTGTCACGGCAGGCGTGGTCCTGACCTCGTCTGATACGAACGTAGCCATTATTCAAGCAGGGAATCAGGTGAAGGCGGCCGGGGCAGGAAGTGCAACCATTACCGCCACCTATAACGGCAAAACCGCAACCGCTGCAGTTAATGTCAAGGCTGATCCTAGAACGGTACAGTCCTTGGCGCTCAGCGGTCTGGAGCCTGTGCTGATCAGCGGCCAGACCAGTTCACCGCTAAGGGTAACAGCACATTACAACAATTATGAAGTTCAGGATGTAACCGGGAGTGCGCAGTATACCAGCAGCAATCCGGGAGTGGCGGCCATCGATCCGGCAACCCATACAGTAAATGCTGTTCAACCGGGTACGGCTCTGATTACAGCCTCAACCGGGGGCAAGCAAGCCACCTACAGCATAACTGTCATTGCCGCTTCAGATGCCGTTCAGGTCACTACAACTATGAAGACACCTTCAGGCGTGGTTCCCGCGCTTTCGGGCGTTGTGAATGCTGTCTACCACAACCAGACCGTTCAGGCCCAGGTGACTGACAGCAAGACGGCAGGGCTGGACTTCAGTACCATTGGCACGGTTCAGATTCCTGTGACCCTCAAGATAGGCGGGGAGGAGTTCTCTTCCACGATTTCTGTAGAGGTTGTGCCGGGCTATGGCCTGGATGAGATCGTGAATCAGCTTCGCAGCAAGCTGGCTAATAACTCCTATCCGCTTGGGAACGGGGCAGGCAATTATAGCGCTGCCAAGTATGCTGACTTCGTTGCCGCAGTGGAGCATGCAGAGGCGTTGGCGGGCAATGCGGGATTGACGCAGGCGCAGTTCAATGCAGAGCTGAATGCACTTGCTGAAGCGGAAGCCTCCCTGATAGCTTCACTGAATACCACACAGAACGGGATAACCTATAAGGCTTACCGGGATTTCTCCGGCGATACAACCGGCAAATACCCTTATGGCATTACAACGCAGGATCTGACGAATGGCGCCGCCGCTGTGGTTCAGGAGGAAGCAGGTAATAAATTCCTGCGGCTAACCACAACCTCAGTAGCGGGCAAAGCCAACCTCTTCCTGCCTTATGCGGGCGATGTAAACGCTGAGGGGAATCAGCGGATTGTTATCGAGTACCGTGTCCGGTTAAACAGCAACTTCCAGTATGCCAACGGCGCTATGGTAAGAAATGATAGCGGGACCGGCAACTATTCTATGGTGACAGCGTTTGATTCCGGTAAAATCCTGGTGCAAAATGGCGGCTCCAACAAGGTCAAGGTGAGAGATTTCGCGCTGGGCACCTGGTATGCCATCAAAATGGTCGCCAACTGGGACGCCAAGACCTACAGCGTCTATATCAATAATGAATCTGTTCCGGCCGCTACGGATTTCGCCTTCCGCCATACCGGCGGCAGCACACTAACCGGACAACTGTTCGGCGTTGACGGCTACGCGAACGCGTCTATCGACTTCGACGACTTCAAGGTCAGTGTTACCGGAGATTAAGCAGCGGAGGGATAGACAACATGGCAAGTCAAGCTTACGAAAAGTTCACGCCGTTACTGAATGCCAAGCTCGTTCTGGGTTATCTGACCTCGATGGTAGATGCGCAGGAAGACAACCTGCCCTATTGGCTTGTACTGCCGCATAAGAAGCCTGCCGAGGCTGCCCATTGCCGGGTGGACGATGCGGAGCTGGTCGGCTCCTGGTATGAGGCTATAGATGCGGTGCGCAAAATGCTGAAGACGGGGGAAGGCGCTGCGGTGCAGCAATCCTTTTACCGTCATCTGATGAAGTCCTGGGGGGAGCACGGCCTGCGCTTTCATGAGCCTTATCCGTGGACGCATACGAACCATAGCTCTTTTCACGAAATGGGCTATATTCTTCCCGCGCTGAACCGGATGCTGGAGAATGATCCCGGGGATAAGGAGGCGGAGAGCAGAGCGGCCGGGCTGGTCAGGGGAATGCGCTCCCTGGTGATTGAGCGGAAGGTCCGAACGTTCTGGTCGGGGGATTATGATGAGCAGGAGCCCCTATACGAATTCCCCAATGATGTGTATCTGAAGGACGGCGGCTTCGATCTGTCCAGGCATACCGGCCGGGGGGAGCTGGCGATCCGTAATGCCATTGTCCTGCACTCCCTGGTGCGCAGATATGAGATTGCCGGAGATAAGGCTGCGCTTGATCTGGCGACGGGTCTCGCCAACCACCTGCTCGGACCTTCGCGTTATTTCAATTACAGAATGGAATTCTTCGGCCATGTCCATTCCGCAGGCTGGGTAGCTTCCGGTCTGGTACGTCTGGGCCGGGTAACGAGCAAGGAGCGGTATATTACCGCAGGCAAAGGGATCTATGATTATATCCGCAGCCTGTCTTCCTCCTTCGGTTGGGTGCCTGAATATGCCCAGTGGCATCCGCTGCATGAAGAGCATTGCGAAACCTGCTGCATCAAGGACATGATCGAATGTGCGAATGAGCTGATTCTGGCCGGATATGAGGAATATTGGGAGGATATGACCCTGTATGCGCGGAACCAGCTGGTGGAGAATCAGCTAAAGGTATCTTCCTACGTAGTCACAGACAACACCCGGCCTGACGAAGCAGGTATAACCTACAGGGAGATTGATAAGAGAATGATCGGGGGCTTCACCGGGGGCTCTCTCGTGAACTCCATGTCGTTATCCAAATTCCGTTCCATTGCGGGCTGCTGCGTCGGCATGGCTCCGGTAGCCCTGGAGCTCGTATGGAACCGGGCGGTGGAATTCCAGAATGGCACGGTATTCGTCAACATGCCGGTGGATAAGGAGACGGACGAGGCTGCCGTCACCATGAGATATCCCGATCTGGGCTATATGTCCATTACAGCCAAGCAGCCGTGCGATGTTGCGGTACGGGTCTATGACTGGATGGGAACGGACTTCACGGTGAGGGTAAATGGAGCCGTATGCGTAGCCGTACGAGAAGGCAATCTGCTTGTGATCCGTAGTGTAAGAGCAGGGGACACTGTGGAGCTTACGCATCCGCTGGACACAGTGGTGGTGAAGGAGACAGTGCGGGGCGAGGAATATAAGGTATCCTGGAGAGGCTGTGATGTCGTTGATATCGCTCCCCGGGGAGAGCATTTGAGACTGTATCAGCGGGATCTGCGCATCCCGAAAGTGTATCCCACGCAGGAAGATGTTCACTTTACTGGAGCAGCCAATTACGGGCCTACCCAACAGGCGCAAGGGAGTAAGTGACTTCAGCACTGGAGCAATAAGCCATATTTGTAGCGTAAGCCATAAATAAGCCGCAATTGAAAAACCGCACTCCGCAGACTTTGCTTGCGGGGTGCGGTTTTTTGGCATGCGTTAGAGCAGAATACGAACCTCGCCGCTCGACAGATATTCCTCTTCGCCATTCGGATACCGGACCTTCAGGCGGCAGTCGTTATCGATATCGACAGCGGTTGCTTCCTGCTCGTGATGCTCCTTAACAACCATGACCGTCTCACCCAGGGACATCATGCGCTGGCGGTAGTCGGGCAGGAACAGCCGTTCCTTAAGCTGCTCATAATAGCCCATGAAGCGGTTCAACACTTCGGCTGTAAGCCGGTTCCGCAAATCCCCTTGCGGATTAGCTGCCTCATAGATAGAGGTTGCCACCCCTGACAGCTCTGCGGGAAAGCCGCCCGACGGCAGCGTAACATTGATCCCGATTCCGAGCACGGCATAATCCAGCCACTCGCTCTCCAGGGACAGGGAAGCCTCGGTGAGGATTCCGCACACCTTTTTACCGTTCATGAATACGTCATTCACCCATTTGATCTGCGTACTGAAGCCGGACATGCTCTCGATCGCCAGAGCGACCGCAACGGCAGCAGAGGTAGTCAGAAGTGTAGCATCTGCCGCCGACAACCGGGGACGCAGCAGAATGCTCATATAGATGCCCGTTCCCGCAGGGGAAAAGAAAGGCCGGCCTTTCCGGCCGCGCCCGGCGGTCTGCTCCTCCGAGAGGATGACCTTGCCCTCCGCTTCTCCGCCGGAAGCCAGCGCCTTCACCAGCTCGTTCGTGGAAACCACGCTCTTGAAGATTTCAAGCCGCAGCTTCTGTCCCCTGGCATCCAGGTATTTGGCAACTGCTGCGGCGGACAAAATGTCCGTCTGCGGGGACAGGGAGTATCCCTTATTGGTGACGGCCTGAATGGAATAGCCATCGGTCTGCAACGATTTGATGGCCTTCCAGACTGCGCTGCGCGTTACGGATAACCGCCCGGCGATGTCCTCCCCGGAGAAGTATTCACCCTTATTGCTGTCCAGTAAGGCCAGGATATGTTCTTTGACTGTCATGCCTATAACCCTCCACAAGTATAACGTTCCGAGCTCATCTCTTTAAGTATATTAACATGCTTAGCTGATATTAGAAAAATTAAGACTTTTCGTTATTTCTTTAGTGCATCGTACACACTTCAATTGTGAACCTAAAAATATTTTTAGGTTTACAATAAAACCATCCTCCACTATAATTCAGCTTGTTGGCTGGGCTCCGTGAACGGAAGGCCGTCCAATTCCTGTATCTTATCTCGTGGAGGTTATTGAATTGAGAATCAAAGAGTTAGTCTATGCGGCCTTATTCGCCGCGCTTATCGCGGTACTGGGTTTGATTCCGCCCGTATCCCTCGGCATTATCCCTGTACCTGTCACTGCCCAGACGCTCGGCGTCATGCTGGCCGGCTGTTTTCTGGGCTGGCGGACGGGTGCGCTCAGCCTGATCATTTTCCTTATCCTCATCGCCTTAGGCTTGCCGGTATTACCAGGCGGACGCGGCGGGCTGGCTATCCTGGTTGGACCGACAGCAGGCTATCTGTTCAGTTGGCCGCTGGCGGCGGGGCTGATCGGCTGGTTCGCTGAAGCGGTCTGGCCGAAAGTACGGGCCTGGAAGCTGTTCACTGTTAATCTGATCTTTGGCGTTCTGCTCGTTAATCTGATCGGCGCTTCTGCCATGGCCTGGATCACGAATACACCGCTGTGGACCGGACTTGCCGGGTCTGCGGTTTTTCTGCCCGGAGATCTGATCAAGGCTCTGCTGGCCGCCGTCATCACCATGCAGCTCCGGGCATTCAGTCCGGTTGAGGAGAAGAAGGGGGCGTGAGATCCCGATGAATCTGGCAGAACACATTCTGGAACGTGCCGCACTCGTCCCTCACCGCATTGCAATTTCAGATGGACACGATGAACGTACCTATGAGCAGCTTACAAAGCGGGTTCAGCAGATTGCCAGCGGTCTGCGGCAGGGCGGACACTCGAATCAGACCATTGCGCTTCTGTCTGGTAACCGCATGGAATTCGCCGAATTTGTTCTTGGTGCTATCTACGCAGGCAGCATTCCCGTGCTGCTGGACCCGAAATGGTCTCCAGCAGCGCTGGAGCAGGTCATCCGGCAATGCGCTCCCGGGCTGCTTGTCAGTGAGGCAGGCTTCGCAGCTGATCTGACTGGTCGTTACAGTAGAATTCCCCAGCTATATTTCAGCAGGGAACAGGTCTCCGGCAGCTATGAGGCTTGGGTGGCTGGCTTCGATCCGGTGGCTGAAGCAGCAGATAACCCTGAACTGCTGTTCATTGGGTATACCTCAGGCACCACAGGTATCCCGAAGGGGTATATGCGAACCCATCTGTCGTGGTTAAGCAGCTTGGAGGCTACAGATAAGGCGTTCAGCCTGAACCGGATGCAACATGTGCTTGCGCCCGGGCCGTTCGTTCATTCGCTGTCGCTGTTCGCCCTGCTGCAATCCCTGTACAGCAGAGCCACATTCCATCTCCTTCCGGAATTCGATGCAGAGCGCGTACTCACCCTGTGCTCCCGCGTACCGGATATGATTCTGTTCGTTGTGCCTGCCATGACTGAGGCGTTATTGCGCCAAGCAGAATCAAGTAACGCTATAATATCCATCCTGGCCTTGATTAGCTCCGGCGGCAAATGGCCTGTGTCTTCAATAGCTAAGTGCCGCGAGAAGTTCAAAAGAGTTAGGCTCTATGAGTATTACGGCTCATCTGAAGCCAGCTACATCAGCTATCTGGAGCTTACCGGAGCGGAGCCGCAGGACTCTCTGGGCCAGCCGTTCAGCGGTGTAGAGCTAATGATCTGTGATGAACAATTCCGCGAGGTTCCTCTAGGCACGGTGGGGGAGCTGTACATCCGCAGCGATATGATCTTCTCCGGGTATCATCTCCTGCCGGAAGAGACGGCGCGGGTATTCCGGGACGGCTGGCTGCGCACAGGGGATTACGTGTATCAGGACCGGCAGATGCATCTACGCCTGGCCGGACGCGCGGGCAGCATGATCAAGAGCGGGGGACTCAAGGTGTTCCCGGAAGAAGTGGAAGCGGTGCTGCTTCGCCATCCGAATATCAGGGAGGCGATGGTGTTCGGCATAGCGGATGAACGCTGGGGGGAGCAGGTAACGTTAATGATACAGTGGCAGGGGCAGGAACGGCTTACACTCGATGAGATCAGAACTTATTGCCGCCCCTATCTGGCTAGCTATAAGCTGCCGAAGCAGCTGATTAGCGTAGAGGAATTCAGCTACACCGGTTCCGGCAAAATCGCCCGCCAGCTCATGAAGAACCGCGCGGCAGAGGAGTTGACATGAAGAAGGCCGTGCAGAAAGGAGTATCACCCATGCTCGTTTTTGACCAGGTAGACTTTGCGTACCGGAGAGGGCAGCCGGTTCTGCGTCAGCTCAGCTTTGATATACGCCAAGGCGAGTTCGTTACTATAATCGGCGCGAACGGCAGCGGTAAATCCACGATCGCCAAACTGATGAACGGATTGCTGCTGCCAAACGCAGGAGAGGTGCGGATGGGAGCGCTGAGTAACTTGAACCGCCAGGATCTTGTGAGCATCCGCGAGCGGGCCGGACTGGTCTTCCAGAATCCTGACGATCAGTTCATTACGGCTTCCGTGTTGGATGAGGTGGTCTTCGGGCTGGAGAATCTGCGCGTCCCAAGAATCGAAATGTTCGGCAGGGTAACCCGTGCACTGCAAGCCGTTCATATGGAGGACTATATGGACGCTGCTCCATATCAGCTGTCGGGCGGTCAGAAGCAGCGGGTTGCAGTAGCAGCCGTGTTGGCTATGGAGCCCTCCATCCTCATCCTGGATGAAGCCACCTCGATGCTTGATCCGCAGGGCAGGCAGGACCTTCTTCAGGTGATGCACACGCTTCACCGGCAAGGGCTGACGATCATCCATATTACCCATCATATGGATGAGATTCTGCCTTCTGACCGCGTGCTGCTGCTTAGCCAGGGAGAGCTGGCTTTTGACGGGACGCCCTCTGGATTGTTCAGCAGTGTAAGCATGACGGAGCAGCAGCTTGCGCCTCCTTTTACCGTCAGATTATTTCAGGCCCTCGGGCTGGACGCCCCGCAACACGCAGAATGGAAGGAGACGATCAGAAGCATATGGTCTACGCATTGCAGGATGTAAATGTGAAGATGAACGGGAAGGATATTCTTGAATCCGTAAGCTGCACGCTCCAGGAGGGGAAATGGATTTCGGTGACCGGCCAGTCCGGGGCCGGTAAATCCACCCTCGCCAAGGTATTCAAGGGTCTGCTGCCGATCAGTAAAGGCGAATATACCTATCGCGGGCAGCCGTTGCCAAAGGATCAGCAAGGCAGGCCGAAGGCTGTGCCGCATATCGGTTATGTCTTTCAGTATCCGGAGCAGCAGCTCTTTGCGGCAACGGTGAATCAGGAGCTGGCTTTTGCGCTCAGAATGAAGGGGGAATCCGGGGCGAACGTGGAGCAAGCGATCCGTCAGATTATGGAACAGATGGGCTTACCCGCAGCACTGCTTCCGCAGCATCCTTTACAGCTCAGCGGAGGGATTAAGCGGCTGGTGGCTATTGCTTCTGTGCTGATCGCCAGGCCGGAGCTGCTTATTCTGGATGAACCGGCCGCAGGGCTTGATCCCGCGAACAAGAACGACTTGCTCAGGCGGCTAAAAAGCTGGCAGGAAGAGCACAAGCGGACCGTCCTGTTCCTGTCGCATCAGCTGGAGGATGTTGCCGAATACTCGGATGAGGTGATGATTATGGGGCAGGGCCGCTTGTTAGGACATTGGGAGGTAAACGAACTGTTCCTGGAGCATGCGGAGCGTATGGAACAAGCCGGTCTGCCTGTGCCGGAGCCGATTCAGCTCTTGAGAATCATCGAAGAATGTTCTGGAGCGAAGCCCCAGCCTGCAAGCTGTAGGGAAGCAGAGATTTTTCGAATGGTGAGTGCTATGTGGCAGGCAAAAGGTCTCTGAGCGATGACGGATAAAATTGTACTCGGGCAGTATCTCCCTTCAGACTCTGTCATTCACCGGCTTGATCCGCGAACGAAGCTGCTCATTCTTGTAGCCTTCACAATTGGCAGTATGCATCTCCAGGCGATTACCGGATACATTGCGGCTTCAGTTCTGGCGGGAGGACAGCTCCTCTTGTCCAGAATTTCGCTTCGATTACTCTTACGGGCTTTGCGGCCGATTCTGCTCATCCTGCTGCTGCCAATGGTCTATCATCTCCTGTTCAACCAGGAAGGGATCGGGAAAGAGCTGTTCGCACTCTGGCGGATTCTGCTGCTGGTCTCGCTTGCTCTTATCCTGACATTAACGACGAAGCCGCTCGATCTGGCCAAAGGTCTGGAACAGCTGTGCAAGCCGTTAACTCGGCTGGGCGTTCCGGTAGAGGCGCTGGCTTTGACGGTCATGCTGGCTATTCGTTTTATCCCCACCATTACCCAGGAGCTGGACCGTATTCTTGTGGCGCAACAGGCCAGAGGGTATGATATCAAGGATACCAAAGGCCTTAACCGGATACAGGCTTACATCCAACTAGTGATTCCGCTGCACGCAACCACCCTTGCCCGGGCGGAGCAGCTGGCTATGACGATTGAGGCAAGGGCTTACGGCAACGGGAAGGGTCGGACTTCCTATCGGGTGCTAAAATATACACCGTTGGATTATGCAGCCGGCGGGATCATGATTACATATATTCTGCTGGGAATTCTGCTAGAGAGATGAGGAGATAGAGCTTGAACAGAACAGCCATACTGGAGCGGCTTCAGTCAGAGCTGCGCGAAGGCAACCATATTATCGGCGTCTCGACAGGTACGGGAATTACAGCCAAGGTTGCCGCTGACAGCGGAGCAGACTTCATTCTAATGCTGAACTCCGGCAAGTTCCGGCAGATGGGGAGAAGCTCGCTGGCGGGGTTCCTGCCCTTCTGCAACAGCAATGAGATGGTGATGGATTTTGCCTCGAAGGAGATTGTGCCGCTGGTGAGGGACACTCCGGTGCTGTTCGGGCTGAATGCAAATGATCCAACGAGAGAAATGTCTCTATACATAGATGAGATCAAGGCCAGAGGCTTCGCGGGAGTGAATAATTATCCAACGGTCGGTCTGATCGACGGGGTGTTCAGAGAGGCACTGGAGGAGGACGGCATCAGCTATGAGAGGGAGGTTGAGGCTATACGTCTGGCTCATCAGCAGGAGCTGTTCACGGTGGCTTTCGTCTTCGACGAAGCCCAAGGCGTCCAGATGGCCGAAGCGGGGGCAGATGTAATCTGTGTGCATCTTGGCCTGACCGTAGGCGGATTGCTGGGGGCGCGAAAAGTGGTCTCCCTGGAAGCTGCCAAGGCGAAAGCCCTGCGCATTCTCACTGCCTGCGGGGAGGTTAAGCCTGAAGTCATTAAGATGATCTACGGCGGTCCGGTCAAGACTCCGGTAGATGTCCAGTACATGTACAGCAGCAACACGCAGATTATGGGCTACATTGGCGGCTCTGCCTTTGAACGGATTCCCTCCGAGCAGTCGATTACGGCCATTACCCGCGATTTCAAGCGCCTGGGGAAGCTGGATGAGGATGATCTCATGGTTAAAATGCTCAGCGGCATCACCCGGCATTATGATTACGTAGAATTCGTCAAAGAATATGTCGCCCAGAATTACAGCGAGGAAGTGGTGTTCGCGGATCTGGCCAAGGTGGCACATGTGTCGCGCAGTTATTTGAGCAGCTTATTTAAAAAGGAAATGGGCTGCAGCTTCCAGAGCTATCTGGTCGGCTTCCGTATGCAAAAGGCTGCTATACTGCTCCAGGCCCCGCACCTGCAATTATCCGAGGTGTCCGCAATGGTCGGCTACCCCGACTATGCCCAGTTCAGCAGAATGTTCAAGAAGCTGACGGGCTGCTCGCCCAAGCAGTACAAATCTAACCTAAACACAAAAACATAGAACATAAAAGCGTTTTCATTCATAAACATGCCCGGTATGATGAATCTATGATTCGTATACGAGGAGGCAGCAGAATGAAGACGATCGCTATAGCTGGAACGTTTGATACGAAGGGTGAAGAGTACCTGTACATCAAGAAGCTTGCAGAGGAGCTTGGCCTCAGAGCCCTGATGATCCATACTGGTGTATTCGAGCCAGCCTTCCTTCCTGAGGTGTCTAACCGGGAGGTCGCTTCCGCCGCAGGGATGGAGCTGGACGAGCTTGCTGCGAAGAAGGACCGGGCATTAGCTACAGAAGTGTTGTCCAAAGGACTGGAGAAGCTCGTTCCCCGGTTATATCAGGAGGGCAAATTCGACGGCATCATTTCCTTCGGGGGCACCGGCGGAACTTCACTGGTTGCCCCTGCGATGAGAGCCTTGCCGATCGGTGTACCGAAGGTACTGGTGTCGACGGTAGCCTCCGGAAATACCGCCCCGTATGTCGGGACCAGCGATATTATGATGATACCGTCTGTCGTGGATGTATCAGGCCTTAATTCGATCTCGACGAGAATATTCAGCAACGCGATGTTTGCAATCGCGGGCATGCTCACGTTCGAAGCGGCTCATGAACCGGAGAAAAAGCCGCTCGTAGCAGCCACCATGTTCGGAGTGACTACGCCGTGTGTGACCGAAGCGCGCAAATACCTGGAGGATCGCGGCTACGAGGTGCTGGTATTCCATGCAACCGGAATCGGCGGACAATCGATGGAGGCGCTGATCGAAGCGGGCTTCATTGAAGGGGTACTGGACTTAACCACCACCGAATGGTCGGATGAGCTGATCGGCGGCGTCTTGAATGCAGGGCCGCACCGCCTGGAGGCGGCAGGCCGCAACCGTATACCGCAGGTCGTCTCGGTGGGCGCCCTGGATATGTGCAACTTCGGCCCAGCGGATACCGTACCGGAGAAGTTCAAGGATCGCAATTTCTATCATCATAACCCGACCGTTACGCTGATGCGGACGACTGTGGAGGAGAATGAACGGATCGGCAGGAAGCTGGCCGAGAAGCTTAATATGGCGACGGATAACACGGTGCTTATGCTGCCGCTTGGCGGCATTTCAGCCATTGATGTGGAGGGGCAGCCCTTCTATGGCCCTGAAGAGGACCGGATGCTGTTCCATACGCTGCGCCAGCAGGTGGACCGCTCAAGGGTTGAACTGATCGAAATGGACCTGGCGATTAATGATCCTGCCTTTGCTGAGGCCGCAGCCCGGAAGCTGATTGATCTCATGCAGGCCGCGAAGGCCTGAACCAACACATTAAGGAGGAGCTACTAATGAATAAACAGACCAGAGCTGAGATTATGGATAGATTCAAGCAAGAGGTGAAGGAGGGGAAGATTCTTCTTGGTGTCGGGGCAGGTACGGGGATTACTGCCAAGAGCAGTGAGGCAGGCGGAGCGGATATGCTGATTGTGTATAATTCCGGCCGTTACAGAATGGCAGGACGCGGTTCACTGGCAGGCTTACTGTCGTATGGCGACGCCAATCAGATTGTGGTGGAGATGGGCTCGGAGGTGTTACCTGTCGTCAAGGATACTCCCGTTCTGGCAGGAGTATGCGGCACCGACCCATTCCGGGTGATGGAGGTCTTCCTGAAGCAGTTGAAGGAGCAGGGCTTCAGCGGTGTGCAGAATTTCCCTACCGTGGGTCTGATCGATGGCGTATTCCGGCAGAATCTGGAGGAGACCGGGATGGGCTACGGCCTGGAGGTCGAAATGATCCGTATCGCCCATGAGCTGGATATGCTGACTACCCCGTATGTATTTGATCCTGAACAAGCGCGGGCCATGGCAGAAGCAGGCGCAGATATTCTGGTTGCCCACATGGGCCTCACCACCAAGGGCACCATCGGCGCAGTTACCGCGCTGACGCTGGACGATTGTGTAGAGCGTATTGAAGCGATTATCGAAGCCGGACGGGCGGTCAACCCGGAGATTATGATTATCTGCCACGGCGGCCCGATTGCCGAGCCGGAGGATGCGGCTTATGTCATTCAGCGCACGAAGGGCATCCACGGATTCTTCGGCGCATCAAGCATTGAGCGCTTCGCCGCGGAGCAGGGAATTACCCGCCAGACCGAGTCGTTCAAAGCGATTGGGCAATAAGAAAGCTGGCTTTAACCTAATTTTAAACAGGACACCACGCTCGTTTTAACCTTCCCTTGTTAAGCTGATGTCATATACAAGGGGAGGTTTATCATTATGAATCCATTGCTTCGCAAAGCCGTATTGTCAGCCGTATTCTGCAGTGTCACTCTAATGACCGTTAGGGAAGCTGTACATGCAGAAGGAGTGCCGGCAACTGACGTTACGAGCATGTTGTCCGCAGAGGCCGCCTGGAAGGATAGCATCCGGGCCACTGCGAACACCATTACAACCATTAAGCCGGAGCAGGGCGACACCTATTCCGATCTGGCGTTTCTTCAGCAGATTCTGGCGGATCAACGGATAGTGAGCTTGGGCGAGGCCTCGCATGGGGCAGCCGAATATAATTCGGTGAAGGTAAGACTAATTAAGTATCTGCATGAAAAGCTGGACTATAACGTCATCGCCTTCGAGTCCAATCTGGCGGATGCAACCGCAGCGTATACACAGGTTAATGAGCTACAGCCGCAACAGCTGATGGAGAATTCCGTATACGGCGTATGGCAGGTGGAAGAGAATCTGCCGCTGTTCGAGTACATAGCGGAGCAGAGCCGTACAGATCATCCGCTCATACTGACCGGATTTGACTCCCAAGCCGTTACAGATTCTTTTATTACATTGGTTACACAATGGTTCGCCGGGGTGGATGTTGCCAAAGCCCAAGCCTTTGCCCAGACGGAAGAATGGTATTTGAAGCTTAATATGATTGATGATATCGGAGAATATGCCGCCCAGAAGGAGGCAATCAAGCGCAAATATATGATTTTCCAGGCCTTCGTGAAGGATCATGCAGCAGCATTAAGCACAGTACATCCTAATCAGCCCAAGCTGGTTCAGATCCTTGAGCGTGTGCTTCAGAACCGGATAGATATGCTGGAGTATTACCATCCTCATATTGTTAAACTGCTGGCGGGGGTAGATCAGGAGAATCAGGTGAAGCAGGGGAGCTATGAGCGGGACCGCGTAATGGCTGGGAATGTAGCATGGCTTGCTAACACAGTGTATCCGGGCGAGAAGCTCATTCTGTGGGGACACAACTACCATATCCGTAAAAACAATTCTACGATGATTACCGAGCACAATGGCTTCGGTTATGATCAGACACCCTATCCTACAATGGGGGAAATGCTGCCTTGGCCCTTGAAGAAGGAAGGCTATGTGATCGGATTGTATGCTTATGAAGGCAGTGCGCATAAGAACAACGGTAAGGTGGAGCAGGTTACGCCGCATGACAAGGGAAGTCTTGAAGAGATTATAGGTGTAGGCGAAGGCGCTGCGCAGTTTATCAACTTAAGAGACACCACGTTAAGCGCGTCCACGGAATGGATGTACACCCCGCGTACAGCGAAGGCATGGGGAGTCCTGGACGAGAAAATGATTCCGCGCGAACAATATGACGGAATATTGCTCATTCAGCAGCTTCATCCGTCCACCCCCATAAAAGATTAGTCTTGCAGCATGTAAAAGCTTCTATATTAGCTGGAAATGGGCACTCTTTAATTAAAGAGTGTCTTTTTCGAATGTTCATAGCAGAGAGGATATGATATAAATCACAGAATAGTCACAGACTCCAGCCGGTATAGCCAGTTCGGGCTATAGGCACTTTAATTCCTTTTATTTACACTTAATGCGGGTTTGCACAAGAAACCATCCTACAATGGGGGTGAACAATGCTTGTACAGAAAAGGTACGACTGCTCCATCGGCTTCAGGGTTCTTGTCTTGATGATTGCTGGTCTGTTCTTCTTCTCCTTCAATCATAGCCGCATTGTAAGCGCAGACACCAACAGCGGAGCTCTTCCGCTCCAGCCCATCATTGATTCAGCCCGTGAGGGAGATCTCATCACCCTGGCTCCGGGAACCTATTCCGGTCCGGTCCGGCTGGATAAGCGAGTAACGATTAACGGTAACGGCAAGGCGATTCTACTGCATACGGCTAAGGACGAGCAGGCAGCGGTGCAGATCCTTGCAGACGGTGTAAGGCTTGAGAACCTGAAGATTCAGCAGAATAATGACGGGGAAGCAGCGGCTGTACGCGTTGAAGCGGACAGGGTCACCTTGAAGGGACTGGTAATTCATTCGGCAGGGTACGGAATACTGCTGCGTGAAGCCGATGGCGGGGTGATCTCGGATAACACAATAAGCTGGTTCATCCCCAAAGGAGAAGCACCGGGGACGAGAGGCAACGGGATCGATCTCTATAACTCTCACGGCGCTGTGATCCTGGGCAACGACATCGCTTATCTGCGGGATGGCATCTATCTGGAGAACAGCCGCAATACGGTGGTGGATCAGAACAAGCTTGCTTATCTGCGGTACGGGGTCCACTGCATGTATATCAATGGCTCGAAGATCACTAACAACACCGGGGAATATAACATAACCGGCGCGATGGTGATGGGTGTTACGGATGTGGTGGTGTCCGGGAACTCCTTCCGCAAGCAGAGCCGGAATGTGCATTCACAGGGGATTCTGCTCTACGATGTGCGGAATTCAGCGATTATGAACAACCGGGTGGAAGGCAACCGGGTAGGGATTTATATGCAGCAATCCTCGGATAACAAGCTGCAGCAGAACCTGGTGCTCCGCAACTATATCGGCGTGCAGTTCGAGAATGCCGAGGGCAATCGCTTCGAGCGTAACGGGTTTGTAGCGAACGTCATTGAGGCCCAGGCCACAGGCAGCAGGGATAATCACATGAACGGGAATTACTGGGATGCCTTTGGCGGACTGGATCTCACGGGGGATGGGGTCAGCGACCTGAAGTATGCGATTAACCCCTTCTATCAGCAATTGGTTGCGGGGAATGCAGCGTATCAGCTGTTTTTCCATTCACCGGGAATGACCTTCCTGAGCGATATGTACACCGGTGATTCGGCAGGGTGGTCCACGGATGCAGCGCCGCTCATGCAGCTTGCAGCAGGTACGGTTAGCACGAATCAGGCGGCAGGCGGACAAGGCACGGTCATGGTTGCGGGCTGGCTGCTGCTGTTCCTGTCCGTCATTACAATAATATACTTGGGGGTACTGCGATTATGAAACGATGGAGTCTGGTCTTGATGATATCAATGAGTCTGTTGATCCTCGCGGCCTGCGGGCAGAAGAAGTATGAGCCGGTAGCGATCAATGAAGACGTCGACATCTGTGTGGTCTGCAATATGCAGGTGAAAGATGATGCCTTCGCCACTCAGCTAACGACCAAGGACGGCAAGAATTACAAGTTCGATGATATCGGCTGCATGAATGAGTGGAAGAAGAGCAACGGCACGGAGCAGATCGGAATGGATTATGTCCGCGACTATAATGACAAGAGCTGGGTTGAATTCAGCAAGGCGAGCTATGTATATGACGTTTCTCTACGTACGCCGATGGCTTATGGAGTGATCAGCTTCAAGGACAAGGCGGCAGCAGAAGCGTTCGTGAAGGAGCAGGGGGTAGGCACTGTGCTGACCGCCGGAGAGCTGGCCTCCCATGAATGGAAGCAGAACAAGGATATGATGAACATGGGCATGCAGAGCGGGGAAGGTCGTATGGAGGAGCATAGCTCAGAGGAAGGCACGCATTCCGAAGAGACGGATATGTGAGTATGGCTGACATCCTGCATATTGCCCGCAGAGAGCTTAAGATGGGCTTCCGCAACCCGTGGGCCTATTCTTTCCTGGTCTTATTCTGCACCTTCAGTCTCGGGCTGCTGCTGATCCATGCGAATAACGTAGTCGAAGGCTATACTGCGGTTACGGGCTCCATGCTGAGCCTGATTCTGTATCTTTTGCCGCTGATGACGTTATTTCTGGGCTCCTTCTCACTGACCTCAGAACGGGAAGACGGAAGCTGGCAGCTCTTATCCACCTATCCCATTGGAACCTTATCCTTTGTTCTGGGAAAATATACCGGATTGGCCGCAGTCCTGCTGACGATTGTTGCGTTTGGCTACGGGCTGATGGGGCTGGTCAGCGGCCTGCTCGGGATGGCTTTTGCGGCGGAGACTTACTTCCTGTTCCTGGCCTTCTCGGCAGGTCTGGTCTTGCTGTTCCTGACGCTTGCCCTCTTCATCGGCTCGTTATCCCGCAACCGCTGGCAGGCCTTGACGATCTCGGTAGCGGTCTGGTTCTTCGCCGTAATCGGCTGGCCGACGTTCCTGATCGCAGGCCTCGGCCTGCTCCCGTATCTCTGGATCAAGCCTGCTCTGATTGTGCTGACGATTCTGAATCCGGCTGAGCTGGTGCGCCTGTTCGTGGTGGTGAAGCTGGGCGGAGGGTCGGTCCTGGGACCGGAATATTATCAGTGGGTGGAATGGATTAGCCGCCCGGGCGGCAGTCTGCTGTTCCTCGGGGTCTGCGCGGCCTGGGTGCTGCTGTCCATCTTAGCGGTATATTGGATTTGGGAGAGGGGGCGTTCCCGTGGATAACCCGTTGGTGCAGGTGAAGCAAATCTCCAAGGTCATAGGGCGGCAAACACTGGTTGAAGAGATCAGCTTCCAGGTTCCCGGCAGCAGTATACTTGCCCTGTGCGGCGGGAATGGAGCCGGCAAAAGCACGGTGCTGCGGATGGTAGCCGGGATAGTGCAGCCGACTTCCGGCGAAATTACGGTAAACGGGCTGAAGTGGAAGCAATCGCGCAAGCGCTTTTCCATGCAAATCGGCTATATGCCGGATGATTATCAGTTCAGCCACGGGCTGTCTGCGGAGGAGTTGCTGAATTTCTGGGCGGCGCTGCGCCGGATTCCCAGACGCAAAGAGCGGGTAGAGGAGGTGCTGGCTCTAGTCGGGCTTGCGGATAAGCGCAACAGCCTGGTGACCACCTTCTCTAAGGGGATGCGCCAGCGTGTGCTGTTCGCGCAAGCGCTGCTGGCGAAGCCGCCGCTCCTGATTATGGATGAGCCGACCAACGGGCTGGACCCGTTCTGGATGAACGAATTCGTGAAGCTGCTACAGGACATCCGGGAAGAGGGGCATACCGTCCTCTTTTCCACCCATCAACTGGAGATTGCGGATCGGGTGGCCGATCAGATTGTCTTCTTGAATCAAGGCAAACATGTGGGGGCAGGTACGACAGCAGAGATCCGGGCAGAGTTCGGTTCGCTGTACGCCGCCTTTCACCACAGTCTGGGGCTGGGATGAAGCTGTGCCGGATCGTTACTCTGGTGATTATTGCCGCTGCCTTTGCTGCCGGAATCTGGGTGTACCTTCAGCAGTCCAGCCAGCCTCCGGCCGGGAGAATGACCGCAGGTGCTTCAGCTCCGGCGTTCGAAACGGTAACCTTGCAGGGGGAGAATGTGAGTCTTAGTGAATACAAGGGCCGGGTCGTGCTGCTTAACTTCTGGGCTACCTGGTGCAAGCCCTGTATGCGGGAAATGCCGTTGTTGAATGTACTTAGCGAATCCGCTGAGCTTCCAGTCGAGACCTTGTTCGTGAACGCAGGGGAATCCAAGGGGACGGTATCGGAGTATATGGCGGAGCATCAATTCTCTTTTCCCGTAATTATCGATGTTACCGGTAGGATATCTGCTTCATATCGCGTCAATGCACTGCCGTCAACTTATATCATCAATAAGACGGGTAAGATAAGCAGAGTCGTGGTCGGAGAGATCGGCGATCTCGATACGCTCAAGCAATGGCTGGCTGAGGCCGGAGCTGACTAATGACGGGGATATTCTATTCTAACTACAGCCTCCGCTTGCCGGGAAGATGCTTCCGGTGCAGGCGGAGGCTTTTTTGAATACAAAAAAAGAAAAATTATTTCTTTTTATATTTTATTTTAGGAAAAATACTTTATTATAATCCAAATTCTGCTATACTCTATGCCAAGAGGGAGCAATAAGTCAGGAATCCTGACGCGGAAAGGGTGCTCGCCTTACACTTAATCTGAGGGGGAATGTGGTGTGGGAACTAACAGAAAGGGCTTCACAGTATCGCTGCTGCTGACCATGTCTATGCTGCTTGCGGCTTGCGGAGGAAATGGCAATACCAAGGGGACACCGGATGCCGGAAGCACCAGAGCACCCGGCACGGACGCTGAAGCTACGGCTGCGGCAGAGCCGGTGAAGCTTGAATTCTGGACGATTGCACTTCAGCCTACGTTCAATGATTACTTCAATAATCTGATCACCCAGTATGAGAGCAGTCACCCCGGGGTGACGGTGGAGTGGAAGGACTATCCCTATGATGCAATCTCGCAGCGGCTGTTGACTAGTACAGCGAGCGGCAAGAGTCCCGATGTCGTGAATCTGAACACCGAGTTCGCCAGCCAGTTAGGCAGTAAGGGAGCGCTGCTGAATCTGAACGAGTACCTGACGGATGAGCAGGCGAAGAGTTATTTCGAGGGGATTTATAATTCTACGGTATTGGGCGGCCAGGCTTACGCACTTCCCTGGTACACAGGCACAGAGGTGCTGTTCATGAACAAAAAGCTGGTAGAGAAGGCCGGCCTCGACCCTGCCAGTCCGCCGCAGACCCGTGAGGAGCTGGTGGAGTGGGCCCGCCAGGTTCATGAGAAGACCGGGGCTGCGGGATATGCGCAGCAGCTGGTCTCCAAGCTCTTCCCGATTGACGGCATCCCGATTCTGAACGAGGACAAGACGGCTGCAGCCTTCAATACGCCGGAAGCCGAGGCCATGATCACCCAGATGCGCGATCTGATGAAGGAAGGCGTGGTACTCAAGGAGGATGCGGACTTCAGCAAGCAAATCCAGTATTTCTCCGGTGAGCAGGTGGCCTTCCAGCTATCCGGCCCGACGTTCATTAACTTCATTAAGACCTCCGCGCCGGATGTCTACAAGAACACCATCGCTGTCCCGCTGCCGACAGGCAAAGCGAATCTGCGTCTCTCCAACTCCATGAACCTGGCGGTGCCGCAAAAGTCGAAGAACCCGCAGCAGGCTGTCGAATTCGCCGCCTTCATTACGAACGCCGAGAACCAGACAGCCTTCTCCAAGGTGGCCAACACACTGCCGTCAAGCAAGGCGTCGATTCAAGATCCGTTCTTCACCGACTCTGACGGTTCACTCGAAGCTGAAGCGAAGGTGGCTTCCTCGCAGAGTCTCGACAAGGCTACCGATTATATGGTCGGCGTCCCAAGCGCCGCAGATATTAACTCTGCACTGGCACGGGGCCTGCAGGAGATTCTGATGAACGGAGCAGACATCAAGGAGACGCTGAACAAGGTAGAGAAGGAAGTCAATAATATTATCAGTCAGGGTTCCTAAGCTGCTGAAGCATAGCTGATAAGGGGGAGTTTCTCCCCCGATTCATATCAATTGAGGGTATTTGAAGGAGTGGGAGGTGTAGCGGGTGTACAAGGGGTTTCGGTCTGAATCTTTTACTGCATGGGCGTTTATGGCGCCGGGGCTGCTGTTTCTGGCGGTATTTACCTTTTGGCCAATTATATACGGAGTACCGCTCTCATTGACAGATTATTCGGTCATTGCCGAGACGAATTATGTAGGTCTGGATAACTTCACCCGGGCCTTCCAGGATCATAATTTCCTGATTTCACTGTGGAATTCACTGGTGTATGTGCTGATTGTGCCGGTGATTCAGATCATTTCGATCTTAATGGCGATTCTGGTCAACAGCCGGATTCCTGGAGTCAAAATGTTCCGGGCCGCCTACTATATACCGGTCGTGACTTCGATGGTTGCGGTGGCGCTGATCTGGAGCTGGCTGCTCGGCAATAACGGTGTAGTCAATTACCTGCTGCTGAAGGCAGGGATGATCAGTGAACAGGTCTCCTGGCTATCCACAAGCAGCACGGCGCTGTATGTCCTGATGTTCATTACGATGTGGAAGGGCCTCGGCTATTACATGATGCTCTATCTGGCGGGGCTTCAGGGCATTCCGGCTGATCTGTATGAGGCCGCAAGAGTGGATGGGGCAGGGCCGCTGCGGCTGATTGTACATGTGACGCTGCCGCTATTACGCCCTCATATTCTGTTCTGCACACTAATCTCGGTCATGGGCGCGATCCGGGTGTTCGATGAGGTCTACATTCTGACCAAGGGCGGGCCGGGAACGTCCACGCTGACCTCAAGCGTCTATATTTTTCAAAAAGGGCTGGAGCAATTCAACTTCGGCTATGCCTCGGCGCTCGGGCTGATCGTCAGTGTGATGGTGGGAGCGCTTAGTATACTCGTATTCAGGCTGAACCGGAAAGGCGGGGTGAATTCCTATTGATGCCGCGTAGCTTACGTGTTCTGATTACTTATCTTCTGCTGATCCTGCTTGCCCTGTTCATGATGGGTCCGTTCCTGTGGCTGCTCAGCGTCTCGCTGATGCCGGGGCGCAACGTGTTTGCGAACCCGCCGGCGATTCTGCCCACCTTCATTGCATTCGACAACTATGTGCAGGTGTGGAACTTCATGAATTTCCCGCGTTACATTCTAAATACGGTCATCATCACGCTGCTGGGAGTCGTGTTCAACATTATATTGTCCTGTCTGACAGCGTATCCGCTGGCAGCCTTCCGGTTCAAGGGCCGGAGCCTGGTCTTCACGCTGCTGATCTCGACCATGATTATTCCGTCGGCCACCGCTATGATTGTGCATTATCTGACGATTCAAGCTTTTCAATTGGGCAATACATTCTTCGGCGTTGTTCTTCCGGCTGCGGTGTCTGTGTTCAATATTTTCCTGATGCGGCAGACATTCCTGGGTATTCCGGCAGACATCCGGGATTCGGGTAAAATGGACGGGGCCTCCGAGCTGCGGATCTTCATCCAACTGGTGATGCCGCTCGTCAAGCCGGGAATTGCCGTCATCGGGCTGCTGGAGGTCATGGCCTTCTGGAACAACTTCCTGTGGCCGATTGTCGTATTGGACGACCCGCAGAAGTATCCGCTCGCGGCGGCCCTGACGTATCTGAACGGGCAATTCTCCTATAACTTCGGCTGGATTGCCGCCGGAACTATGATCTCGGTGCTGCCAATCATCCTCGTGTTCCTGTTCACGCAGAAGTATTATATGGAAGGGATTGCTGGAGCTATAAAAGGCTAACTAAGGAGGCACAACTCAATGGGAATTTCGTTACGGGACTGCCAGTATCTGTTCCGCGACTATTATACGCAAGGGAAAGAGCTGGTGATAGAGGGCCCGCAGCTGCGCTGTGAATTGGCCTCGCGGTATGCCATGAATCAGGATATCCACGGTCTGATGGAAGAAGGCGGAGACATCGTAATTCTGGAACCGGCGGGACCGGGCGTAGCTACCGCCGATAAGGGCAATGCGCAGCTGATGCTGGAGTATGACAGCGGGATTGCCGCGGATGGATACCGCCTGGTGATTGGAGAGGATGCTAAGCTTGTTGTCGCTGCGTCTAACCGGCGGGGGCTGAAGTACGGGCTGGATGCGCTGACAAGGCTCCTTATCGTGGAGGAGGATTGCTGCCGCCTGCCGGTGGTTACGGTGGAGGATGAGCCTTCTTTTCCGGTGCGGGGTATTATTGAAGGCTTCTATGGCGTGCCATGGAGCTTCGCGGACCGGATAGATTCGGTCAGATATATGAGCGGGCACCGGATGAACGCCTTCATGTACGCGCCGAAGGATGATCCCTATCACCGGAAGCTGTGGCGTGAGCCGTACCCGGACGATATGTTCACCAAGATTCATGAACTTAAGCAGGAATGCGATAAGCATCTGGTGGATTTCTACTATTGTATAAGCCCGGGTAATGATCTGGAATTCCGCAGCCAAGGCGACTTCGCGAAGCTGGAGGAGAAACTTGCTGCTATGATCGCAGTTGGAGTGCGCCATTTCGCACTATTAATGGATGACATAGATTATGTGCTCCAAGGTGACAACAAGCAGTTCCTGGAGCGCTCCGGGACCGCACATGCTTATGTGACGAACCGGGTCAATGATTACTTAGCCGGATGTCTGCCGCACTTCACCCTGGCTATGTGTCCATCGGAATACTGGTCGTATTGGAATACGGAGTACAAGAAGGACATCCGCGAGCAGCTTCATCCTGCTGTCAAAGTGTTCTGGACCGGCTATTTTGTCTTCGCCCCGGAGATCGGACGGAGGCATGCGGAGGATAACCATGGATTTTACGGGCATGAGCTGTGGTTGTGGGACAATATTCCGGTGAATGACTGTGATAAGGACCGGCTGTTCCTCGATCTGGTGCGCGGGCGCAGCTCCCGGCTCGGCAGGTACGGGCATACAGCCGTCGTTGCCAATCCGATGAATCAGTGGGAATGCTCCAAGATCACGCTTGGCACGATGGCCCATTATATGTGGAACAGCGAGCGCTACATGCCGGAGCTGTCCTGGGAACTGTCCGTGCATGAATTCGCCGGAGCGCTTGCGAAGGACATGATGTTCTTCTGCCGCCAGAATCTGAATAACCGCCTGTATTCCGGCGGCTACCCGGAGCTGGACGATGCGCTGGCGGAGCGCGATCTGGAGCGGCTTGACGCTTATTTCAGCCGGTTGGAGGAGGCAGCCGTGCGGCTTAGCGGCTTAGACAAAGCTAAATTTATCGAAGAAGCTGGGCCTTGGCTGCGCCGGGCGATCGCGGATGCTGTGCTGTGGCGGGCTGTGCGCAGACAGCTGGAGAACCCGCTGGAGCAGCAGGATTGGGAAGAAGTGTATACGTGTCTGGAGATCTGCCGCAGCTATGGTGTGCGCCTCGGCAGTGATCCGGCTGTGCGTGCGGCTGAAGCGCTGGGGATCGAGCTGCCGGAGATAGAGGCGGAGATCAAGGCAGAGATGAAGGTGGAGACAAAGGAGGAGGACCAGCATGTCTAAACATCATAAGCTGATTCTGGTTCCGCTGGATGAGCGGCCCTGCAATTATGAATTCCCTTATCTGCTGGCTCAGGGAACAGATTATAGTGTAGAGCGTCCACCCGCCGGGATTATGGGCCTGAAGAAACGTCCGGGTGATGTTGAGCGGCTGTGGTCCTGGATCGAGGCTGCTTGTGAAGGAGCGGACGGCGCGGTGGTCGCGCTGGATACTCTACTCTACGGCGGCATTATTCCCTCACGGCTGCACCAGCTGGAGCTTGAAGAGCTGACTGCACGCCTGGAGCGGCTGCGGGAGATCCGGCGGCATTATCCGCAGCTGAAGCTGTATGCATTCCAGCTGATTATGCGCTGTCCGCAGTACTCGCTCTCGGATGAGGAGCCGGATTATTATGCCGACTGGGGCCGGGAGATCTTCCGCAAGGGCTTCATCGGCCACCGGCTGGAGCTGGGCATTGCCACAGATGAGGAGATCCGTGAGCTGGCCGATATTGATCTCCGGCTCCCGCCAGAGGTGCTGCAGGATTATCTTGGCCGCAGAGCAATGAATATCGAAGCGAATAAGCAGGCGCTGGAGCTGGTACGGGACGGGATAATCGACTTCATGATTGTGCCGCAGGATGACTCGGCTCCGTACGGACATACCGCCAAGGATCAGGAGAAAATGCGGGCACGGATCACGGCGCTTGATCTGGAGCTTAAGGTCTATATGTATCCAGGAGCAGATGAAGTAGGCTGCACGCTGCTTGCCCGGATGCTGAATATGGCCGAAGAGCGGAGGCCGATGATCTACCCGCGGTTGTCCGCTGTGCAGGGGGCGTTCGTGACGCCGCTGTTCGAGGACCGCTTTTTCTATGAGACGCTGAAGTATCAGATCCTGGCAGCAGGTGGACTGATCGCATCCAGTGCTGCCGAGGCAGACCTGGTTCTGCTGGTCAGTACACCGGGGGAGACGATGGCGGAGGCGGTGTCGCAGCATCATGCTTACTTCAGCTATGATATCTACCGGAATCTGATGGAGCTGGTGGAGTATGGGGAGTATCTGCTTCGTGACCGGAAGATACCGGTGGCTGTAGCAGATGTCGGGTATGCCAATGGTGGAGACCAAAAGCTGGTTAAGCTGCTGCGGCAGAAGAATCTCCTGTTCGATCTGGCCGGTTACGCCGCCTGGAATACCAGCTCCAACTCACTTGGAACTGTAATCTCGCAGGCGATGCTCTTTCTGATCTACGGCCGTACACCAGGGCATCTGGATTTCCTGGCGCTCCGCTATGCCGAAGATGTATGCTATTGTTCAGTAGTGCGCGGAGAGCTAAGTGATGGCCCTGTGCAAGAGATGGGCTATGGCAAATACGAACTGGATGGACCGCGCGGGCGCGTAGCTGCCCGTGTGCAGGAACGGCTGAGTAAGGAACTGGCTGTACGGATTGACAGTCCATCGGGGAGCGTTAAGATCACCGACTGCTATATGCCTTGGAACCGGATGTTCGAGGTGGGCTTGACAGTAGAGTATGTCCCCTCGTGAGGGCTGGAAGATGATATAAATTGAACTTGAAGAATACAGACAGGGAAGAGTGACGTAGAGAAATATTGGAGCTGGAGGAGCTGTAGCAGGTTCAATTTATGCAGACTATAAGAGAGAGGGTGGGGACCCTGAGCAAAAATATACTGGAAAGCCTGCATCTGGGGCTGATTGTCTCCTGCCAGGCACTGCCGGATGAGCCGCTGCACGGGCCGGAGATTATGGCCCGGATGGCCGTGGCAGCAGCGGAAGGCGGGGCCATCGCCATCCGGGCGAACGGAGCAGCAGATGTGCGGGCGATCAAGCAGGCGGTTGCGCTGCCGGTGATCGGCATCGTGAAGCGCAATTACCCGGATTCGGACGTCTATATTACCCCTACGCTTAGAGAGATTGAGGAACTGCTGGAAGCGGGAGCGGATATTATAGCTTTTGACGGGACCCGGCAGACCCGGCCGGAGAATTGTACGCTGGAGCAGATCATAGACCTGCTGAAGGCAAGCACGGCTGCTTCTATGGCAGATATCTCCACACTGGAGGAAGCGTTATACGCTGAGTTGCTTGGGGTCAGCTGTGTCTCGACCACCTTATCGGGATATACACCGTATTCCCGCCAGCAGGAGGGGCCGAATCTGGAGCTGTTGGAGCAGGCCGCACGGCGGCTGAAGATTCCAGTTATTGCCGAAGGCCGAATCAGCCAGCCCGCCCAGGTGGAAGCGGCGCTGGACCTGGGGGCCTATGCGGTGGTGGTAGGCTCCGCAATTACCCGGCCGCAGCTGATCACCCGGCAGTTCGCAGCAGCGGCGAGAAAAGTGAGGATGAACCGTAATGGAAATGAATGACCGGATCAACACGTATTACCCATCCATGACCAAAGCTGAGCAAAAGGTAGCCCGGTGTGTGCTTGAGCATCCGGATAATCTGATCTATCTGTCTGTGACTGAGCTGGCTGATTTTGCCGGAACGGGTGAGACCACAGTGATGCGCTTCTGCCGCAAAATCGGCTTCAAGGGCTATCAGGATTTCAAGCTGATGCTGGCCCAGGGGCTGCCGAAGCGGCAGACTCTGGCGGACGGCGGGCAGGGGGCTGGCGAGGGGGATTACGCTGACCATCTGTATGCCCTGATGGTTGGTGTATTGCAATCCAGCCTGGGCATGCTGGACCGGGAGCAGCTGCAGCGGGCAGTGGAGGCTCTGGATCAGGCCCGGTATATCCAGTTCTTCGGCGTAGGTTCTTCAGGAATCACGGCGCTGGACGCCAAGAACCGCTTCCTGCGGATCGGGCGGCGGGTCGAAGCCAGCTCCGACAGCCACATCCAGTCGATGATGGCTGTGACGATGGGACCGGGCGATGTCGCTTTTGGCATCAGTGTATCGGGCAGTACGCTGGATACGAATGACATGCTGATGAAGGCCAAGCAGAATGGAGCCAAAGTCATTGCCATGACTAACTACGCCAAGTCTCCCATCGCTTCGATTGCCGACATTGTGCTGCTGACGGCCGGGAAGGAATCGCCGCTGGAAGGCGGCTCCGTAGGGGCCAAGGTCTCCCAGCTGTTCATTATCGACCTGCTCTGCCAGAGGCTGGAGCAGCTCCATGCCGATGAGACCAAGCGGATGAAGGAGCTGACCGCCCGGGCGGTTATTGACCGGATTTATTAGAGTGCGGGGTAAATAGGGCGGACGGCCAAATGTAATCGAAAAACCGATTACAAGTGTATTTGCTCCTCATGGATCATGCTGTATGCCGTCAGACAGCAGGCGAATGGAGACATATGAGGTGTGACATATGAGGTGTCACTTAAGAGCTGACACTTTAGCGCTATAACAGTACCTTTCCTGTAACGATGGATGAGCCGTTACCGTATGGTACAGACGCAGTAGTGGAGGTGGCGCGAATGAGGCAAGTCATAGGAGTGGATATCGGGGGGACAGGCATCAAGGGGCTTGTGACCGATGAAACCGGGACGATTCTGGCGGAAGCCGGGCGCGACACGGAGGCACGGCTGGGCCGGGAGGTTATTCTAAGCCAGATCCACAGTCTGGTGGAGGAGCTGCTGGCGGAGCATCCTGCCGTGGAAGCGCTGGGGATTGGCTCGGCGGGCAGGGTGAACGCAGATACGGGCGAGGTAGTCTACGCCACCAGTAATCTGCCCGGCTGGCAAGGGGTGCAGCTTGTGCAGTGGGCAACAGCTGCCTTCGGACGGCCTGCGGCGGCCGATAACGATGCCAACGCTGCGCTGCTGGGCGAGGCCTGGCTGGGCGCGGGACGCGGCAGGGCGAGCCTGGTTATGCTGACCCTGGGCACCGGGGTCGGCGGGGCGAATCTGGCGGAAGGCCGGCTGCTGCGCGGAGCCGCCTGGAGTGGCGGCGACTGGGGGCACAGCGTGCTGGTGCCGGGAGGTCGCGCCTGTAATTGCGGCAAGCTCGGCTGCGCGGAGCAATATGTGTCCGGCCAGGCGCTGCTGCGGCTGGCACTGGAGGAGACCGGCCGGGCGTATGCGCACGGGCGGGAGATTATGGCGGCGGCAGAGCAGGGCGATGCGGCAGCGCTGGCGGTGCTTACGCGCTTCACAGCGGATCTTGCGCTGGTGACAGCTAACATCGGGGCGGCGGTAGACCCCGAGCTGATTATTATCGGCGGCGGGGTCATTCAGAGCCGCGCGGTCTGGTGGCCGCTGCTGGCCGGGAAGGTAGGCGACAGTTTGGCCGCCCGGGTTGTACCGGCAGAGCTGGGCAACCGGGCAGGCTGCTTCGGCGCGGCCCGGCTGGCTCTGGAAGGGCTGCGCCGGGACGAAGGCGTAAGGCAGATCTAACTGCTGCGGCAGGGAGGAGATGGAGAAATGACTGGCGAACAGGAGAAGCGTTCGGATGTAGTAATTATCGGCGGCGGCCTTGGAGGAACGGCGGCGGCACTGGCCGCAGCCAAAGCCGGGCTGCGTGTGCTTGTGACAGAGGAGACGGACTGGCTGGGCGGGCAATTGACCTCCCAGGCCGTGCCGCCGGATGAGCACCGCTGGATTGAGCAATCGGGCAGTACTGCATCTTACCGGGAGTTCCGCAGTAGAGTCAGGGAGTATTACAGGCGGAATTATCCGCTTACGGAGGCTGCCAGGAGTAATCCTATACTGAATCCCGGCAACGGCTGGGTCAGCCGTTTAGCACATGAACCGAAGGTGGCACTGGCTGTTCTGCAGGAGATGCTGGCTCCGTATGTGAACACCGGACGGATTGAGGTGCTCTATCACACGGTGCCGGTTGCGGCCGATACTGATGGGGATTACGTTACTGGAGTGACTGTCCGGCAGGAGCCGGGCGGAAACCTTATCAGGCTGCTCGGCGACTACTATCTGGATGCCACGGAGTGCGGTGATCTGCTGCCGCTGGCTGGAGTGGAGCATGTCAGCGGCGCTGAAGCCCGCAGCGAGACAGGGGAGCCGCACGCTCTGGAGACCCATGACCCGCTCGACATGCAATCGATTACCCATGTGGCGGCGGTGGACTATGTGCAGGGTGGAGACTATACAATTCCGCGACCAAGAGATTATGATTACTGGCGTGAATATGTTCCATCGTTCTCGCAGTATCCAATCTTAAGCTGGTTTGCTTCAGATGCTGAAGATACGAGCAAGCTGAAGCAGTTCACGATGTTCCCGAATGAACAGGGGATTGTCTCCCTCTGGGATTACCGGCGGATCGTGGACCCGGCCATCTGGACCGAGCCGCTGAATGACGGCGAAGTCACTCTGCTGAACTGGGCTCTGAACGATTACTATGCCGGGCCTATTATCGGCGTATCGCCAGAGGAACAGGAGCGGCATCTGGAAGGAGCGCGGCAGCTCACCCTTTCGCTCGTGTACTGGCTTCAGACTGAAGCGCCCCGCCTGGACGGCGGGAAGGGTTACCCGGGGGTGAGGCTGCGCGGGGATATGCTCGGCACGGAGGATGGGCTGGCCAAAGCCCCGTATATCCGGGAATCCCGGCGTATTCGCGGGCTGTACACAGTAGCCGAGCAAGATGTGAGCAAGGAACTGCGCGGACCAGCCGGGCCTAAGCGTTATAAGGACAGCGTAGGGGTAGGCAGCTATCATCTGGATCTTCATCCCACGACAGTGAGCCAGCGTACCTTTTATATCCCGAATCATCCTTATGAGATTCCTCTCGGATCATTGATCCCAGTACGGGTCAAGAACCTGCTCCCGGCTTGCAAGAACATATCCATGACCCAGATTGCGAACGGCTGCTACCGCCTGCATCCCACAGAATGGAATATCGGCGAGGCGGCAGGCACCCTCGCGGCCTATGCCATCAGGAAACAGGTCGAACCATCGGCAGTCAGGGAATTAGCGGAGCATCTAGAGGCCTATCAGCAGCAATTGATTGCGCTCGGAGTCCAGTTGCACTGGACCCCTGAGGAGCTGGAGACCTAAACGCACATGCTCCAGCAATCCATCCTAGCTCAACCACTATCTAAGGTAAGGTGCCCCGTCAGCGGGGTGCCTTTTTGGTATGGTCTACTTAGTAGATGTTACCTGGCAGCAAGCAATTGGAAATCCAGCGGATTCCTCTTGGCCTAAGAATAGTTCAATACACTAAACACTTATGCTATGAAGGAAATGGTAGAGAAATGTCGAATCTAGTCGCAATGACAATTCAAGGAGTGAATTTATTTTGTGTAAGACAATCAAACTTGTATCAACTGCTGTACTTGCTTTCCTGCTATGCTTCGTTTCTATTCCATCCGTATTTGCAGAAGCCGCTCTCATCTCAGACAAGAATCTGGAACAGGCGATTCGTGTCGAGCTGAAGAAGCCGGCCGCTCCCCTTACCAAAGAAGATCTGCAGACCCTAACATCTCTCTATCCTAGTGATCCTGAGCAGAAAATTAACAGTCTAAGCGGACTTCAGCACGCTGTTAATATGAAAAGCTTAATGCTCCCAGGGCTTGGCATTACCAATATTGAGCCCCTTCAAAATCTACATAAAATCACCTTCCTGGCTCTGAACGACAATCAGATCACTGGGCTGGAGCCGTTGCAGGAGTTGTCCCGGCTGGAGCAGCTTAATCTTGATTCGAACAACATAGAGAAGCTTGATGCACTAGCAGGATTAACCCAATTAACAGATTTGTTAACCGGCAATAATCAGCTTAAAGATCTGAAGCCCATTCAATCATTAGTCAAGCTGAACTGGTTAATCATAAGCGATAACCAAATCCAGTCTCTTGAACCGCTAAGAAATCACCCGGAGCTGGAGCATGTCTACTTTGAGAATAATCTGGTCGAGGACATTAGCGTCTTAACTACACTTCCGAAGCTTAAGGAGGTTTCCGTCAGCAATAATCCTCTGAATGCAGATGCACAGCAAATCCTGACCGAGCTCGCTGCCAAAGGCGTCGAAGTGCTTGATGAAGATACTTCAGAACCTGCACCGCCTTCAAATCCTGACGAAATCATGGTGCATTTGAATGGCGGGCGTATTACATTCCAAGCTCCGCCTATCCAGCAAAATGGATCAGTCATGGTTCCGTTCCGCGCTATTTTTGAAGCATTGGGACTGAAGGTTGAATGGGATTCCAAAACGCAAACGATTAAAGGAAGCAAACCGGGTACGCTGATCAAGCTTAAGCTGGGTTCAACTACTGCTGAGATTAATGGCAATCAGAAAAAACTGACCGTAGCCCCTGCTAACATCAAGGGGAGCACTTACGTTCCATTACGTTTCATCGGCGAAGCCGTGGATGCGAAGGTGAACTGGCTCGCGGAGATTCAGACCGCCACAATATCTACGAAGCAGCCTTTTACAACCAAGGATACAAAAATCCAAATTACCGCATACGGGGATTGGCAAGAAATACCGGTTTCTATGGAGATTGCTGGAGATCTCCAGCTTGTTATGGTCTCGCCCGAGAATAACACGCTTACCATTCGTCATTATAGTAAGGATTATCTGGATATGAATTTCGAACAATATGTCAGCTATCTCAAAAAAGATATAGCGAAGAAGGATGCGTCGAAAATCACTGAGCAATCTGTAAAGGTAGGGAAAATCGATGCAAAGCAGTTGGTCTATAGTGTGGGAGATGCAGATGGAAAGCTCGATTTTCAAATGATTCTGTTTGAGCAGAATAATGAAATCTACACCTTGTTGTCAACTTTTCCAGCGAAAATCAGCAGACAAGCCAAGGCGGAATTCAATGACATATTGCAAAGCATACAAGTGAACTAACTTAACGGGAAACCACTATACATTAGTCAAATAACAGCGGCAGTCTGAGACTTTTTGTCAAGTCTTATTCTGCCGCTGTTTTATATTAATTTTTAAATATAAATTTATATATTAAATCTCATGCGTGTTATATACTCAATCTAGCTTTCCCAAGCAGCGCACACCATGAGATGAGGAGAACTGAGAGAACATGCCTATTCTGAACAGATTCAAAGGAAATACACACGCAGGACCGCCGCCCCAAACAGACCATCATTTGATCGACCTATTAAGAAACTATGTGGAGCGGGCTGAACGTAAGGAAGAGGAGCAAGCCGATACATACTCCACTACAGCCCCAGGTGAACTGCAAGCATTGTTAATGCGACTAACGTCCGTGATACATAAGCGTGAGGATTACTATAAGGTCAGATTAAATATGATCACTGAAGCAATTGAGATCTCCCTGTGGGAAATGGATGTGTATGAGGGTGATCCGGTGAACCCTAATAATGAGTTCAGGTGGTCTGATGAGCTGCGCCGGATGATCGGCTATACGGATGATCATGATTTCCCCAATGTGCTGGAGAGCTGGTCCAACTGCCTTCATCCCGAGGACAAAGAGGGCGTACTGCAGCTGTTCGCGGATCATATGCTGGACCGGAGCGGCACGATCAAATACGACATCGAGTATCGGCTGAAGACGAAAGCAGGCGAGTACAAATGGTTCCAGGCGACGGGCACAACCGTACGTGCCGCTGACGGATCACCTATTATGGTAGCTGGAGCATTGCTGGATATACATGATAAAAAAATCAAGCAGGACGAGCTGAGCGCACTGGTTGTCCGCTATGATCTGGTGAACCGTGCCCTGGTGGAAGCCCCTTGGGATATGGTGGTTATCGCAGGCGATCCGGTCAACCCGGATAATGAGTTCTGGTGGTCGGAGCAATTCCGCAGAACGATTGGTTTTGAAGGCGAGCATGATTTCCCGAACCTGTTAAGCAGCTGGAGCAACCAGCTTCACCCCGAGGATCTTCAGCCCACGCTGGATGCCTTCGCCCATCATCTGAATGATTACACAGGGCAGACGGACTATGCAGTGAACTACCGGTTGCGCTCCAAAAATGGCGAATACCGCTGGTACCACGCTGGCGGTGAAACCGTTCGCGATGAGCAGGGCATCCCTCTGAGAGTTGCCGGTACGATCCGGGATGTTACCCACGAAGTCACCAAAGAGGAAATTGTACGGCAGGTCAATGTACAGATGGAGGGCTTGCTGGCAGCGATTAATGAGATCGTCCGCGGCATCGTGTCAGTTACCGAGCAGGCTCAGGACATGGCTGAGGTCCAGGAGCAATCGCACAAGGCCGCCATGGAAGTCAAGGTCAAGACAGGGGAGACCAAGGAGATCACCCAATTCATCAGCGAGATTTCGAACCAGACAGGCCTGCTTGGACTGAATGCTGCGATTGAAGCTGCCCATGCGGGCGAATACGGCCGGGGATTCTCCATTGTGGCTGGTGAAGTGAGGAAGCTCGCGGAGCACAGCAAGACGGCATCGGGTAACATTGAAACCACCATGCAGCAGATGAATGAGAAGGTTGACGACATCATTACACGGATTAACAGCATGTCCAGCCTCACCGAAGCCCAGGCCGCTCTAACCCAAGAGGTCAATGCGTCGATTGAAGATGTGAGCCGGATGTCGGAGGAGCTGTTAAATATTCTGCGTACTTTATAAGAGTTCATGGAATGGAACACTATAATTGAGATCAAAGAGCGAAATGGAGCCTCAAGCGTTTCGCTTTTTTTGTGTTGCAAATTTCGGAACGCGCTAACCGAAAGCCTATAATCTGTAAGGTTGTTGAAAAAAAACAAAGGAATACAATAACAATATAGGATTACAGTTTAGTCTGAAGTGGAACCGGAGGGACTTCCTTGGAATTGTTTAGAAGCTATGTAGAGATGTTGAAGTTAACCTATAAATCTATACCACTTTGGTCGTCTTATACAATCTTCAACAATATATTTGGTGTTGTATGCAACTTTTTGAGTTCGGTTATTTTAATCCGAGTCGTATTGAACGGTATAGGCACGAATAAATCATTTGTGGAGATCATAATCCCTGTTATATTCATTCAAGCCGTGGTCATGCTTGGGGGAATAAGTACATCCTTGTATTACAGCAAAATAGATCCCGTTGCCCGGCAGATTCTTCACAAAAAAATAGTTGCAAAGTTAATACATACGATAATGCACACAGATACTAAAAACTTGGACAACGCAGCTTATCTTAACGATTTTTCCTTTGCCATCAATCAGGTTGAGCAGAGAACGACGGGGAGCATATTGTTAATCTCTAATTTGTTATCGAATGTAGTGGGGATCATCGCAACCGTTTCAGTCATTGGAGTTATGCATGTTGAACTTGTAGCTATAGTAATTATAACGGTCTGTGCTGCCTTTTTAATCAATACTACATTAATAAAGACGCAATACCAGTTTGACCAGGACATCCTCTCGCCCAATAGAAAGAAGAAATATGTTGAAAGAACCTTTTATATGAAAAGATATGCGTTAGAGCTAAGGTTGTACCCCATACAGAAGATCTTGTTGAATTTGTACGATAATGCTGTAAAGGAAATCTTACACTCCACGAAAAAGTATGGCTGGACAACAGGCGCTCTGCAATTCTTGAGAGTTTTTAATCAGGAGGTCATCTTATATTGGGGAACCATGGCAGTTCTTCTATTCTCATTAATTCACAGTGAAAGCGGGACCTCGGCTGCTAATATAATTCCTATAACAATTGCAGTATATAGTTTATCGGGCTATTTATTCGGCTTGACCGAAGTCATTACCTCACTCAAAGAATATCAGCTATATGCAAATAAGTTATTTCGTTTTTTGCAACCGGATAAGTCTTTGGAGTGTCGAAAAGGATTACCTGTTCCATTAAACACCGGCAATACTATCGCTTTTGAAAATGTAAGCTTTGGATATGCAGCAAATGATAAACCAGTGTTAGAAAATATAAACCTCCGTTTTAATCCAGGTGAAAAGATAGCTTTGGTAGGAGTAAATGGTTCAGGAAAAAGCACTATCATCAAGTTATTGCTCGGTCTCTATGACCATTATTCGGGTGAAATCACCATTAACGGGGAATCTATTCGGAAGCATGATCTTCAGCAGTATCGTAAGCAGTTCTCAGTAGTGCAGCAGGATTTCCAATATTATTCATGTACAGTAGCGGAAAATATACTTATGGACAAAGTGGATACATCTGCAGATGCTGTGTCCGAGCAAATCGGGCAAGCCATTCATGAGGTTGATTTGAACCTGGATCGTACGCCCGAAGAACTAATGAATTCGTACATAACCTCTGAATTTAGTACCGATGGACTCAGCTTATCCAAAGGGCAATATCAAAAAATGGCTATAGCCCGAATCTTTGTGAGTAAAAGAAATTTTATCATCCTTGATGAGCCGACCAGTTCGTTAGATCCTGTAGCTGAATATCAGTTGTTCAATCACATTTTAGAGCATTTCCATGATCAGACGATTATTATTATTTCCCATCGTTTAACAGCTGCAAAATCAGCAGATAAGATCTATTTGATTGATGAAGGCACGGTCAAGGAGAGCGGTTCACATAAACAGCTCATGAGTCAGGATGGGAAATATTCAGAACTCTATAGACTTCAAGCAGAAAAATACCTGTAGTACAGAGCGGGCGGTGAAATGAGATGAGCAAGAAATATTCTCTTGGCAACAGCATATTTTACCTGAAATCAATTTTCAAATATGACTGGATCAGGATCCCTGGCATCATACTAACCGCATTAATGGTTGCTTTCGATACTTGGTTCATTAAGGTGTACGCCATCAAAGTAATCTTAGACGCTTTAATGAATGATTTTGACTTCAGACGAATGATGATTATGGTTGCAATTGTTATTGGCTGCAAAACCATTAAACTTGCTTATGATTCTGCCTGGGCATATTACGTGAAACGCTCTGACCCTATCATCATTTCCGGTTTTCAGCATGTTGCTTTTAAGAAGGCTAATGAGGTAGATATCAATTGCTATGATGATACGGATTACTACAACCAATATATCTATTCTGTAGAAGAAAGCTCAACAAGGCCTATTCACTTCTTAGATAGTTTATTTCAACTGTGCCAAACGATTTTCTCCATAACTTTTTCCGGTATTTTTATTTTGACTAGTGACCCTTTAATCTTGCTGTTTGTTGCTATTCCTATTCTTGGAGATTCGTTTGTCAGAACAAGGATGATCAAGGCACGAATGGAGCGAACCCATGCCATCATCCCCGAAAAAAGAAAAATGGATTATGTGCTCCGGACCAGTTATCTTCGTGACAATGCGCTAGATATTCGTATAACCAATATTCATGTAGTGCTTAAGGACCTGTTTCTAGAAGGTGTTGAAAATATAATTGAACTCTACAAGAAATTCAGTAACCGGTTTACGAAATTGTACTTAGTTAGCGATGCCTTTACTCATATTAATAACACTCTGATCCTGCTGTACCTCATATATAAAATCGTCGTTACACAGACACTTAGCGCAGGGGATTTTATCGCGATTAAAGAAGCGGTTGCGCTTATGAGCAGCAATCTCGGCAAGATTATGGAGAGAATCCAGGCATTTCAGGAGCATAACATTTACATAGAAAGGTTCCGTGCCTTTTGCAACTATATAAACAAGGTAACAGACGGGAATTCCGGGATTCCGCAGGGCAATTTATCACCTTATCTTCTTCAATTGACTAATGTGTCGTTTAGCTATAATAATCAGTCCGATGTTCTGAACAATATAAACATTGCCATTAAAGCTGGACAGAAAATAGCGATTGTAGGTAAGAATGGTGCAGGAAAAAGTACTTTAATCAAGCTGATGATGCGCTTATACGACGCCACCAAAGGTTCAATAGAATTTAAAGGGACTGATATTAAAACATTCAACAGACAAGAATACCTGTCTCAGTTCGATACCGTGTTTCAGGATCATAACAGCTATGCTTGTTCACTGATTGAGAATATTCTGTTTGAGTCTAACCCTACAGCAGAAGAGATTGACAAAATGATGGATATATTGGACAACATAGATTTTTCTTTATTTGTAAAGGATAAGAGCAAGATAGAGCTTGAGTTAACCAAAGAATTCTCAGAGGAGGGGATCATTCTATCTGGCGGTCAAAATCAAAAGGTGGCATTGGCCCGCGCACTGTACAGAGATCATTCCGTGTTGATTCTAGATGAACCCTCAAGTGCATTAGATTCCATCTCAGAATATAAGTGGATGCAATTGATGGACAAAGCTGCAATGAACCGCACGGTCATCGTAATTTCGCACCGGCTGTCCTCCGTAAGAGACTCGGATTGCATCTATTATATGGAAGCTGGCCGTATTCTTGAAGCTGGCCCTCACAATGAACTGATGAACCTTCAGGGACATTACTTCCAGATGTTTAAGGTACAGGCGGATGCTTATTGACAAAGCGTTAGAATCCGGCTATATTTGATTTCGGTAAATTATATTTCGCGCAATTAATATGAGGAGCATACTGATGTCCGAATCCAATCAGGCTTTTGGTCAAGCGCTGGTGAAATCTTTGGTAGGGGAGCGCGGACATATTCCGATCGCCCGGGCTTTGCCGGATCTGACACTGGAGCTTGCAGGTTATACTATAGAGGGAATTCCCTACTCCATCTATCAGTTGGTGAAGCATATGGGCTACTGGCAGGATTTCATGCTGACCCATCTGGAGGGCGGCCAGCCGCAGCGGCCTACAAGCGTACAGGAGAGCTGGCCTGCAGAGAAGGCCCCATCAGAGGAGTCCCAGCTTCAAGAAGCGATCACGCATTTGCTGGAAGGGGTCGAGAAGGCGGTTTCCATCGCTCAGACCGCCCAGCTTGACGAGCCATTAGCCCATTTTCCAGGGGAGACCAAGGGCGGGCTGCTGCGCAATATCGCCTCCCATAACTCCTATCACCTGGGGGAGATTGTTCTGCTCCGCCGTCTGCAGGGAGCATGGCCTCCGCCAGGGGGCGGGTATCCTGCCTGAGGAACAGTGCAACGAAGCAACAGTTCCTCTCAGAAACGAAGCAGCATAGCGGCATTGCTGACGTTCTCAAGATTTTTGATCAGCCCGATTCTGTCCTTCCGGGTTCTTTCGCACGGCGTATCTGCAATCAGTTGATTGAATTTGTGTTCAAGCATCTCCCAGCCGAATGGGGATTCTATATCGCCAAGCGGAACAGGCATCCACTTCTCGTACGTACTGTCGTCATGTAATGTCAACACAATACGTGCCGCACAAAAATGCGTCGGATTTTCATGCAAATACTGCTGTACTTCCTCATCCAGAGTGACTGTTATTTTTTGAACCAACTCATGGATCTCAGGATCTTCAAAGCTTCTGAAAATTAAAGCCTCTGAATCCATGCGGCCATACTTGAGTGCTACAGCTGAAGTAAACTGTGTGCTGGCCTGAGCTCCTATGGCTGTCTTGGGTTTGGGATTATTTAGACGATAGACGAAGGAAGACGTTCTCACATCGACGGATTTTATCTTCGAAGGTGTGAGATCATACCTCTTCCGCATTTCCAGCATGGCATCCATTGTGGCATGAAGCCCTCGCTGGCAGGCATGACGTTTGAAATAGATACTGGTTATTTTGAAGTTTTGACCCAATTCCTCAAGCACCTGACCCGTATTACAATGACCGCTGGTCCCCTTGAACGCCTGGAAAAACCCGTACTTCCCTTCAAGCGCAGCATCCGGGCCGGTAAATCCGCAAGCTGCCAGTCTTACAGCCCTCATCCCTGTTAGCGCAGCCCAGCCGCTGCACAGAATTTTACCGGAAGTCCCGTCGTTCTGATATTCTATTAGTCCACCTGTGAACATCGAAGCAATCCCCATGGCATCCTTGGTCCGGACGGCATCAGCATCCGTTAATTTGCTTACCAAAGCTGCAGCCGCGACCGCACCGCATACCCCCGTAGCATCGAAGCCCCTTTCCCTGTACATAAAGGGATTAATCGCCTCGCCTAACCTGGCGTACACATCATATGCTGCCACAATTGCCGTAATCATCTGTTTGCCGTCGTTGTGGTACAACTCAGCCATAGTAAGCAGGAGGGGAACCAGCACAGAGCCGGGGTGCCCCATAGCGTGGCGGTATCCATCATCCAGATCTGCGCAGCGCGCCAGCATCGTATGTACGAACACTGCGGTATCTGAACTGGTGCGGACCTCCTGCTCTCCGATAAGAGTAACCGGTTCCTCTTTCATATTGATGCTATCTGCCATATGCGCGTACTCCATAATGCGCTCACTTGTTTCGGAGTAACGGCCGAACACCATATTCCCGTAAGCATCAAGGATCACCTGTTTACCAACCTCTATAGCCCTTGCGGATAGATCCTCATACCGGAGACGGGCCACATAATCCGCCAGTTCATCAATCATATAACTCACAACCATCCACCTCGTTATTTTGACTTCAATTTGCTGAAGTTTACATAACAAAATATAAGGTTGCGGTGTTGTTTTACTCAAGCACAAGTTAACTGCACTAACTCAACTTTTGGATGCATAGAGCGATTCAAGCAACTTTACGACTGCTGGAGATACGAAGCTGGGTTACAGTAGCGTTTTACGATTTTTTTTAAGTCCTCCGTATAGGACGGGAAAATTTTATTTCGATGATAAATCAGCGCCAGCGGGTTAAAGTAAGCAAAGTCCGAAATAGGGAACACATGAAGATGGGAGTTCGTATTACCCGACTCATTAAGCCCGTCGATTCCGCTGAGATACATCGTCAGACAGAAGCTGGCTGCATAGTCTTCGGCACACAACAGATGATGGATGTCAGGCTGAGTCAGTTCATTAATGCAGTTGAGTGAAATCCCCAGTTCAGACAGATGCTTGTCCAGCAGAATACGGGAATTGAAGTTTTTCTTATTCAGCACAAACGGCACATGCTGGAACTGTCTAAGGTCGGCACCCTTGGTAAACGTATCGATACAACCCGGATATTGATCCGAAAAATACTGCTTCAGCAAATTGTCCGAGATCACAATGTACATTTGCTCATGGAGAATGGTCTCGTACTTCACATGAGAAGTAACAATATTATCAACACCAGACAGAAACAGATCCAGCGAATTGTTCATTACCATCTCCTGCATCTGCGGTGAAGTCTTTCGATGAATATTTAACTCGACCTTGGGATGAAGATCGTAGAACTCTTTTAACAGCTTTGGAACAATAATGGGATAGCGTCCTTCAGTGATGCCGAAGTGGATGGTACCCGATTTATCCTCCTTGAGGTCCGTGAGCTGATTCTCCATATTTTGATCCAGAAGCTCAATCTGACGCAAGGTGTTCTGCATGATTTTTCCGGCGGCTGTTAAAGTTATTTTGGGCTTCCTCTCAAAAAAAGCAACACCGTGCTTCTCTTCCAGGCCTTTTAAGTATTTGCTTAAGGATTGGTGGGAAATATAGAGACGTTTGGCTGCATTTGAAATGTTCAGCTCTTCGGCCAGAGCGAGAAAGTATTTATAGTTATTGAGCATGAGTACCTCCTGAATAGATCCATTCGAGATTTTGATGGTAATTGATAGTAACGGTATTATCATACTGCAGCTAATAGTTACATACAAGCAGCATATATGTGCTTTGAGGTTGCGTAACTTCGTGCTAAATTATGAATGTAAAGGCGGCTACCTTAGCGTTTGTAAGCGTAAGCAGGCCACTGTAGTCCTGCAGACATTTGAAATAACAGGAGGGTATGGACGTGAGCAAAGTTGCAGTTATACTGGCAGAAGGATTTGAAGAGAGTGAAACACTGACCATTGTGGATATTTTGAGACGGGCGCAGATCGAGTGCCATATGTTCAGTACAGCAGGTGAACTCATTCGCGGCAGTCACGACATTGTAGTCAAAGCAGATGCAATTATTAGTGACGATGTTAAAAGCTACGACA
Organism: Paenibacillus sp. FSL R7-269; assembly: GCF_000517865.1. NCBI lineage: Bacteria > Bacillati > Bacillota > Bacilli > Caryophanales > Paenibacillaceae > Paenibacillus > Paenibacillus sp. FSL R7-269. The sequence goes on from NZ_ASPS01000006.1 coordinate 74,844, forward strand.
TGATCGTACTGCCCGGAGGCATGCCGGGAGCGGCTAATCTTCGTGATGACGACCGGGTCATCAGACTGCTTCAAGAGATGAATGAAGCGGGGAAATTTGTAGGAGCCATATGTGCAGCTCCTCTTGCACTAGGCAAAGCAGGGGTGCTTGAGAATAGGAATTTCACCGCTTATGTCGGTTATGAGGACAAGATTGAAACGAGCGGCACCTTTAAGGAAGAAGTTGTTGTCATTGACGGGAACCTGATCACAAGCCGGGGACCGGCAACCTCGTATGCATTCGCTTATGCACTGGTAGATGCACTAGGTGGAGATAGTATGGCTGTCAAAAACCGCATGGTATATTTCAATGCATTTGATGCTGAATAGGAGGAATACACATCATGAGTAAAATAGCAGTACTGATGGCAGAGGGTTACGAAGAAGGCGAAACATTAACCATTGTAGATATCTTGAGAAGAGCCGGACTGACCTGTGATACATTCTTTTTCGGCAACAAGCTGGTTAAGGGCATGCACGGCATTTATGTGGAGGGTGACAAGCCTTTTGGCGAAGAAGTTAAAGCGTACGACATGGTTGTTCTGCCGGGCGGCCGGCCAGGCGGACAGAATCTGAAAGAGAATCCGGAAGTTATTGCAATGGTGCAAGACTTCAACCGGAACAACAAATACATTGCTGCAATGTGCTCGGGAACCGTTGTCTTATCCGACGCTAAAGTCATTGAAGGCAAAGAGGTAACTGGATATGTAGGCTATGCGGAAAAGTTGATTGGCGGTATTTTCAAAGACCAGGTTGTTGTAGCAGATCAGAATCTTGTTACGAGCCAGGGGCCGGCAACGCCTTATCCGTTCGCTTATAAGATTGCAGAAATCTTCGGTAAGGATACTTCAACTCTACGTGAGAAGATGTTATACCATCTGGCCGGGGGCAAGTAAAGACAGCTAAGAAGGCGGGGGAATTTATGACAACAGAAGATTTGGCAAAAGAGATTATTGCCAACATAGGTCAGGATAATATTACGTATGCCACCCATTGTGCGACAAGATTGAGATTCAATGTGAAAGATGAATCTCAGGTCAATTTGAAAGCGCTTGATCGATTGGAAGGTGTGCTCAGAGCCCAGTTCAACAGCGGACAGCTGCAAATCATAATTGGTGCCAAAGTCAAAATCGTATTCGATGCAGTTAGTGAACGACTCAATCTGGAGAATTTAGATATTGAAGTCAAGAGTGTGAAGCAGAAAAAGAATGTGATATCACGGGTTGTAGAGACGATTGCAGGTATATTCGGGCCTGTAATTCCAGTATTGATCGGATGCGGGATGGTTAAGTCTGTACTGGCCATTCTGACTACCATGAAGCTCTTGGAGACAACAAGCGGCGCGTATGTAACATTTAACCTGATTAGTGATCTGATCTTCTACTTCTTCCCCTTCTTCCTTGCGGTTAGTGCAGCCAAGAAATTCAGAACAAACGAATATTTGGCGGTTGCTCTCGCAGGAGCGTATATGTACCCTACTATTATGGAGGGTGCGGCCAAAGCAGCGGAGACAGGAATTACCAGCTTGAGCTTTTTCGGGCTTCCATTGCTGCTGGTGAATTATAAATCTACCATTATTCCGGTCATCCTCTCAGTATGGGTAATGAGTTATGTATACCGATTCGTAGATAAACGTATCCCGGATATGTTCAAAATTCTATTCGTACCCATGCTTGTGCTATTCATTATGGTTCCCCTGGGACTGATTGCCATCGGGCCGCTTGGAACCTACATCGGCAAGGGTGTAGCCGAAGTTGTTACCTATTTGTATACCGTGAATGGTGTCATAGGCTCCTTCTTGTTCGGAACCTTCAGACCGATTCTGATTATCTTCGGCATGCACTATGCGATTACACCTATCAACAGCCAGCTAATTGCGGAGTACGGCTATTCCGTAATTTCTCCGGCGAATCTGACAGGGAATCTGGCTCAAGCCGGGGCTTGTCTTGGGGTATTCCTTTTATTGAAACATAAAGCCAGCAAGTCAAGTGCATTATCCAGCGGTGTAACCGCATTGTTTGGAATCACGGAGCCGGCGATCTTCGGATTTAATCTAAAGTACAAAAGACCCTTTATCTGTGCGATGTTAGCCGGTGGTATTGGAGCCGCTTATATCAACTTCTGGGGCGGCGGTGCTACCGCCTTAATCTTGCCGGGCATCCTGGCATTGCCAACGTATATTGCGGACAGCTACATTCACATCATAATTGGTATTTCAATCAGTATTACTCTTGCTATGGGTGCTGTGCTGATCTGGGGCATAGAAGAGGATATACCGGCAACCGCTAATGCAGCTTCCGGGACTCCTGCCACACCGGTTAGTCCTGTGACCAGCGGAACTGCCCGTCCGGCAGGCCCCCTTATGATCTGCTCCCCTATTAATGGAACAATCAAAGATATCTCAGCAATTGACGATCCGATCTTTGCTCTGGGCAGCGGAGCGGCCGTTGAATCCGTGGATGGAAAGGTATATGCCCCGTTTAACGGAAAGGTTGTATCCTTATTTCCAACCCGTCATGCGATCGGTCTAATGTCCGATGAAGGTGTTGAGATGCTGGTACATGTCGGAATCAATACGGTCAAACTGAAAGGCAAGCACTTTACTGCACATGTGCAGCAGGATCAGATTATCCGGCAAGGTGATGTGCTGCTGGAATATGATGTGGAAGCGATCCGGGCAGCCGGATATGATACCGTCGTTCCCATTATTATCTCTAATACATTTGATTATCAAGGTGTAGAACAGGTTGCTGCCGGTCATGTTGCCCCGACTCAGCACCTGCTGCGCATTCAAGTCTGAAGGAGGGGACGTCATGAGCAAGTTAGCAGAAGACTTCCTGTGGGGAGGCGCTGTAGCAGCCAATCAGGTTGAAGGGGGCTGGAACCGGCGCGGCAAGGGTGTCAGTGTTGCAGATGTAATGACAGCAGCTGCCCATGGTGTGGAGCGGAGAATTACCGATGGAATTGAAGAGAATGTGTACTACCCCAGCCATGAGGCAAGTGATTTATATTCCCGCTATAAGGAAGATATCAAGCTGTTCCATGAGATGGGGTTCAAATGCTTCAGAACCAGTATCGCCTGGACCCGGATCTTCCCGAACGGGGATGAAGCAGAGCCGAATGAGGAAGGGCTGCAGTTCTATGATGACCTGTTCGATACTTGCCTAGCCTACGGAATTCAGCCGGTAGTCACTATCTCGCACTTCGAGATGCCATATCATCTGGTGACGGAATACGGAGGATGGCGCAATCGCAAATTGATTGATTTCTACTTGAGTTACTGCCAAGCCATCTATACCAGATACTGCACCAAGGTCAAGTATTGGATGACTTTCAATGAAATCAACATGATTGTGCGGAAGCCCTGGAAGCCAGGTGGTATCAAATGGGCTGAAGGGGAGAATAAGCTGCAGACAATGTACCAGGCAGCATATTATATGCTGGTAGCCAGTGCAAGGGCTGTCAAGCTGGGAAAAGAAATCAATCCCGGGTTCGTAATAGGCGGTATGTTCCTTCATCCAACGTCTTACGCTGCGACCTGTGATCCTGATGATGTGTTGGCTCATGTCAAAAAGCTTCAACAAGCCTACTTTCTGCTTGATGTTCATGTCAGAGGGAAGTACCCGCCGGCGTACTATGCCTTCCTGAAGCAGCATCATCTGGAAATCCAGACAGAGCCGGAGGATGCAAGGATTCTAACTGAAGGAACTGTAGACTATATCGGCTTCAGCTATTATTCCAGCTCCGTTGTGATGGCTAATCCCACATACCAGGACAAGAGCGAGGGAAATGAGATCAGCGGGTACAAGAATCCGCTGCTGCCGGCCAGTGATTGGGGTTGGCAGATTGATCCGGTCGGCCTAAGAATTACGCTGAACTTGCTGTATGACAAGTACCAAATACCACTTTTTATAGTAGAGAATGGGCTCGGGGCCGTTGACACACTTGATCAGGATGGCTCAGTGCATGATCCATACCGGATTGACTATCTCAGGCGTCATGTGGATGAGATGAAAAAAGCCATTCTGGAAGATGGGGTAGAAGTGATTGGCTACACTCCATGGGGATGCATTGATTTGGTCAGTGCCGGAACAGGTGAAATGAAGAAGAGATACGGCTTGATCTACGTTGATAAAGACAATGATGGCAAAGGCACCTTAAGAAGGGTCAGAAAAGATTCGTTCTACTGGTATAAGGACTGTATCGCCAGTCATGGTGAGAATCTGTAGATAACAATAAAAAACATGAATTGCTATAAAATAAATTATATGCTTCCATAGCAAAAAGTCTGCAATGTTAGATTGCAGGCTTTTTGTTATGGAAGCAATAACATTCATTGACAGTTCGTGAAAAAGTAGATGATAATTTAATAGATCCATCCTGTAAATTATGGAAATTAGATCTATCAAATCTTCAAGGAGGCAGGCATGGAAGCAACCTATGATCTGTTTACGATCAAAACACAATGTATGAATTTCCTGAACTACGCTTATCTCGGTATTGACAAGACCTCCCGCAAAGCTTTTGTGGTTGATCCGTCTTGGGATGTATCACAGATGATCCGTATTCTGGATTCGCATGAGGCCACAGTCACGGCTGTTCTGCTGACCCACTCTCATTTTGATCATACCAATATGGTGAAGAAGCTTGAACTGCTCTATCGTCCTACTGTCTACATCTCCAAAACCGAGGCCGATTACTATAAATACCGCTGCAACAGGCTCCGCACCGTCGAGGATATGGACCTCATTCGTATCGGTGATTCACGAATCACCTGTCTTGTGACGCCCGGACATACGCAGGGAAGTGTCTGTTACTGGGGGCAGGACCATCTGTTCTCCGGGGATACGGTATTTATTGAAGGCTGCGGCTTATGTGACAGTAGCGGAGGCTCGGCAGAGGATATGTTCAACAGCATCCACCGGCTCATCCGGCTGATTCCTCCCAGCACCCGGGTATACCCGGGACATTCCTTCGGCGATCCGCCAGGCAAAGAGATGAGCTATCTCTACAAAAATAATCTGTATTTCCAGATTGATGATATCAATCATTTTGTGAAATTCAGGAACCGTAAGAATAATGCCAGACTGCTTGATTTCAAATAAGCCGCTCTACAATCAGGGGGTACGGAAATGCACAGCGAAATCGTGTTTATGTTCTCGGGGCAAGGCTCGCAATATAATAAGATGGGGCTTGAATTGTTCGGGAAGCAGCCGGTATTCCGGCAATCGATGGAACGCCTGGACCGGATTGTTCATCAGCTGACCGGCAAGAGCGTGATCGAAGAACTGTATCAGAACTCACGAGGTAAGGGCGCCAGCTTCGAAAATATTGTCTATTCCCACCCTGCAATCTTCATGGTGCAATACGCATTGGCGGAGACTCTGGAAGCTGAGGGAATAACCCCGCGCTGCACGCTGGGAGTCAGTCTCGGGGAGTATGTGGCATTGGCGGTGGCCAAGGTACTGACGCCTGAACAGGTGCTGGAGCTGATTGTTACGCAAGTACGGCTACTCGAGGATACCTGCGACAACGGCGCGATGATTGCTGTTCTAGATCATGTGCAGCTCTATCACTGGAACGCGAAGCTTCACACCCGCTCCGAGCTGATCGCAGTTAACTTCGACAGTCACTTCACCATCGCTTGCAGAAGCGGGCATACCGCCGAAATCCAGCAGTTCCTCAGAGAACAGGGCGTAGCCAGCCTGAAGCTGCCTGTGAACTACGCCTTTCATTCCGCATTCATCGATGAACTGGAAAAGCCTTACCGTACATATATGCAAAAGTTCGATTACAAGAAGCCTGCTCGGGGAGTGACACTGGTATCGGCCATGACCGGGGGGAAGGTGCAGACGGTGGATGAATCCTTCCTGTGGGATGTGGTGAGGAAGCCAATGAATTTCCGCACGGCACTGGAAGGTCTGACTGCCGGCGGACCGCGGCTGCTGCTCGATCTGAGCCCGTCGGGTACACTGGAGAACTTCAGCAAGTATATTCTCGGCAAGCCGCTGGCCCATAAGGTCCGCTCAGTGATTACGCCGATGGCCAGCGAGCTGAAGAAGCTGAATGAGATTGTGAATGATACCTTAAGGGGGACTAAAGATGCAATTTACTAGCTTGCCAAAGTCATACCATGTGTTCCTCTCCGAGACCGTGAGACGAATTCAACTGGAGCTGGAAGGAGAGGAGGGATGTTACCCGCTGAAGCTGAGTCTGGTTTCGTTGCCGCCGGAGGGGGGGCCACTCGATTATCTCAGCGCGGAGGAGAAGAAGAAGTATTACGGCTTCCATTATCCCAGAAGACGCAATAGCTATTTGCTGGGTAAGCTGGCAGCCAAAATGGCCGTGGCTGGTGAGCAGGAGGATCTGGCCGGGATTCAGATCGAACACGGCATTCTGTGCCAGCCGCTTGTAGCGGGAAGCACCCGCCGGGTGAGCATTACCCATTGCGATACGCTGGGAGCAGCGGTGGATTATGATTCGCGTCTACTGGCAGGCGTTGATATGGAGCTTGTGGACGAGAAGGCCGTGGAGGCCATCAGAAGAATCACCAGCAGTCAGGAGGAAGAACTGAACAATGAGCCGGGTACCCTGCTTGCAACGCCGCTCTTTCTGACCTTACTCTGGACAGCTAAGGAAGCGATGTCCAAGGTGATTCAGACCGGGTTCACCGTTCCTACCGAGCTGTTCGAAATCAAACAGTGCAGCCGGAGCGGGCAGGGGATCATTAGCCAGTTCAAGAATTTCCCGCAATTCAAGGCGGTATCTGTCCTCCGCAATGAATATGTATATACCCTTGTGCTTCCGGCCAAAGCCATGACCGATGCTACGGAATCCCGGCTGCTGCAAGCTTTGCAGGGGCTGTTGCCTGAAAGCCTTGCTAACACTGCAAAGGCTGCGGAGAGGTGAGCATTATGCTGCCCGGAAGCAACTGGGCTATTCGGTCCTCTATCTGATTACCCGCAACTCCCCGCAAGCAGCGGTTTCTCTAAGTTATGGGGAGACGCTGCTTTTCTGTTGTTGTAATTTGTGTATAATACATGTACAACCATACATGTAACGGAGGGAACGATGAAGCGGTTCATGCCATATCCATCCCTCTTGAAGAGGCTAAGGGCGGATCTGCCCTTTTTGTTCAGCGGCAGTATGCCGCTGCGGCGGAAGATTCTGCTAAGCAACCTCCTGATTGTCCTGCTGGCACTGGTGATCTTCATGGTCAGCATTCAGCGGATTGTCTTCAATCAGACCCTGGAGAGAACCACGGCAAGCTCACAGCAGGAAGTGAGGCTGGTCAAACAGTCGATGGAGACGGTGTTCCAGTCGGTCCAGAATTTCACGAAGTTCGTGCTGATCAATCAGGACACCCAGAAGCTGCTCAGCAGAGATACCGGTGACGGCAATGATGTGGCTGCACTGAAGTCGATCTACAATACACTGGCTGCGATGCTGGTGACCGAACCGAATATTGATTCTGTTATTATTGAATCCTTGAACGGCAACCTTTATTACACCTCCAATCTGACCGGAGTGACCCGGGAGAGTCTTGGAATCTATCCCCGGGCGGAGATTGATGCAGCCAGAGGCGGGGCGGTCTGGGCGGATTCGCTTACGCCTGCCTTTCTGTCCGGGATGAAGCACAAGAATATGATCAGTGTGGGCAGGGTCATTAAGAGCATGGAGAAGGGTACCCCGCTGGGCTATATCTATGTCAACATTGACGAGCGGACACTTGCCCGCCTCTATCATAATGAACAGAACCCGGAGAGCGCTACGCTGGTCATTAACCGGAACGGAAGAATCATCTCTGCGAATGAAGCCTCAAGGGTGAACCAGCCGGTCGCGGAGGCATCCCTTACGGATTGGGTCAAGTCAGTCTCACAAGGGACCCGGACCCAGGAGGTCGCCGGAGACCGTTATTTAGTATCCATGCAGAGTCTCGCTCCCTATGACTGGAAGATCGTCCAGCTGGTGACGATATCAGAGCTAACCTACGGGTACTGGAAAATAGCCCTGCTGCTGGCCGGGTTCGGCCTGATCAGCATCCTGTCAGCAGTGCTTCTGTCTATTCTGTTCGCCCGCCGGCTGACCCGGCCGCTCAGCCAGCTTAGCGAGGTGATAGTCGAGGTGGGCAGCGGGAATCTGGAGCGGCGCGCGGCCGCCGATTCCGAGGACGAGGTCGGCCGGCTGGGAGCTACCTTCAATGAAATGGTGGAGCGCATCCAGCGCCTGATGGTCCAGGTGGAGACGGAAGAGCAGACCAAAAGGATGCTGGAGCTGCGGCTGCTCTATTCGCAGATCAAGCCTCATTTCCTGTACAATACACTGGACACGATCCGTGCGATGGCTGTGATGTCGGGGGCGAAGGACATCAGTAAGATGCTGAAGGTGCTGGGTGAGTTCTACCGGATATCGCTTAGCAACGGACAGGAGCTGATAACGGTGGCCCAGGAGCAGAAGCATCTGGAGAGCTACCTCTATATTCAGCAGATCCGATTCCCTAAGCTGAACTACCGGATATCGTTCGGGCCGGGACTGGAAGCCTGCCTGGTGCCGACCATGCTGCTTCAGCCGCTGGTTGAGAATGCGATACACCATGGCATTAGAGGAATGGCGGACGGCGGCTGGTGTGAAATTACCTGCGCAGCGGAAAGCACGGACGGACAGAATCTGCTGTGCTTCACCGTCCGTGACAACGGCAAAGGCATGAGCGAAGAGCAGCAGCGGCTGATCTGGTCGGAGCATGACAGCGCGGAGAGATACAGCTTCGGACTCCGGAATATTCAGGACCGTATCCGCCTGCGGTTCGGAGCGGCTTATGGAATCCTGCTAACCTCTGAGCCGGGCCGGGGCGTAGAAGTGAAGCTGCGCTTGCCGCTGCTTAAGCAGACGAACGAACAGGAAGAGGGGACGCTCAGACTATGAACACAGCACCGGTAGCCCGCGTCCTGATTGTGGATGACGAGTATTATTTCAGGCAGCTGCTGATCCGTCTGGTGGATTGGGAAGCCGCCGGGTTCGAGGTGGCCGCAGAAGCCGATGACGGCTCGGCCGCCTTGCAGATCATCGGGGAGCAGCATATCGATCTCATCATTACGGATATTGAGATGCCAAATATGAACGGGCTTGAATTCATCGGGGAAGTCCGTAAGCTGAATTCGGCGGCTAAGCTGATTTTCATCACCAGCTACGATAATTTCTCTTATGCACAGCAGGCCATCTCGCTTGGAGCGGACCATTATCTGCTGAAGCCCGTCGATGAGGATGCTGTCGAACAAGCTCTCCGCACGATCCGGACGCAGCTGACAGAGAAGTGGGAGGCAGAGCGCTATATCAACCGGCTCAGAATCAAAGCCGGGGATGTGCAGGCGCCGCAGGCAGGCGATACCCGTGCGCAGAAGCGGCAGAGCAGCAGCACCGCCTTAATCGGCAAGACCATCGCCTATGTGACGGCACATTATGCCGAGGATACGTTGTCACTCCAGAGTACGGCCAGCGCCCTGTTTGTGAACCCTAGCTATTTAAGCCATGCGTTCAAGAAGGAGACCGGCGAGTCGTTTGTGGAATATGTGACGAACGTCCGTCTTGGCGAAGCCATGAAGCTGCTTAGCCAGGGGACCTCCGAGGAGGAAGCCCCGGCACCCAAGATTGCGACGATAGCCCGGCAGGTGGGCTATAAGGACCCGTTCTATTTCAGCAAATGCTTCAAAAAACGTTACGGAATGACCCCTAATACCGTATACAACGGCTCCTATTTAGATACATAAAGAGCAACTGTAGGCAGGGCCCGGTGTTTTGCAGCCGGGCTTTTCTATGTTAAGAAATTATGATTTACCCGTCTGCGAATAGGTTTGTACGCGAATGTAATCAAAAAACCGAACACAAGGGGTGCTGCTACGCCGGGAGGTGGTCCTCATTCTTCACAGCCAGTAACATTTATAGAGGAATGCTGCAAGAAGTGCAACAATACTGCTCAATAGAAGCGACGTATACCGAAATCCTGCATGAAATGCAACAAATCCAACGTTAAGTCGCTCTAACCACCGAAATTTGTGCAAAAAATGCAACATTGTACTTCAACCCCGTAACATTTATAGAGAAATCCTGCAAGAAGTGCAACAATACTGCTCCTTACAAGCGGCTGGTCAGAGAAGGCACCCGCATCCTTCACCCGCTGGGTAATTTTGTTCCTGATTGCTTTTCTGTCGGTTAAAGTCAACCCTGTGTAAAGCTGCCGTAAACATGGGAACGCCCCGTAAATTGAGTGTAAAGTAATCTGACATACCTAAAAATTTTACTGTTAGAACCAATATATCTCCATTCGTACACGGCGGTTCACTTGTTAAGATGATACCTGTAAGTCAAATCCCGAAATATTGAAAGGTGGTCCAACACAAATGTTCGGAAAAAAGCTTGGGGTAGTTGCAGCATCCATCGCACTTAGCAGTATAGTGCTTAGTGCTTGCGGAGGAGCCAATGGTAACGAAGGGGCAACTCAGAAACAGGATGCAAAAGCGGCGGAAGGCAAGGAATCTGTCTCCTTATGGATGTTCGATGCAGATCCGATGTATCAGGCTGCTGCCGAGGCTACCGCAGCGGAAGTCGGCGTGGATTTGAATTATGAGTACATACAGGATGAGACCTACAAGACCAAAATCAGTGTTGCGCTGGCTGCCAATGAGCTTCCGGATGTCTTCCAGCAGCATGCCGGGAAGTCCTACCGGACACCAGTGCTGCAATCGAAAACGGTAGCCCCACTGAACGACACCCTGGATTCCACGGGACTTGGCGCGAAATTTCTGGACAACCAGCTGGTGAAGGAGGAAGACGGCAATATCTATTCCGTTCCTTCCAACATCAGTACAACCTTGGTCTTCTACTATAACAAAAAGCTGATGAGCGATCTGGGCGCTACGCCTCCGGCAACCTGGGACGATCTTCAGGCGCTTGTAACCAAGGCCGATGATAAAGGGATCATCCCTATCGCCCTCGGCGGCAAAGAAAGATGGCAGGGCGATCTGCTGTACAATCTGCTCGTAGCGCGTCAGGACGTTAACGCCTTCGATAATGCGATTAAAGGCGAAGCGAAGTTTACGGATGCTCCATTTGTAGATGCAGCGAAGCAGATAGCCACTCTGGTTAGCAGTAATGCCTTCCAGAAGGGCTTCCTCGGCTCGGCTTACCTGGATGCCCAGGAGCTGTTCAAGAACGATAAGGCTCTGATCTGGATTGATGGCAGCTTCAACTTCGGCGCGCTGTCGAAGGCCATGGGCGATAATCTCGGATATATCGCATTCCCGAAGACTGGTGCAGAAGATGTCTACAGTGCGACGATCGGCTTCCAGAACTCGGCGGCGCCTTACTCCTTGTTCGTGAACAACAGTTCCAAGCACCTTGACAAAGCCAAGGAATTCGCCATCAAGCTGTCCCTTAAGCTCAATGATGAGTTCGTACGCAAAGGCCTGCCGGGCTATGCATCAAGCGAAGTGAAGTCGGAGTCGCAGAATGAGCAGCTCTCCGCTTATGCTTCCGATATCAGCAAAACAGCAAAAACCCAGGCGATGTGGTTCGGCCTGCTGTCGGCAGATACAGGTCAGGAATACCGTGATATGACGCAGCAGCTCTATGGCGGCAATCTGACGCCTGAGGAATACACGGCCCAGCTGGAAACATTGCTTCGTTCGGCAGAGTAAGACACGCTTTACAAATATAATAGGGGAAAGGCGATGCAGTCTCTTGGACCGCATCGCTTTTCTGCACTCTGATAGGTGGATAGTGATGGAAAGAGCGCTCTCGGATAAGAAATTAATCGCTTTGTTTCTAGTGCCCGGCTTAACCGTATTTCTGGTCTTCTATTTCGTGCCGATCCTCATGACGGCGTATTACAGCTTCCAGGAGTGGGACGGGATTAACCCTATGGCCTTCGTGGGCCTGGACAATTACACCAAGATGTTCACCGCGGATAAAAGCTTCTGGAAGGCGGTATGGAACAGTGTGGCCTTCCTGCTGACAGGCGTGTTCGTCCAGCTTCCGCTCTCGTTCGGCCTGGCCCTGCTGGTCTCCCGCAAAATGAAGGGACGCAAATGGTTCCGCAATATTTACTTTTTCCCGGTGGTCATGTCAACGACGATGGTCAGTCTGCTGTGGGTCAAAATCTACGATCCGAACATCGGGATGCTGAACACACTGCTGGAAGCTGCTCACCTCGGCAGCTGGGCGCAGGCCTGGCTTGGAGATACCAAGACAGCTCTCTTATCAGTCCTGATCGTAACAACCTGGCATTATGTAGGCTATAATATGCTGATCCTGTTCGCCGGTATTCAAGGCATCTCGGAGCAGTACTATGAGGCCGCGAAGCTGGACGGCGCTGTCGGCTGGAAGGCAGTCCGTTATATCACGCTTCCGTTATTGTCTGATGTGCTGCGGATCTGCGTCGTGCTGAACGTGATTTACGCGCTCAAGACCTTTGAGAGTGTGTATGTGATGACTAACGGCGGACCGCTGCATTCCACGACAATGATTGCCCTGAAAATGTTCCAGGAAGCGTTCCTGAAGCAGAACTTCGGCTACGGCAGTGCGCTTGCCGTGTTCATGGTGCTGGAGTGTCTGATCATCGCCTGGGTACTCAACAAAGTGCTGACCCGTGAAAAAATTGAATATTAAGGAGGACCGGACATGCTGAAGACTACGAAAAATACAGGCATCTATCTGTTGATGATCCTCATTGCCGTCCTCCAGTTGTTCCCGCTATACTGGCTTGTGGTAAGTGCGTTTAAGGATAATTCGGAGATTATCGGCGGAGTGGTCTGGGCGCTCCCCACAGAATGGCGGTTTAGCAATTTCTCAGAGGCCTGGGTAAGCGCCAAGGTGAATCAATACTTCTTCAACAGTGTGTCAGTTACGCTGATTACCCTCTTGTGCGTGCTGCTGTTCGCTTCGATGATGGCTTACGCGCTGACACGGATGAGATTCAAATATAACGGACTCATTCTGTTCATTCTGCTCATGGGGGTCATGGTGCCGATTCATGCTACGCTGATTCCGCTGTTCATGATCCTGAAGAATCTCGGCCTTCTCAGCTCCCGGCTGTCGATTATCCTGCCTTACATTGCTGTAAATCTGCCGATTGGCGTCTATATGCTGTCAGCATTCCTGCGGAGCATGCCGAAGGAGCTGGAGGAGGCAGCGTTCATTGACGGCTGCGGGGTAGTGAAGTCCTTCTTCAAGGTCGTGCTGCCGCTGCTGAAGCCGCCGCTGGCCTCGGTTGCAATCTTCGTGTTCCTCGCCGTGTGGAATGAGCTGCTGATGGCGGCAACCTTCATCCAGAAGGAATCGCTGCGGACGCTGCCGCTCGGGCTGATGAACTTCAGCGGCCAGTACAGCATTAGCTGGGGACCGCTGGCCGCAGCAATGGTAATCTCTACGCTGCCGATTCTGCTTGCTTATGTGCTGTTCAGCGACCAGATGGAGAAGAGCTTCACCGCAGGCGCAATTCTGAAATAAGAGACGAAGAAGGGTGAATGAGATGATGGAACCGGCAGCAAGCCGTAACCTGCGCAAGATTGTGATTATCGCTACCTCGGATGTTCACGGCAATCTGTGGGGCTACCGTTATGAAGACGGACTCGATACCGTAAATGACGGACTCGCCAGAGTAGCCGCTTATGTCCGCGAACTTAGAGAGAGCGGAACGGAGATTCTGCTGATCGATAACGGTGACGTCTTCCAGGGAAATATGCTGACTGACGATGTCTACAATAAGCGGCCGGAGGACAGGCATCCGGTTGCGTCAGCACTTAATGCCATGGGCTATGCTGCGCTGACCCTGGGCAACCATGAATTCAACTTCGGCCTTGGCCTGATAGAGCGAATCCGGCAGGAGCTGAGCTTCCCGGTGCTTGCTGCCAATGTCTGGGACACGGAAGGCAGACCCTTTGCAGACCCATATGTGATCTTAGAACAGCACGGCATCAGGATTGCGGTTATCGGTCTGACGAACCCCAACGTTCCGCGCTGGGACGGAGGCAAGGTTGAGGGCCTAAGATTCGGTCATATGGCCGAGACCGCGCAGGCGATAGCGGCTTCTCTCCGTGCGGAAGGGAAGGCGGACCTGATTGTGATCAGCGCCCATGCGGGTATGGTCGCAGAATTCGATGAAGAGGGCGGCTCGGATGCCGCCGGACGGATTGCGGAGCTTGTTCCTGAAGCAGATGTGCTGCTGGTCGGCCATATGCATATTACCGTGAACCAGCGTATAGGAAATACCGTCATTGGAGGGCCCCGGGAACGGGGGCGGGAAGTGGTACGCTTCGACCTGACGGTTGAGGTTGATGGCGGACAGCCCAAGGTCGTTAGCCGGGAGGTCACGGTGGTAGATATGAGCGGCTGGGAGCCGGACCCGGAACTGCGCAGTATGGTTGCCGGGGCGCATGAAGAGACCCTCCGGTTCATCGCCGATGGCGGTGGTGGCTCTTCCATAGAAGGGGAGGGCGGCATTCTGGGCTATGCAGCCGCCGATTTCCAGCCCGAAGAGACTGCCGGCCTTCCGGCAGGACGAGTGCAGGATACGGCCGTCATTACCTTGATCCAGCGGGCCATGTTGGAGGCCAGCGGAGCGGATGTTGCCGCTACTAGCCTGTTCAACGACAACGCGGATCTGAAGCAGGGACCGCTGACGTATGCAGATGTCTACCGCATTTACCCTTTTGACAATGTGCTGTATGTCGTTACTGTCACCGGCAAGGAGCTGAAAGCTTATATGGAAGCTTCGGCAGCCCATTTCCGGCAGTGGCAACCTGGGGACACGAATATTACTGCCGATCCTGAGGTGCCGAGCTACCTATACGATATGTTCGCCGGGATTAATTATCAGATCGACATCTCGCAGCCGGTAGGCCAGCGGATCATCCATCTGGCCTACCGGGACAGACCGCTTGCCGATACGGACGAGCTACAGCTTGCCGTCAACAATTACCGCTATAGCAGCCTGTTGAAGGCTTCGGGACTAGTCAGCGCTGTCAAGCACTGGGAGTCGGACTGCAGCGTCCGCGAGTTGCTGGTTCATTACATCCGGGAGCGCCAGACGATCGTACCGGAGGTCGATCATAACTGGTCAATTACCGGGATGGATTGAATCAACGAAGCCGTGTTCATACTCCGTTCATAATGCCGTCATGTTGAGGACATCTTGCTCAAGTAGACTCTACATATACCGCTAAGGTGGATCAACAGAGACATAGACAGGAGAAGATGGACATGGCAGAGATGGCCGGAAAGAATAACACTGAGACTAAGGGCCGCAAGAAGCGGTACTTATGGTTGAAAATACTCGGGGGCATTGTCGCAGCACTGGTATTGCTCATAGGCATCACGTATGTTGTCAATGTAATCAGTAACGGAAGCGATAAGAAGAAGATTGAAACGTACGGGCAGTACGTAAATGTAGAGGGCAAAAAGATGAATGTGTCTATTCAAGGCAGCGGGGAGCAAACTATCGTTCTCCTGCCGGGGCAAGGGACCCCGTCGCCTGTACTGGACTTTAAGCCGCTGATTGATGAACTGTCACCTTCCTACAAAGTCGTGGCAATTGAACCTTTCGGTTACGGTCTCAGTGATGAAACGGACAAAGAAAGAACGACAGAGAATATCATCAGCGAAATTCATGAAGCGGTGCAGCAACTCGGTCTGAAGCGTTACATCCTGATGGGCCACTCCATCACGGGACTTTATGCCGTGTCTTATGTGAATGCATACCCGAATGAAGTTGAAGCTTTTGTAGGGATTGACAGTAGTGTTCCCAACCAGCCTGGCATGGATGTCAAATTGCCTCTCGGAGCGATGAAGTTTGCTAAAGATTCAGGTGTGATGCGGCTGCTAACGAAGCTCAGCGGAGATTCGTTTAAATCGCTTGACTATGATGAGCATACCAAAGAACAGATGAAATTCATCTCTGCCGTGCACGGCAGTAATTCAACGCTGATGAATGAGCTTAGCCACCTTGGTTCCAATTTCAAAAACGGCTCAAAGCTGACCTACCCGCAGGATTTGCCGGTGCTGTTGTTCGCGCAATCCAATAACGAACACAACAAGCAGTGGATTCCGTTGCATGAGGAGCAGGCGAAGCAGTCTTCACAGGGTAAATTGATCCCAATGGTAGGCTCCCACTACCTGCACCATACGAAGTACAAAGAAATCGCCGAGGAATTCAAGGAATATATGAAGACCGTTCAATTAAAGCAAGTCCAATAAAGAGTATAGAATATTATTATGCGGTACCCCACGGGGCGCCGCATTTTTGTGTTTACCCAATTGTAAATGTTCAATTCCGCAACCAATTCCAATTATTGGAGTCTAATTTAAGAATCAGCAATTCTACTATCAGATGAAATGGATGAGATGCACGCATGAAAAAATGTAATTGGTTCCTCCTGCTGGCAGCGCTATTCTTGTGCTTCCCGCTCAGCGGTCAGGCCAAAGCCGCTGCGAAGACAAGCCCCACGATAGTATTGGACGGTCAGGCAATCCCTATGCAAAAAAAAGACAAGGTTGAAATTATTAACGGCAGTGTAATGGTTCCCCTGCGGATCATTGCAGAGAATATGGGGATGGGGGTCATCTGGAATCAACAGGCTGGAACCGTAACCATTCCGAAGGAATCCGGCAGCGTTGAACTAACCATTGGCCACAAGGAGGCTTTGATCGATGGAACCTCCCATTCGCTGTCCACAGCGCCCCGCAACCATAGCGGAACCACGCTTGTCCCGTTAAGATTCATCAGCGAAGCCATGGGCGTCCAGGTGAGCTGGGACAACAGCCGCAAGGTGGTGGGCTTAACTTCAGCGGGACCTCCAGCAGTGCAGCCGGATTCCGGGCCTGCTACAGATCCGGCAGTGATCGCTGCCCCGGCAAATCCTGAAGGCACAGCTCCTCCGGCGGCCCTGCCCGTCATCGCAACGGGGACTTCAACGCTGAGCGGGCTCAGCTTCAGCGATAACCGCCTGATGCTTGCTTTTACCGGCGATGTCCAGCCATCCGTACATACCGGAAACGAACCACTGCAGATCGTGGTGGAGCTTCCCTTAACGTCATTCTCCGCAGATTTCTTACAAACCGTCTTGTGGGATAGCAGTACTCTATCAGGGGAGCAGGCGATTACTGGAGTCCCGGGTGTCAGCAGGATGGCTTACGAGCTGTCAGGGACAGACGCTTCCACGGTACGGGTCACCCTGTTTTTGACTGCAGTTTCACGTTACACCACTTACATAGAGGAGGACGCAGCCTACAGACTCCTGGTCGTTGACTTGAACACTCTTTCACCGGAGCCTCTTCCTGTACAGCCGGTTCAACCTGGCAATGGCAAGAAGATTATTGTTATTGATGCCGGACATGGTGCTGCGGACCCCGGTACGATCGGAATCACCAAGACGCTGGAGAAGGACTTTAATCTGAGCCTGGCTCTCAAGGTGGAAGCCCTGCTGCTGAAGGATCCGGCCTTCCAGGTGGTAATGACACGCCGCGATGATACCTATCCGGCCAATAAAAGACGGGCAGAGATGGCCAATGAGCTTCAGGCGGATGCCTTTGTATCCATCCATGCCAATTCGGTAGAAGGACGGCCTGAGGTGCGCGGCACCGAATCCTATTATTACAGTCAAGAGAGTAGAGCTTTTGCCGATATCATGCACAAGCACCTGCTGGGGGCAACCGGCTTCACAGACCGCAAGGTTAAATATAACAAATATATCGTACTGAAATATTCCAACATGCCAGCTACGCTGCTTGAGGTAGGCTTCTTGTCCAATGCTGCCGAAGAAGCCGCCCTGTTCTCCGATGATTTCCAGAACCGGGTAGCGGCAGCACTCGTAGCGGGGCTGAAGGAATATTTCGGGGTGAATTGACACTCCGTCCCCGCATTTATAGCTTTAAAGATCGCGGTCCGCTCCGTATAATATAGACAGTGAAAGGAGAACCCGGACTTAAGTAGCTGAGCGTATTTTATGAATCAATAGGGGGTTAAACGATTGAATCGGTATGACCAAAGCGCAAATCCACCGAGCCTGTTCCGTAACAAGTTCCTCCAGACGATTCTGTTATCCAGCGTGCTGCTGCAGATCGGGATCTGGGTACGTAATTTTGCTATTTTGCTGTATGTTGCGGAGAGGACCAACAATGATCCCTACGCCATTTCGCTGATCAGCGTTGCTGAATTTGCGCCTATCTTTGTTTTTTCCTTCATTGGAGGGACTTTTGCGGACCGGTGGCGCCCGAAGCGGACGATGATCTGGTGTGATTCCCTGTCTGCGGTATCGGTATTCGCCGTTCTGCTCAGTATTCACTTCGGTTCTTGGGAATCGGTGTATCTGGTCGCGTTCATCTCGGCCATTCTGTCGCAGTTCTCACAGCCTTCAAGCATGCGGTTATTTAAATTCCATGTGGCGGAGGAACAGCTGCAGCAGGGGATGGCGCTCTTCCAATCACTGATGGCTATCTTCATGGTCCTCGGACCAATGTTAGGCACTTTCGTATACAGCACCTTCGGCCTTGAGATCTCCATCGCTGTAATGGGCGTGGCTTTTCTGCTGTCAGCACTTGTGCTTATTCGTCTGCCGGAGGATCATATGGAAGCAGGGACAGTTACCGCGAAGGGGCAATTCCGTAAGGACTTCACCGAGGGCTTCCGGTATGTCTGGCAGAGTCAGGTGCTGCGGATGCTCGGACTTGCGTTTGTGTTGGCGGGACTTGCCGTGGGCGCAGCCCAGGCACTGAATCTGTTCATCGTCACCGAGCGGCTGGGCCGAAGCAAGGAGTTCCTCCAGTACATGCTTATGGTTAACGGTGCAGCCATGCTGATCGGGGGAGGGCTGGTGGCCGCCTTCGCCAAAAAAGTTCCGCCCCAGCTGCTGCTCGCCATGGGGATGCTGGCAGGTGCCGTATGCACCACCATCGTCGGGTTCTCAACAAGCGTTCCGCTTACGCTCACGATCCAGTTCCTGAACGGGCTGATGTTCCCTTGCATTCATATCGGGATCAGCACGATGATTCTGAGATGGTCTAATAGCTCGATTGTCGGCCGGGTCAACGGGGTGCTGAATCCGATGTTCGTCGGGATGATGGTGGTGTCTATGTCGCTGGCGGGTGCGCTGAAGAGCGCCTTTCCGCTTAGTACCATCTACAGTGGAGCCGGAATTCTGTTCCTTCTGGGTGCACTCATGATGCTGCCGATTATGAAGCACAAGGCGCCGGATCAGGCACAGGCTGCACAATAAATAGGAAGCAGACTAAAAAAATGGAGGCCCTGAAGAATGCCGCAAATATTACTGGTTGAGGATGATCAGGCCATAGCCAGAAATCTCGTGCTGCTGCTCCGCTCAGAAGGCTTCACAGTTACCCATGCCGCTACGCGGAGTGAGGCTGTGGCCATGCTTGGCGGAAATCCGTTTGACCTGGCACTGATCGATATTGCTTTGCCTGACGGGAACGGCTTTACGGTGTACACGGAGATCAAGGCCACAAGGGAGGTGCCTGTCATCTTCCTGACGGCCTCCGGGGATGAGGCAAGTGTGGTTACCGGGCTGAACATGGGGGCGGATGACTATATTACCAAGCCGTTTCGCCCGCGTGAACTGATTGCGCGGATTGGAACGGCGTTGCGGAAGAGCAGACGGACCGGGTCTGCTTTTGACATCGGCGGGCTTCATTTAGATCCGGCAAGCGGTGTTGTAACCCGGCAGGGCAAGGAGGTCTACCTCTCAGCTCTGGAATACCGCCTGTTGCTGGTGTTTGTGAACAACCCCGGGAATATTATTACGCGAAGCAGGCTGCTCGACGAATTATGGGACGCAGCGGGCGAATTTGTTAATGACAACACGCTAACTGTCTATATCAAGCGCTTGCGGGAGAAGATCGAGAGTGATCCGGCAAGTCCGCAGATCATTCTGACGGTGCGGGGAACAGGATATCGGCTGGGGTGCAGCGATGCTGCGGAATAAAGAGATCCGGCACTTCAGCCTGTTGTATATCATCATGTCTGCTGTTGCGATTACCATCGGGTTCACCTTACATACGGCAGCGGGGTTCCTTGCCACTGGTTGTGCTGTTGCCTTCGGCACAGCATTTTTGCTGTTCACCAGGGCCCGGTACAAGAGCATTGCGCGCATCTCTAATCAGATTGACCGGGTGCTGCATAATGCGGACCATCTGTTCATCGCTGATGCGGAAGAAGGCGAGTTATCCATTTTACATAGCGAGATTACCAAAATGACGCAGCGCATCCGGGATCAGAACCGCGAGCTGATCAAGGAAAAGGGGCATCTTGCCGATTCACTGGCTGACATCGCCCACCAGCTCCGCACCCCGCTTACCTCAGTGAACCTGATTATGACGCTGCTTGCGAATAGTCCTGCGGAAGAGGAGCGGAAAGCTTTTATACGGGAGACCGAGGAGCTGCTGATGCAGATGGATTGGCTGATTACCTCCTTGCTTAAGTTATCCCGTTTGGATGCGGGCATTGTTGTATTTCAAAGCGGGCCTATCGCCGTTAACGGCCTGCTCCGCACCGCTGTTCGTCCGTTCCTAATCCAGATGGAGCTGCGCAATGTAGACTTACGGATAGATTGCCCTGCTGGAGCAGTGATCCAAGGCGATTCGGCCTGGCTCCCGGAAGCGATCCAGAATATCCTGAAGAATTGCCTGGAAAGTGCAGGAGAGAACGGGAAGATTGAGCTGATCTGCTCAGACAATCCGCTGTACACCGAGCTTACGGTGCATGACAACGGCCCGGGCTTTAGCAAGGAAGAAATCCCCCGGCTGTTCGACCGGTACTATCGCGGCAGCAGCCCTAACCATACCGGCTACGGAATCGGCCTTGCGCTCTGCAAGCTGATTATCACCCGGCAGGGAGGGAGCGTTACCGCACATAATCACCCGCAGGGCGGTGCGCTCTTCAGGCTTCGTTTCCCTAAGTGACAGATCTCTCACCTGAAAGTCACAGAGATGTAAGCTTGCGGCTCTATGATAGGGATAAATCAGGTGAAGGGAGAATTGCAGTATGGAGTTTTTGAGAATTGAGAAGCTGAGTAAGATCTACGGGAAAGGAGACAATCGGGTTACGGCGCTGGACGAGGTGTCGCTGACGATTGAGAAGGGGGAGTTCACGGCGATCATTGGCTCCTCCGGCTCCGGCAAATCCACTTTGCTTCATATCATCGGCGGTGTCGATGTGCCGACAAGCGGCAACGTCTATTTGGACGGACAGGATGTGTATGCCCAGAGCAATGACAAGCTGGCTATTTTTCGCAGGCGGCAGGTCGGGCTGATCTACCAGTTCCACAACCTGATTCCTACGCTGGATGTGGTGGAGAACATCACCTTGCCGATCCTGATGGACAAACGCAAGGTCAACGAGGAACGGCTGAACGACTTGCTTGAGCTACTGGGGCTGACTGACCGGAGAACGCATCTGCCGAATCAGCTCTCGGGCGGACAGCAGCAACGTGTATCTATAGGACGCGCATTGATGAATGCCCCGGCGGTCATGCTGGCGGATGAACCCACGGGCAGTCTGGACAGCCGGAATGGACATGAGATTATCAATCTGCTGAAATTAAGCAATCAGAAGTACCGGCAGACCCTGCTCATCGTCACGCATGACGAGAATATTGCCCTCCAGGCAGACCGCATTATCGGCATCTCCGACGGCAGGGTTGTGCGGGACGAACGGGTACGGACATGAATATTTTCAACAAGGTTACCCTCCAGAGCCTCAAAAAAAGCCGCACGCGGACCATCGTAACGATTATCGGAGTCATCCTGTCTACCGCAATGATCACTGCCGTCTCCACCTTCGCCGTGTCCTTGCAGAGCTATATGATCCAGGGTTCCATCGCCAAATACGGCGGCTGGCATATCGGGTTCCCGGCTGTAGATTCCGCCTTCGTGCAGGAACGGGCACACGATCAGGCCGTATCCAGTACGGCATCCTTCGAGAATATCGGCTACGCGGCACTTAGTGGCGGGAAGAACCCGGATAAGCCTTATCTGTTTATTGCAGGCTTTAATGAAGATGAAGCTTCCCCGGGTACCTTGCCTGTCACTATGGTTTCCGGACGAATGCCAGATAACAGCAGAGAAATTCTAGTCCCTTCCCATCTGGCGGCGAATGGCGGGATCAAGTTCGCTGAGGGCGATACGCTCACACTGGCTGTCGGAGACCGGATGTACGGCAACCAGCAGTTGAACCAGCATGATGTCTTTTTGGCGGGAGACCAGTCTGGGAAAGGCGCAGAAGCTTTGGTGCCCCGGGCAGAGCAGACCTACAAGGTTGTAGGAATCTACGCCAGACCTGCTTTTGAGGAGTCCGCTGCCCCAGGCTATACCCTGATTACCAGAGCTAATCCGTCAGAACGGGCGGACAGCTTCAGCTTGTATGTTAGCCTGAAGCACCCGCGTGAAGTGAAGGCTTACGCAAACAGCACCGCCGCAGGCCATGCTTACGTCTACAACGATAATGTGCTGCGCTTCATGGGCGTCTCAAGCGATGAATTGCTCACCGCTCTGCTGTACACGGTCGGGGGGATTGTAGCTTTTATCATCGTAACCGGTTCGATCTTCATGATCTACAACGCCTTCACCATCTCCCTCAATGAGCGCACACGACAGTTCGGCATTCTCTCATCGGTGGGAGCCACAGCGAAGCAGCTGCGTAACGCCGTGTTGTTCGAAGGTCTGTGTATTGGTGCTGCCGGAATACCGGTTGGCATTCTCTTGGGAATAGGCAGCATGGGACTTGTACTAACGGTCGTATCCAAGAACTTCGGGAATATCCTCTATTCCCATGTCCCTTTAACCTTGCAGGTGTCCATTCCAGCCATTGCCTGTGCAGCTGCGCTGAGCATGATCACGATTCTGATCTCAGCCTATATTCCGGCCAGGAAGGCGGCAGGCACTCCCGTGATGGAGAGTATCCGCCAGTCGAACGAGGTTAAGGTTGAAGCCAAGGCCGTGAAGACATCCGGGCGGGCGCAGCGTATCTACGGCCTCGAAGGCACCCTTGCGCTTAAGAATTTCAAAAGAAACAAGAAACGCTACCGCAGCATTGTGCTGTCGCTCATGTTAAGCGTCGTGCTGTTTATATCGGCCAGCGCTTTTGTCACATATATGAAGCAAATGTCGGAGCGGGCAGTTGCGTTCACCACCTATGATATCGGCTTCGCCACACAATCTATGAAAGACAGTGAGATGCTGGCGCTCTACGACAAGCTCAGAACCGCAGGCGGGATCTGGGAAAGCTCCTACCAGACGCTCATGAAAGTGACCGGGATAGCTCAGGCAAGCGATCTCTCGGATGCTTATTGGGGCGAAGAGGGGGCTTCGGGAGCCGCGGGGAAAGCGGGAAATGATGGAAAATCAGGAAATGCAGTTGTTCCTTCGCCGGTCCGCTCGGATGAGCAGGTATCTCTGCCCGTCGACCTGCAGTTTCTGGATGACAGCGCCTATCTGAAGATTCTTGAAGGGCTGGGCTTACCCGCAGCGGAATATACGGGTCCGGACGCCAAGTTCATCGCCGTTGCCAAATTGATGAGTCCTGCCGACGATAAACGGCTGAAGGAGGTTGACGGGTTCTGTAATTTGTTCAAAAGTTCGTCCTCTATCCTGACCCTGACCCCCAAATCAGAGGACGGGTCGAAGATAGAGCAGGGACATGACGTATCGGTTACGTTCGTAGAGACCGTACCGCCGGATACGCTGCCGGTTACGGGAAGCCCCGGTTCCAATCAGCCCTTCTTCTTCCGGGTGATTGCTCCTTATTCACTCATCGGCAAGTTTGAAGCAGCGGACAGTCCGCCGGCAGTGAAGGGCCTGACCTTTCGCTCCAAGCACCCGGCACAGTCGGTAGCGGAGATGGAGAAAACCATCCAAGGTGCACAAATTACGGATGAATATAAGCTGTATAATGTGTATGCGATGATGGATGAGAGCCGCAATACGATTTTCATCATCAACGTGTTTGCCTATACCTTCATTATCATGATCTCGCTGATTGCGATTGCCAATGTGTTCAACACAATCTCGACGAACATCAAGCTGCGCCGCCGGGAGCTGGCGATGCTCCGCTCTATCGGGATGTCTGACCGCAATTTCCAGCGGATGATGAATTTCGAATGTGCCTTTTATGGCATGAGGGCGCTTATATCCGGGCTTCCCATCGGGCTGGTCTTCTCCTGGCTAATCTACCGGGGGATGTTCATTGGCGGCGCGGACCAGATTGACTATATCTTCCCCTGGGCCAGCATCGGCATCAGTGTGTTCAGCGTGCTCCTGATCGTATTCGTGACCATGCTGTATTCGGTTAGCACAATCAAGCGGGAGAATATCATTGATGCGCTGCGGGATGATATGACTTGATAGCAAGTAGATTAGAACTCCATGCATGGGTAGGGGCATGCACGCGGGTCGTTACGCTTAGCGGCAAACAGTTGGATTTTGTCCACTTGCTTCGGTAAATCCGACGGAAAGCGGTAAATGAAGGTACGTTTTTTCACTTGTTTGCTAAAAAATCAGGTGACGATAGGTGATCCCATAACTCTCAAGCTTGACCCTGACGTATAGTGAAGGGTTTACAATGGGAGCAGGAGGGACAGTCTACGCGGGTGTACGGAACGACTACCGAGGTTATGCAATATATCGATGCGGTCATCCGTATTTATATGGGCGGGGAAGATCCTTGCCCGTAATCGTTGTTCCATGAAGCGTGCCAGTAATTGGGGCACGCTTGTTTATTCCTCCACGTAATTCTAAGACACTCGATTGTATGTGAAAAAGTGAATACAATTGCTATCGAAGAGACGGGCGGGCCTAATGTATGCGGAAATCCGAATACAATCGGTGCCGTTTCAGCGAGACATAGAATTCTTATATTTTCAGAAAGAACTATAATTCCTCCCCCGAAGCCGGAGCCTGTACCGGCAGATCCCCGGCAGCCCGCTTGCGGTACTCACCCGGCGTTAAGCCGGAGGCACGCTTGAACATACGGATGAACGAGTTCACATTCTGGTAGCCGACCTGAAGTGCGATATCCTGGATTCGCAGGTCGATGTTCATCAGCAGCGCCTTGGCCTGTTCAATCCGCAGGGTGTTGAGATATTCGCTGAAGTTGATGCCGGTCTTCTCCTTGAAGATGCTCGACAGATAGCCGGGGGTCAGATTCAGCTTGTCGGCGACAAGGTTCAGATTAATGTCCTCCCCGTAGTGCTTGTCCAGATACTCTAGCACGAAGCTGATGACCGGGTCCCGGGTCTCCGCGCCGCTGCGGATCACCGCAAGTACCGGAGTCACAATCTCCCGGAGCCATTCACTATACTGCTGCGAGGAATAGAAGGCGGCGAACGGCTCACCGGACAGAGCCGCAACCAGCCCTATTTCAAGCTCCGGCAGATTCAGCTTCATGACTGTTTTGCTTGTCTGTTCTGATACACCCGCAGCAAAAGCCCGGAAATCCTCCGCAGCGGCATCCTTATTCTGCAGTTGCTCCAGCTGGCGGTCCAGCCAGCCGAACACCGCTTCCTCGCTGCCGGACTGCAGCAGGGTATGCAGCTCTTCCCCGTGTGTGACCTTCAGATGAATGGCCTTGGCCGACGAGGCCCGCGGCTCTACAATAATCTGTGTCTCCCCGTTCAGTCTGCGTTCCTTCAGCAACCCGGACAAGTTATGGTAAGCATCCGTAAACGGTGTTTCCCCTGAATATACCGGGCTGACTGCTATCGTGAGGTAGAGGGAAGGCTCATCTGCCAGCAGCTCCTGCAGCGTGCCCAGCACTTGAAGAATGCCGCTCTGCGGGCCGGGATCGAAGAGCAGCAGCAAGAGCAGATCCTGCTCCGGCTGCAAGGCGACGTTCTCGGATTCCTCCCCGGTGAATAGCCGCTGAATCAACTGCCATAGGGCCAGCGTGTGCTCCTCAGGCTCCTCCGGCAGGCGGGTGAAGCTGAGCTTGAACAGGATGGAGGCATACGGGCGCTCGGAATGCAGGGCATCCTCCAGCTCACCAAGGCTTGCGTTCAACGGAATATTCTTAACCTTATGGGTATAGGCATACTGGCGGACCAGCGAGTTCTTATTCGCAAGATCGTTCTGAATGAACCGGTTGTTCTCCATAATCGAGCTTAGGCGGTCGCCGATAATGGCGAACTCCTTAACGCTGCTCACCTTGCCGGGAGCGCCGCCCGATTTGCGGTCGAACGCGGCGATCAGGCGCTGGAGCGGCTGGTTCAGCCGGTAGCTGAACAGGAGGGAGAAGAGAAGACTGACCAGCACCGCAGCAGTGAGCAGAACGGCGAGCAGCACCCGCATGCCGCGCAGCCCGCTCGCGATGGCGGCAACCTCGGTGACCCGGACGTAGGTGAAGCCGGTCTGCGCCCCTTTTTGATAGAAATAATAGTTGTCCCCGATCCGCTCATGTGAGCTTGCAGTAACGGCATACTCCAGAGCCGGCAGCTCCGTCTCTGCGGTGGAGAAGAGCAGACGGTCCTGCGCATCCATTATATAGAAGGGATTCTTCCCGGAATCCCCGTACGCCTGCTCCAGCCGCTGCGGGTTCAGCATCACAATGCCGTAGACCTCTTCATAAGGAATGGCCTTGATCATGACCGGCATCAGCCGCCCGAGCGGACGCGAGGAATTCATCGTAGTCTCTGTGAAGGAGGCGGCGGGCAGGACCTTCAGATACTGGTTGTCCATGGTCTGAGCGCTCCAGAAGTCCGCCGGATATTCCCCGCTGTAATAATACTTGCCGAACATATCGGCCGCGGTACTCAGCCCCTCTTTCTCAAGCACATATCCCTCCGCCTTGAAATGCAGAATGAAATTCTCAATATGCAGAAAAGGGTTCCCGTTCAGCGTCATCAGATCGGACTTCACCTCGCTGACAATATCGTAACGCCGATTCTCCTTCAGATGGCTGAGAATGCCCAGATTGGCCGTCCACGTATCCGACTGGGTCAGCGCCAGAATCATATTCTGGGTCAGCCGGAAGTGATTCTCGTACCCGTCCACCGCTTGCTTCAGACTCTGCTCGTTCTGCCGGACCACCTCCTGATAGACCTTCCCGCTAAGATATAGATGAGAGAACAGATTGAATGAAGCCAGCAGCAGGATGACACTCAGGAAGCTGAGCATGAGCTTAACGAACAGGCCGCTAAGGGCAAATTGGCTGGTAAGCGGTCTCTTCATATGTATTCCCCCTTCAGGTGCAGCCGCTTGGTTATCGTTTTATCCTATCATAGCGGCCCAAAGCTGACACGCACAATATGCACTTTTACCGATTTATACACCTTAACCGGGAAATATGCAGATCGGGAGAAAAGTTATATAACATGCTGATAGCGCTTTCCAAAGGGTTGCCGCTATAATTCGGAGACAAGCCCCGGAAGCAGAGGGGAAGTAAGCTGACATTAAGTGAGCTGCATCATTAAGAACAAGAGGGGAATGCCTATGGCTCAAACGAGTGTAGTACCTGACAACCTGCGAAAGGAAAAAACTCCATACCGGCGTCAAGGGCGTCTGCTGCGGACCTGGAACCATAACAAAACGCTATGGCTGCTGTTCCTGCCGTGCCTGCTCTACTATCTGATTTTCCGGTATGCACCGATGTTCGGCCTCGTCATTACGTTTAAGGATTATAATCTGTTTAAAGGAATCTGGGCCAGCGACTGGGTGGGGTTCAAGTATTACCGGATGTTTTTTGAGAATCCTGACTTTTGGCCGCTGATGAAGAACACTCTGCTCCTGGGCCTGTACAAGCTGGTGTTCGGTTTCCCGGCTCCAGTGATCCTGGCGATTCTGCTGAATGAAGTCCGTAAGGCCGCGTTCAAAAAATTCGTGCAGACCGTCAGCTACCTGCCGCACTTCATCTCCAACGTTATTGTGGCGAGCATGGTTATTATGTTCCTGTCACCGACGGGCGGACTGATTAACAATCTGCTCGGCACCTTCGGAATCGGACCCATTAACTTCATGAATGAGCCGGGAATGTTCCGGGGGATCTATGTTCTGTCGGAGATCTGGCAGCATATCGGCTGGGAGACCATCATCTATCTGGCGGCATTGACGGCAATCGATCCGCAGCTCTATGAAGCAGCCGACATGGACGGGGCCAGCCGGATGCGCAAAATATGGCATGTCACACTGCCCGGCATCTCACCGGCGATTGTCATCACGCTGATTCTGAATATCGGCAAGGTGCTGGAGATTGGCTTCGAGAAGGTGTTCCTCATGCAGAACCCGGCGATCTACGATACGGCCGACATCATCAGCACGTATGTGTACCGGGTCGGGATGGAGCAGGGGAACTTCAGCTACGGTGCCTCCATTGACCTGTTCATGGGCATCATCAGCCTGATCTTCATCTATAGCGCCAATTACATCAGCCGCCGTGTCAGTGAGACAAGTCTATGGTAGAGGAGGGGTGTGGTGATGAGATCACCGAGAATTTCCTGGTTTAATGTGATCAGCACGTTCTTTCTGCTGATGGTTGTGATAATTACGCTCTACCCGTTCCTGCACATGCTTGCGGTGTCTCTGAGCAGCGATGTCAATGTCATCAAGAACACGGTTTCGTTCTGGCCCAAGGGCTTCAATGTGAAGATGTACGAGCTGGTGCTGGGAGACCCGAAGATCTGGACGGCCTACAAAAACACGCTGATCTACACCGTGCTCGGCACTCTGATCTCGCTGGTGGTTACGTCTACCGGAGCCTATGCGCTCTCCCGCCGCGATATGGCGTTGCGCAGGACCTTCACCATGCTGATCGTCGTCACGATGTTCTTCAGCGGCGGGATGATCCCGACCTTCCTTGTGGTCCGCTCCCTGGATATGGTGGATACCGTGTGGGGCATGGTCCTGCCGGGCGCGGTCAGCACCTGGAATCTGATTCTGATGCGGACCTTCTTCTCCGGCATTCCCAAGGAGCTGGAGGAATCCGGGCGAATGGACGGATTGAATGATATCGGGATATTCATGCGCATTATCATTCCGCTGTCGAAGGCTTCGTTCGCCACCATTGCCCTGTTTTATGCCGTGGGAATGTGGAATAACTTCATCTATCCGCTGCTGTATCTGCGCACCCCGGATCTGTTCCCGCTCCAGGTGCTGCTCCGCAATCTGGTGCTGGCGGGAAGCGCAAGCTCCGGGGATGTGACCGGAATCGGGGGAGACAACCAGGTGGTTGAAGAGTCGCTTAAATATGCAACGATTATGGTCTCTACTCTGCCGATCCTCACGGTATATCCGTTTGTTCAGAAGTATTTTGTCAAAGGCGCCATGATCGGTGCAGTCAAGGGCTGATCCGGCCCTGAACCATAACCACTACTAAAGGGAGAGATGATGAATGAGCACATGGAAGTCTGTACTGCTGCCCCTCGCGGCAGCGGCAATATTGGTGAGCGGCTGCAGCGGGGGCAATAACAATAATGCCTCACCTGCTGCCACGGCTGCACCGGGCGGAGAAGCTGGAGCCGCCACTGCGGGAACGAAGCAGGCACATACCTTCACCGCACTGCTGGACAACAACCCAACCTTTCCGTATTCCAAGGACTGGCCGGTGTGGGGCTGGATCAAGGACCAGACCGGCGCCACCCTGGAGGTGCAGACGCCTTCCGGGAAGCTGGCTGAAGCGCTGAACCTGGCGGTGGCCTCCAATGCGCTGCCGGATCTGATGTACATGCCCAACCGCAAGGAATCGAACAAGTTCGGCCAGCAGGGGGCACTCGTAGACCTGATGGAGTACATGGACAAGCTGCCGAATCTGACCGCCTGGATGAAGCAGTACCCGGATGAGGCGAAGGCGGCACTCTCCGCCGACGGCAAAATGTATATGTTCCCTAACCAGGGCTTCGGGGAGACGAACCGGATGATCTGGATGTACCGCCAGGATGTTTTTGACAAGGAAGGGATTAAGGCTCCTGCTACTTATGATGAGCTGCATACGGCCCTTAAGGCGCTGAAGGCCAAATACCCGGACAGTTACCCGCTGTCGGTCCGTTACGGCCAGATCCCGGATGAGATGAATGCGAATATGACGGTCAACTATGGGACAGGCGAAGGGGCTTACTACGATTTCGATGCAAAAGAATGGCGCTATGGGCCGACTGAGGACAGCTACAAGGAAATGGTCGGCATGTGGAAGCAGTTCTATGACGAAGGGCTGATTCCGCCGGACTTCCTGTCCTTGCAGACCAAGCAGTGGCAGGATATGGTCTCTACCGGCAAATCTTTTGTAACCGTGGATTACATCAGCCGGGTGGATTTCTTCAATAATGCGATGCGCAAGGAGAATCCGGAATTCAATATGCAGTTCATGGCTCCTCCCGCAGGGCTTGAAGGCGGCAAGCAGCTGAACCCTTACTTCCATTACATGGAGGGCGGCCTGACGGTAGCTTCAACCTCCAAGAATATCGAAGATATCATGAGTTATATGGACTTTTTCTATTCGGAAGAAGGCCGGATGCTCAGCAGCTGGGGTGTGGAAGGCGAGACGTATGTGAAGGAAGGCGAGACGATCAAGTTCAAGCCGGAATTCACCGATGTGATTGAAATGCGGAAGCAGACGGGACTTCAGACCAGCGGAACGTATACGTGGATTGACTTCAATGCCCATCTGTCCCTGTTCTCGGCTGACCTGAAGCATGCTTATGAAGAGGCTGTCAAGTATGATCCGGCCAACATGCAGCCGCGTCCGGCTTTCACCGAGAAGGAGAATGAAGTCATCTCGATCACCGGACAGGCGATCAAGAAGCACCGCGATGAGAGCTTCGCCAAGTTCGTGACCGGCTCCCGCAAGCTGGAGGACTGGGATAAATATGTTGAGGAGATCAATAATCTGGGCGTCGACAAACTGCTCTCGACTTACAAGGAGGCGTATGACCGCGTTCAGAATATTCAATTAAGCAGCAAGTAATTGCAGGGCAGAACCGCTGAAGCACAGGCAAGGCATTCAGGGTATTCGCTTGACCATTATAAGGAGGCGCCGCTTATGAAGCAATGGCTGCACGGCTCTGGTAAACGGTTTGGATGGATTCTACCCTTGGTAGGTCTGATTCTGGTTCTTTCAGCAGTGGCGGTCCCGGGCACAGCCCGGGCCGCAGGCACCATTACACTGGATGAACCGCCCGGGGGATATGTCTCCTCCGGCGGGCCGGTGGAGGTCAGCGGCACCTATACCGGACTGTATGATGTCCGGTTATATGTGAACGGGACGGCCCAGTTCGAAGCGCTGCTGGAGGACCCGGACGGGGATGACAGCGGCAGCTGGTCTTATACGCTCGACACCTCCCGGTATAGCGGTGAGGTGGAGCTGGTGGCACGCGGGCTGGATACCACCACCCGCTACGGAGTGTGGAGTTCCTCCGTAACCCTTGAGGCCAACAACCCCGCAGGTGTTGCGCCAGTAGTGACGATTACCGGTCCGGACGAAGGGATTGCTGTGACTGGACAGGTGGCGGTCACCGTTCAGGCAGAATCGGCTACGCCGGTCTCGGACGTGCAGGTCCGGGTGAACCGGGGACCGTGGCAGCAAGCCGCCTATAACGGCACGGAATATGTATATTCATGGAGTACGGCAGGCATCGTTGACCGCACGATCAGCCTGGAGGCCCGGGCCGCGAATGCGCCCGGACGCTACGGCTACAGTGCGACCGTCTATGCGCAGGTCGGTGCCGGTACCCATGAGCCTGCGGTTCCTCTGCCGGATCAGGACCGGGCCATGTGGATTTGGGAGCCGGAGAGCTATAAGCTGCTGCTGAATCCGGGCTCGCGTGAGGTGCTGGAGTCCTTCGTAACGGACACCGCGACCTTTGGATCAGAGCCGGTCACGACCCTGTATCTGGCTGTGGGCAATTATGCCGGATACCGGGCGCTGGAGGAGCAGGAGGACGAGCTGCGCTCCTTCATGCGCTGGGCGCATGAGCGGAACTTAAGTGTTCATGCCCTTGTGGCGGGCGGAACCTCCCCGGCTTATATGGGCGCTTATGAGCGCTACCACCATCATGCCGTGCGGGAGATTGAGCAGATTATCAACTACAATCTAGCGGCGGAGGAGGATGAGAAGTTTGACGGGATCAACGTGGACATCGAGCCGTATATTTCCCCGGACTTCAAAGCTCCAAGCAAGTTCCTGCAGAACGAATACCTGGATGGTCTGCGCAAAATGATTGACCGTCGGGATACAGCCGGTATCCGGCTGCCCTTCGGCCCGGCTGTACCCAAATGGTACGATTCTTCCGAGCAGGGAGCGAATATCCAGTGGAACGGCACAACGAAATGGCTGTCTGAGCATATCCAGGACATCTCCGATTATATCTCGATCATGGATTACCGCGATTCCGCAGACGGAACCGCAGGCATCATTGCCGGGGCTGCCGGTGAGCTGGCCTATGCCGAGGCCATCGGCAAGCCGAATTCTGTAGTCATCGGAGTGGAGACGCTGGATATCGCAAACAGCGGCGACCCGGAGACGATTACCTTCCAGGAGGAAGGCCGCACCCATATGGAAGCCGAGCTGGATAAGGTCAATGCAGCTTCCGGGCTAAGCAGCTCCTTCGGCGGAATTGCTGTCCATCACTATGATTCCTACCGGGCATTGCCTTCGTATTGGGGACCGGGCGGCGTATTCTGGACAGCGCCGGAAGACCATGAAGCCCCATCTGCACCTGCGGGTACTCCAACCGCTGTTGCCAGTGAGTATCAGAGCATCCGGCTGAATTACGGAATGGCGACTGACAACTTAGAGGTAGATCGCTACATCATCTACCGCAGCACGGTCTCCGGCTTCACGCCAACCTCTGCGGATATCGCCGGACTTGCCCGGGGCCTGAATTATCAGGACAAGGGACTGCTCCCGGACACCACCTACTATTACCGGGTGGCTGCCCGCGATCTGGCGGGCAATATCGGCCCGTTATCTGGTGAAGTGTCTGCTGTCACCGGCAGTACGGCGCTTAAGCCGATGATTGTGACGGATATGCAGCTCTCCTACACTGGAGCCGCTGCGGAAGCTTCGATGAAGGTGCGTGACTATGCGACAGGGGAAGTGCTTACAGGAGCTGCAATAGAAGGCCGCTTCACGTATTCGGCGGGCCGTTATGCAGCGGCAGTTACGGGCGCGGATGGACGGGCAGCCTTCACCTCGGAGGCGATTCCGACCGGCCGTCAAGCCGGGCTCGAGCCGAGAAGAGTTCAGGCTCCCGGTTATTACTACGCCAGCGCCCATGACCTGCCTCACACCACGGCGCTGCTGCCGCATGGCGGGCTTAGCGGATTAACGTTATCTGTAGGAGAGTGGGACAAGCCTTTCGCGGCGGGTGACAAGGCCTATACCGTAACAGTCAAAAGCAATGTATCTTCGTTACAGGTCACCCCGGTTACCGCCAAGGCAACGGATGCAGTACGGATTAACGGGATGACCGTGGCATCGGGAACGGCTGCGTCCGTTACGATCGGGTCAGAGCCTGTTGATGTGCCGGTCTTAGTCTATCACGAGGATGGAACCGTGGATCTGTATCTGCTGCGTATCGAGAAAAGTGCTCTGGCAGATCCGGTGGTTCCGGTGACCATGGATGCTTATGTCCATGAGCATCAGCCCTCCGTTAATTTCGGGCAGGAGCCTGTGCTGGAGATTGCCGATCTGCCGAATGGACAGGGCGGAGGGGACCGCATCGCCTTCATGAAGGCTGAGCTGAATCTCTCCGGGACGGCGGTGCAGACCGTAACTATGAACGTGTATGTCACTGCTGCCCCGGCTTCTCCGGTTACCCTTGCACTGAAAGGGTACACCGGAGCGCAGTGGACCGAGAACGGCATTACGTGGAATAAACGTCCCGTCAGCGGCGGAACTAACCTCGGAACGGTCCGGGTCACCGGGGCTGGGTGGTACAGTGCGGATGTAACTTCTTATGTGCTTACGGCAACGGCAGCGGGGCTTACACCAACCTTCCAGTGGAGTGATCCTAATACATCGGGAATCGTTGTAACGCTGGCCAGTTCAGAGAATTCGGATAACAAGCCTTATTTGTTGGTTAATAGCGGAATGTAACAGAAAGGGGGCGGTCTTCCCGCCCCCATAAGGAGGAGGGCTCATCATGGAAGAGAGGTTCATTCCGGCAGAGGAGCATTTAGTAGAGCGTATTCGTGTTCTCGTCTATAACGAGCGCAGCCAGATGGGAGCAGCGGCCGCAGGAGCGGTCGGGCATAGCATCAGAGACTTGCAGAAGCAGTCCACGACTCCGGTCCGTATCGTATTTGCAGCGGCTCCGTCACAGAATGAGTTGTATGAAGGGCTGGTGAAGGAACAGGGGATTGACTGGTCCCGGGTACACGCTTTTCATATGGATGAATATATCGGCCTGCCGGAAGATGCGCCACAGCGGTTCGGCAACTACCTGCAGGAACGGTTGTTCAGCAGAGTCAATCCCGGACGGATCGAGCTGCTAGGCCGGACGGGCAATATTGAAGAGGAGTGCCGGAGATACGCGGCGCTGCTGAATGAAGCTCCTATTGATATCGTCTGTCTCGGCATCGGGGAGAACGGGCATATTGCGTTCAATGATCCGCCTGTAGCCGATTTCGCCGATCGGCTGCTTGTTAAAGCGGTCGAATTAGACGAAGCCTGCCGGTCACAGCAGGTAAATGACGGCTGCTTCGCCAGCCTGGACGATGTACCTACCCATGCGCTGACGCTAACCGTGCCTGCCCTGATGGCAGGCCGCCATCTGTTCGCCATTGTTCCCGGCTTGGCTAAGCGGGCCGCGCTTCAGGCTGCGCTTCATGGTCCGATAAGTACCGCGTGTCCGGCGAGCGTACTGCGGACACATCCCGCCATTACGCTGTTCACGGACCGGGATGCCTTCAGCTCATGAACGGTGTGATCTCGGGAAGACATTACAGAACCGGACTGCCGATTGAGGTCCACGTTAACGGTGGAGTCATTGAAGCGGTTCATACGCTGGCCGAGAACCCGCATATGGCAGATTGGCCCTGGCTTGCGCCGGGGCTGGTCGATTTGCAGGTGAACGGCGGCTGGGGCCTGGACTTCAATACGCTGCCGCTTGTACCAGAGACTGTAGCCGGACTCTCACGCCGCCTGCTGGCCCGGGGAGTCACCTCGTATTGCCCGACCCTGATAACCAATGGGCCGGACCAGCTTACCCAGGCGGCGTCCGCGATTGCTGAAGCCGTGCAGATACAGCCGGATATCGCCGGGCAGATCGCAGGCATCCATCTGGAGGGGCCTTTCTTGTCGCCGGAGGATGGTCCGCGCGGGGCGCATCCCCTGGAGCATATCTGCCCGCCTGACTGGGAGTCACTCTGCCGTTGGCAGGAAGCGGCGGAGGGACTGATCCGGATCATTACTGTGTCGCCCGAATGGCCGGGAGCCGCAGCCTTCATCTCCCGGTGTAGCGCCTCCGGCATCCGGGTCTCCATCGGACACACGGCCGCCTCGCCGGATCAGATCCGGCAAGCAGTGGCCGCAGGCGCGGTGATGTCCACTCATCTGGGCAACGGCACACACCTTACACTCCCGCGCCATCCTCACTATCTGTGGGAGCAGCTGGCTGCCGATGAGCTGTATGGCTGCATGATTGCCGACGGCTGCCATCTGCCGGATGCCCTGCTGAAGGTGATTCTGCGGGTCAAGCAGAGCCGGGCGATTCTCGTCAGCGATGCCGTCTCGCTGAGCGGCATGGCACCGGGGGCCTACCGGCTGCATATCGGCGGCGACGTAGTGCTGACGCCGGAAGGGCGGCTGCATCTGGCCGGCCATCCACGGCTGCTGGCCGGATCGGCGATGATGCTGGCGGACCAGGTAGCCTACCTGGCCCGGGCCGGGCTGGTGCCGCTTGCGGACGCCATCGATTGCGCCTCGGTTCACCCGGCCGAACTGCTGGAACTTCCGCAGGCTGCCGGACTTACCGCAGGTAGGCCAGCGGATCTGATCGGCTTCCGCAAGAACGGCGGCGGAGACCTGGAGATCCAGGCGGTATGGAAGAACGGCCGGCTTGCAGCGGCCGGTAAGGGTTAAGCGGCGCATGGGCTAAATGTAATCGAAAAACCGATTACAGTCGGACTCTGAGCGGCGCGTAGGCCCATTGTAATCGAAAAGCCGATTACAGTCGGACCGGGGGCGACGCGTGAGCCCAATGTAATCGGAAAACCGATTACAGTCGGACCGGGGGCGACGCATACGCCAAATGTAATCGAAAAACCGATTACAATCGGACCGGGGGCGACGCATACGCCAAATGTAATCGAAAAATCGATTACATTCGGACCGGGGTGGCGCGGTAGCTTCGCCTTATTGATCCGATCCATAAAATTAACCAGACGAGGTACTAGGAGGAGAGAGCGATGCTTAGCTTAATACCCGAGCCGAAGCAGATAAGGATGACAGACAAGAAGCCATGGCGGGCAGGCGGGGAAGTCCTTCTGCGGCTGGCTATGGAAGTGGAAGACCCCCGGCTGGGGCTTCATTGCCGGCGGGCTTTTCCCGGCCGGGAAGTCACCTCCGCCGCTCCGGAAGCAGGTGAGGGATACTCGCTGCTGATTGAGGGGTTTGCGGAAAGCAAGGAAACTGAAAGCACTGGGATCACTGGGAGCACTTCAACGCACACTGAACCCGGAGCTTCCAGGCAGGATGCCGCCTGGGCCGCGCCTGGAGAAGCTGGTCTGAATAACGGCGGGGCTTCGGCTTCTAATCTTGCTGAGGCGGAGCTGTCCGCGCTGAAGGGCCGGAGGGAAGGCTACATTCTAGAGGTTAGTGCAAACGGAGCCATTATCCGCGCATTGGACGCCCCCGGGCTCTATTACGGCCTGCAGACACTCCTCCAATTGCAGAGCCTGCATGGTGATAGCGATATTCCGGCGGTGTCTATTTCAGATTGGCCGGATACGGAGCTGCGAGTGATGAATTTCGATCTGCGCCAGACCTTCTCGAAGCCGGGGCGGCTGACCCTATATCTGGCTGAGTTCTCCCGCTACAAGACGAACGCGGTGCTCATAGAATACGAGGACAAGTTCCCGTTCAGCACGCACCGGGAATTCGCTCATCCGCAGCACTCGCTTAGCCGGGAACAGCTGGAGGCGCTCAAGGCTGCGGCCCATGAGCATTATATCGAGATTATCCCGTTGCAGCAGAGCTTCGGCCACCTCGAGTATGTGCTGCGCCATGATGCCTGGAAGCATCTGCGGGAGACCGAGGAGTCTACCGGCGAGATCTGCCCGTCCCATCCGCAGACTTATGAACTAATCACCGGCCTGCTGGCGGAGATGATGGATGCCCATCCCGGATCGCGTTATATCCATCTCGGCTGTGACGAGGTCTACAGCCTGTGTGAATGTGAAGCGTGCCGGGAAGCGTTCGGCGGCGTGCGGGAACGGGCTTTTATCTCCTTCCTGAACCGCCTAATCGAATTCACGGCCAGCCGGGGACGGCAGGCGATCTTTTGGCATGACATGCTGGATAAGTGTCCGCCTGAAGAGCTGGCGAAGCTTGATCCGCGCAGTGCAGCGATGATCTGGATCTATAACGGCCGCAACATACAAGCGGAAGTCACTTCCCTGACCAATAAGTTCAGGGCGCTGGGCATTGAGGTGATGGGTGCTCCTGCGGTCCGCAGCTTCGACTGGGCGGAGCATCAGAACTACCCGGTGATTGATAACCGGACCGACAATCTCCTTCAGTGGGCAGAGACCGCAGAGCAATTGGATATCCGCTGTATGGTGGCAACGAACTGGACTGGTCCCTTCAGCCTTGGCGTTCCTTATGGCGTGTTCGAGACCACCTGGTACCCGATGCTCCTTCATGCCGATCTCACCTGGAACCGGCATGCGGATGCCGATACGTTCATCGACCGCTTCCTGGAGCTGTTCCATGGAATAACTCCAGATACAGGCCATGCACAGCTTGGCAATTACCTGTTGGAGGATTACTACGATATCATCTGGAAGCTGATTGATAATGTCCAGAAGAATAAGGATTACGCTGAACTAATCGCAATCATGCACGATTTCGAGGTAGCGACCGACCGCTCCAGGGCAATCCACAAGTATGCCTACCGCTGGGAGCTGTACCCGGGCGACAGCGCGGAATGGCGCTCCCTGCTGAACAATTACACACGTAACCATAACGGACGCGAAGCGGTCCGGCCCCGGATGCTGGAGGCTCTTTTGCAATACCAGCCACGGGATATGGCCGAGCACTTCGTGAAATCACGCTTTTATCTGCATGATTATCTGGAGCAGACGCTCTATCAAGAGCTGGGACTTGTCCACAGCGAGGGTTAGCAAACAAACCGACAGGAGGATGGAGCAGTTATGCAGCTGAATGAAGTAAATTCACTACAAGATCCGGCAGCCATGAGTCTGGAGGACAAAATATCCCTGATGTGTGTGGTCGGAACCCCCTCCACAGCGGCGGAGCCAGAGTACCGTGAACGGATGTCCCAGAACCGGTTCGGCGGGATTGGCCTGTTCCCCCATAACGTTAAGGATGAGCAGCAGACGCTGAAGCTGATGGCGGAGGTTCAGGCCATTGCCGGAGACTCCGGCATTCCGCAGCCTTATTATGTATCGATCGATGAGGAGGGAGGCACGCTCTCCAAGTTCAAGACCTTTTATCCTTACATCCCCGGCAACCGTGCCGCCGGATTAAGCCTGGATGCTGAGAGCGCTTATCTCCAGGGTAAAATCATTGGCAGCCAGCTCCACGCACTCGGCATTCCGATGAACTGGGCACCGGTGCTGGATGTGAATACGAATATAGATAATCCGGTCGTAGGCGTGCGCTCCTTCGGCGAAGACCCTGAAACGGTAGCCGCCTTCGGTAAGGCATATATCCGCGGAATGCATGAGGCGGGGGTAGCCGTGACGGCCAAGCATTTCCCCGGTCATGGACAAGTTAGCGGGGATTCCCACGTTGTCCTGCCAGAATGCGAACTCACAATAGAGGAATTAATGAACGGGCCGCTGCTGCCATTCATCGGTGCCATCGAAGCAGGGGCCGATTCGATCATGATGGGCCATCTCGTCTTTCCGGCTATTCCCGAGTCGCAGGGGCTGCCTGCTTCGCTCAGCCCGTTCTTCGCCGGAGAGCTGCTGCGGGGGCGTCTGGGCTTCGCGGGTGTCATCTGCACCGATGACATCGAGATGGGAGCGATCAAGAAGAACTTCAATCCAGATGAGGTGGGAGTGCTGGCGGTGCTGGCCGGCAATGACATGATTCTGATGTGTCATACCCCGGAATTCCAGGAGCGTGTCATGGCCGGCATCCGCAAGGCTGTTCTGGACGGCGTTATCGAAGAGTCCAGAATTGACGAATCGGTCAACCGTATCCTCCAGCTCTATACCAAATTCCAGCAGTATCAAGCGGCGGCCCGTCCCATCCCGCGTGAGAGCTGGAATGAGGCGGCCCTGCAATATGCACGCCGCACGGTCAAGATCAGCCGCGATCCGCAGCAATTGCTGCCGCTGACTGCCACGCATCAATATATGCTAATATTGCCGCGCCAGGAGCAGCTCACCATCGCCGATAACTCCGGCGGTAGTGACATCGGCTTGGCTGCGTTACTGGAAGCCCGGGGCTTATCCGTGCAGGTTGCGTATTGCAGCATGAAGCCTGAAGCTGCGGAGATTGCAGACTTATCTGCCAAGGCCGCCGGAAATTTCGTGATTCAAGGAACGCTGAATGCCCATCTGTTCCAGGGACAGCTCGAACTTGCCGCACAGCTTGCCGCTGCAGGACCGCTGCTGAACCTGGTGCTGCGTAACCCGTATGACGATGCTCACCTGCCGCATAACGCCGGAAGCATTCTGCTATGCTCCACCTCCGATTATTCGCTTCAGGCTCTAGCGGAAGTGCTTATTCAGAGGCCTGAAACAGCCGGTTAATGAAGAACGTCTCCGTAAAGTGAACAGCCAGCTCGTACCGCTGAAGTGTGAAGTGAGCGTAGAAGCGACAGTTCCCGTAACCGCGAAGCCAGAGGAGGTTGCCCAGGAAATGCGGCTTCTGCAGGGAAGAAGCCACAATTGTTAATTACGCCACTTTAAAAGGTATAGGGCAAAAATTGAGTTTTGGGGAAACCGTTGATCTGAAAAGATTCAACGGTTTTTTTTGAACCACAACCGATTGACAAACGAGTGTATTAACCACATAATACATCTTGTAGTGTATGCACCACTTAGTACACACACATGTGAAGATAAGAGGGTGTCGCTTGTGAGCAAAGTCAACGAATGGGCCGCAATCCCCTTCAATAGTCGTGATCCTGTATATCTTCAAGTCGTTCGCCTGTTTAAGGAGAAGATCGTAACCGGCGTTCTCCAGTCTGGCCAGACCATACCGTCTAGGCGAGAGCTGGCTGCCCTGCTAAAGATTAATCCAAATACTGCGCAGAGAGCTTACAAAGAAATGGAGGATCAGCGGTTGATTGTAACGGAAGGCAACTCCCCAAGCCGCATCACTATGGAGCTTAAGGTGTTGAGACAGATTCGGTCGGAGCTGCTCAGTACAGCCGTTGAGGCGTTTGTCGCTTCCATCAGCAGTATTGACGTTCCGTTAGATGAGGTCCTGGATGTGGTTCAACGAAAATATGAGAAAGCTCAAGTAAAAATAGAGCAGCCAATGGGAGAGCCCCTCGGCAGTGAGCAAGGAGGAAACAGCGATGATTGAACTTGAACATGTCAGCCAAAGATACGCTTATAAAAAGGTGCTAAAGGATGTCACGTTCACTGCTGAAATGGGACAGATCACTTGCCTGATCGGGCTTAACGGTGTAGGCAAATCTACTATACTCAAAGCGATTATGGGACTGACGCCGATTCATGGAGGGTCCATTCGGATTGAGGGTAAACCGCTTAACCGGAATACCTATGAGCGGGTCTCCTATATCCCTGATCATCTGTCTATTCCGGCTTCCATGAAGCTAGCTGACGCTCTCCGGTTCATGGAAGACTTTTATTGCAGCTGGAACAAGGATAGAGCGGACGAACTCATGCGCTTCTTTGACCTGGATTTCCAGGAGCGTATCCGCCGATTGTCGAAGGGAACAGCAGCCAAGTTCAATCTGGTGCTCGGCTTGGCTCAAGACTCTGACTATGTAATCATGGACGAGCCCTTCTCCGGAATTGATTTGATCAGCCGTGAGAGGATTGCGGAAGTGTTCTCCAGCGAAATGGTCGGCAGCCGCGGTGTTCTGCTGACCACTCACGAGGTTGGAGAGATCGAGCATCTCATCGACAAAGCGGTGCTGCTGCGTGACGGGACTGTTGCCCGCAGCTTTGAGTGCGAACAGCTCCGCATCGAGGAGAACAAATCCGTCGTAGACGTCATGAAAGAGGTGTACCTCGCATGATCAGATTTCTTAAGCTTGTCCATTTGGAAGTCCAGCGCTTCCAGTATGTGCTTTTCGGCTTAATGAGCTTGACGGCAGTCATTCAAATCATCGGACTTGTGCATGCTGCACAGATAAGAGTTAACCACTGGATAGAGGCAGCCCGTTTGGAGAATCAAACACCGCGCAACTTTTCATTTGCTGATATCATAGGGGATTCACAGTTCTTGTTCACCATCCCCATTTTGATCAGCATAACGGTATTGGGCCTGTACGTCTTTCTGATTTGGTACCGTGACTGGATCGGCCGTGATAAATTTGCCTACCGGGTGTTTACCCTGCCGACGGCAAGATGGAACATATATATAGCCAAAGCTACTGCTATCTTTCTGTTCGTTTTTGCCTTAGTTGCTTTTCAGGTGCTGCTCCTTCTGTTAGAACGCCAATTGTTCAACTGGATGGTTCCCTCTGAATATCGCATCTCGTCCTTGTTTGCCGAAGCCGTCGCTTCGAACCTGGTGTTTAATCAAATCTTACTACCACAGGATGGAATGCAATTTGTTGTCTATTATGGTGTCGGCATTCTAGCTGTCTGCGTTATCTTTACGGCAATCTTGTTAGAACGAAGCTACCGCTGGACAGGTGTTGTTTATGCTATCTTATATGTTGCCGCCTGCGGGACTGTCATCGGGTTCGCAGTACATCTTAATGCGTACAGTTCTTTCTATCCGCGAGAGATCACAGCCATTCGTTTGGTGGTATACCTTGCTGCGCTAGGCATAACTCTTGCGCTGGGCTTCAGGCTAGTCTCCAAGAAGATCACTGTGTAAGGAGGGAATGACTTATGAAACGTTATGCGATCACGTGTGCGCTTATTTTGTTGATAGTAGTTTCGCTTGGCACCTATTATGCGTTTGGAGCTGAATTGCGCCTGCCGGAATATCGGCTGCAGACCATAGAAGGAGACCCGTCCATAGCAGCCAAGTTAACGTTGTCGGGTAGTTATATCGGTGGCAAAGGCTCGTATCCCATTGAGGTGTCAATATCAGGCAGCAAGAGAATCGAGCGAACGTTCAGCGATCAATGGATGAGAGACAAAGGGCCGCTCGAACATATTTATTCCGATCTAAACGCGCTGTATGAAGATCATTCGGGGTTCATGAGAAGGAAGTCGGATGTTTATGGCTTTTACTCAGATCAAGACGTACTCATTTTTGCTAATGCTAGTTATGCTACACCGAAAGATTCGCTTCATGAGGGGAATATTCGTTGGAGTATAGATTCACTGGATTTGACAACCGGTGAGCAAACCCGTTACACGGATCAACAGCCCAGCTCTGCATTCTACGCTAATGTGATAGATGTACAGAAAATCGGATCTGAAGTGCATGTCCTCACCGAAGTCAGCAGAGAAAACCGTAACAATGAGGTCATTGATAAGGTGTTTGACATCGGGAGGGGAGAGCCCGTTCGCAGTGTCGAACTGCCATTAGGCGCACCATCCGGTACCGGGCAGGAGCTGCGAATAAGAAGTATACCCGAAGCAAAGCCGACTGTAGCTAACTCCCGGGTGTTGTTTGTGGTGACAGAGCAGAGTGAGGGCCAGTCTGGCAAAGCAGTCTCAACAAACGAAGTCACAATATTTACTGAAAAAACATTTGAGTATCGCTACGCTTCTGAAGACCTTAAGGAGTTGCCGCCCGTAACGGGGCCCCTAAGAAACGAACCGGTTACTTCGACAACCCGTGTCCTGGAGGGAGACATATTCACCACCTTGCATATCTCGGATAAGGCAGTAACCGTAGACCGCTATGACCTGTCCTCCAACCTCGCTCATTCCCAAGTGACTATTGAGGCTAGTCAAATAGCCAAAGGGAGGATCAGTCAAGCACAGGTGGCGAATGGCCAGGTTTATCTGCTGCTGCAGACTGGTGACTATTTTAAGAATAAGAACATGCCTATCGCGGCAGTTGCCGATGCTGCTGACGGCCATATTCTCTACAAGGGCACGCCAGCAATCGTTAAAGCGAACGGAAGACCAGCTGATCAACTGGATGAGGTATCGTTTTTGAACATGTATATCACAAGATGATCGTTCACTGGCTACTCAGCAGTATGAATCAACTTTATATTCGTATCCATCATTGGATTAAGACGCAGGCTTCTTTATAATTTCATTGTGCAATCAATGTCATTCCATTAAGGGGCTGCAGCAATGAGAGAACTGAAGGGCAAACAGGTCATTCTTCAAGATCATGATTTGAAACGCAGAGAAGAGGCCAACCGCCGCTATCTGATGAAACTGACGAATGACAATCTCCTTTTTAACTATAAGGTGGAAGCTGGAAGATATGACGGCAGGGATATCCCGGAAGATGCACATGGGGGCTGGGAGACGCCGGTCTGCCAGATCCGCGGACATTTCCTGGGACACTGGCTGTCTGCGGCAGCGATCCGGTATCATGAGACCGGGGATCTGGAAATCAAGGTGAAGGCCGACCTTATCCTGGACGAGCTGGCTGAATGCCAGAAGGACAACGGAGGACAATGGGCCGCGCCGATTCCCGAGAAATATCTGCACTGGGTGGCACAAGGCAAGGCAATCTGGGCACCGC
Organism: Paenibacillus sp. FSL R7-269; assembly: GCF_000517865.1. Taxonomy (NCBI): domain Bacteria; kingdom Bacillati; phylum Bacillota; class Bacilli; order Caryophanales; family Paenibacillaceae; genus Paenibacillus; species Paenibacillus sp. FSL R7-269. Next base: position 118,863 of record NZ_ASPS01000006.1, read on the forward strand.
AATATAATATTCATAAGTTATTTATGGGTCTTGTCGATATGCATCATTTCACCGGGAGCCAGAAGGCGCTTGACATCGCGGACCGATTCGCCGACTGGTTCGTCGATTGGAGCAGTACCTTCACCAGGGAGAAGTTCGATGACATTCTGGATATGGAGACAGGCGGTATGCTGGAGGCTTGGGCCGATCTGCTGGAGCTTACCGGGAACGATAAATACAATATTTTGCTGGAAAGGTATTACCGCAGCAGATTGTTCCGTCCGTTACTCGAAAATAAAGATCCGCTAACTAACATGCACGCCAACACAACCATACCCGAGGTACTTGGCTGCGCCAGAGCTTACGAGGTCACCGGCGAACAGCGCTGGATGGATATTGTCACGGCTTACTGGAAATGTGCTGTAACTGAACGCGGAATGCTGGCCACAGGCGGCAACACAGCGGGTGAAGTGTGGATGCCAAAGATGAAGATCAAGGCCCGTCTCGGAGATAAGAACCAGGAGCATTGTACGGTATATAATATGATCCGTCTGGCCGAATTCCTTTTCCGGCACACCTCGAATCCGGCCTACGCGCAGTATATTGAATATAATATGTACAACGGGATTATGGCACAGGCCTATTACCAGGAATATCATCTGACCGGCAATAAGCACAGCGACCCCGCAACTGGGCTGCTCACCTACTTCCTGCCGATGAAGGCCGGGCTGCGCAAGGATTGGAGTACGGAGACGGATAGTTTCTTCTGCTGTCACGGAACAATGGTCCAGGCCAATGCGGCACTGAACAGAGGCATTTATTATCAGGAGCAGAACGATATCTATGTCTGCCAGTATTTCCGTTCGGAGCTGACCACCGAGATCCACGGAGAGAGCGTGCGGATTCAGCAATCCCAGGACCATATGAGCGGAAGCATGCTGAACTCCTCGAACACGGCAGGACAGCAGGAATTGAATGAGATTACTGCACTTCATGAGAACATGCCGGATTACAGAAAATATGACTTCACCGTTCATACCGGCTCTGCCAGCGAGTTTGCCGTCCATCTGCGGATTCCAGACTGGATCATGTCAGAAGCTGTGATCTATGTGAACGGCGAGCTGCACGGGAAGTCTGCGGATCACTCCGCCTTCTATACAATACTGCGGAACTGGCAGGACAGCGACCGGATCAGCATCATTCTTCCCGTAGGCATCCGCTTCATTCCTCTGCCCGACGATGAGCAGACCGGCGCGTTCCGCTATGGCCCGGAAGTGCTGGCCGGTATTACGGAGAATGAGCGGATTCTATACACTCCGTTAGCCGATGCAGCCGGTGAGATTATCATGGAGAACGAGCGGGAGTGGGGAAGCTGGCGTTACTTCTTCAAGACCACCCGTCAGGATCCAGGTATTCAACTGAGAAGAATCCGTGATATCGGGTATGAGCCTTATCAGGTGTATTTCCCGGTGCGAAACGAATAGAGGTTAGAACGGCCACCTGCATCCTTGCAGGTGGTTATTTTATGCGCAAATATATTTTTTTAAACGATCGGTCGTTAAATTATTGACAGGTCATTAGGCTATTCCTTATAATGACATTAATTCAATCGAAGGGAGCCTGAGCGTTATCAAGAAAAAAGAGATTACATCCGGTTACATCATCCAGGCCGCATTTGAGCTTTTTGCTGAGTGTGGCATAGAGAAAACGAGTTTGGGCTTGATTTCCAAAAAAGTGGGAATCACCAAATCCTCTATTTATTATCATTTTGCGACGAAAGAAGAGCTGATCAGCCGGACCTTTGAGCATATTTTCCGGGACCATCATTTTACGGCGTACTTTGACACCGAATCCGCCAATAAAGACAATTTTGCAGAAATCCTAATCAACGGTGGTTTAAACATGCTGCCTAGCGGCGAAGAAGAATATCGTTCCACTTTAAGGGTGCTCAGTGAGTTTGCGATGCTGGCTGAGCGGGATGAACAATTTAGAGCTCCATTCCTGAGCATCCAACAAGATTTTGTAACCGGTTTTGAGCAACTTCTGGCGAAGGGCGCTGAATTGGGTCTTATTGCTTCTTTAACCATCGGGGTTAACGCAGCCATACTTGCCCTGCTTATAGATAATTTATCCAGATGTAAGATGATGAAGCTGGACCTCGAGTATCAGATGATTTGGGAAGAGGCTGTCCGAAAAATAATTCTTCGTGAAGATAACCAGTAACTTACAGGGGGCAGATACACTTGAAACATATTATTATTACAGGAACATCCAGAGGAATCGGCGAATCCCTCGCTAATCAATTAATCAACCCGGCCCATCATCTGATATGCATATCCAGAACGGCTAACGAAGGACTCCTGGCGCGTGCGAAGGAACTGGATTGTCACCTGGATTATTTCAATTATGATTTAACGGATATCCGTGGTATCGAGCAGCTTTGTGAAGAAATATTCAGCCGAATTGAGCTTCGTTCAAACGATGAAGCCGTCTATCTGATCAATAATGCCGCCATACTGACTCCTGTAAGCCCGATTGATCAGTTAGAGACAGAGCAAATCATAGAGAACCTCCACTTGAATCTGTTAGCACCGATGGTGATTACCTCCAACTTTTTACGGCTTACTAAGCATATGAATGTGGATAAAAGAATCCTGAATATTTCCTCAGCTTCTGCAAAGTACATACTACCCTCACAAAGCGCCTACAGTACTGCGAAAGCGGGTTTAGACTCTTTTACCAAATGTATAGACATAGAACAGAAGCTGGCTACCTATCCGGTAAAAGCAGCAGCAGTGTATCCCGGTATGATCGACACAAGCTTGCAATCAGAAATACGGTCCGTTCCCGCTGATCTGTTCCCCTATGTTAATGAATTCATTCAGCTATCTGAGGAAGGGAGACTGCAATCGCCGGAATATACAGCATCTAAATTAATTGAGATTCTTGTCAGTGAAGAGTTCGGAAAGAATGTTATTATTGAAACCATTGATTAATGTTGAGAGAGAGGTGATGAGCATCAGTCCCTCCAGAAAAGTAAGCAGCTTCAGCCAGCTTGACGATTTCATGCGATCCGGCGGGTATATGGAAATCCCGGAGAATCGCGGACGGACGCTTCAGGAGCTTATACTTGACTGTCAAGCCAGCTTCCGAAGTAAGCATGGTCTCAGCCTGGAATTTGAGTTCCGGCAATGCAGTTTAAAACAGCTACAGGAGAATTTATAAGGATTAATGCGTTGTATTGATAAAAGGTAAAGAAAAACCACCGTTGAAGGGCTATCCCTTATCCGGTGGTTTTTTGCAGACTGCCATGGAAATTCAATTGCCATTTTTTTGCGCATCTGCACGCTGATTAGAGTATTTCCATTCATCTACTTCACGGGGATCAATGCCACACAAATGACTGATTAGAAGCGCCAATGTAACGTTTGGGAGGACCACACCGTATTCAATATTCTGGTAGTTGCGCAAGGTGCATTTCATGGTGTCATTAATCTGATGTACGATGGATTCTTGGGTATATCCTGCGGCTTTACGTGCATCCTTTATCCTCAAAATGCAATATCTCCCTCAACTTTTCGGTATGTTTTTATGATAGGGGAGGAGACCCGTTAATTTAACGTTTTATAATACACGAAATATATTGCGTAAACTTTTTTTAAGGATATAATAATAGATGTAAACGGGTTAAATAGTAAAATATCCCTTTATATTGACCGCCGTTTGATTCAACCTTAGTATCAGCTATACGTATGCTTTTAATCCTATTATATGGAAGGAGGTATGTTGGTTTGGGATCGGTAAATTCTATCCGGGAAGAACTGCTCACATATATGAACAGAAATCAAATGATACATTCCCATTTTGCAGAGTTATCGGGTCTCAATTCAGGTACGCTCAGCCGGATCTTAAAAGGTAAACATCCAATCTCCATGGCACAGCTTGCTGCGATTACTGCTGGAATGAAGCTGCCGGAGGACTATTTTTTTGAAGACTACATCGAGGAATGCTTTTCTTTTGTAGTCTCCATGCGGCGGATACGGCCCTTTATTTTTCGCTCAGCTGAATTAGATCGTCTGGATTGCCTTGAACAGGTTGTGAACCGTCTGCTGGAGGATTTGTCTTATGCCTCTTTACTGTTTGAATTCGCTGAACTTTTGAATAGGGACAATAAACACCAAGCTGCAAGGATCCTGTATCGGGGTGTGAGCGAAGCCGAGAAGTATCAGCATTCCGAACGGTTAGCGTTATGCCAGTACCGGATATTTCGGATTGAAATAGAAGAACAGCACGATCTGGAAGAGAAATTACGCGCAGCTGCACAATTTGAGTTGTATGTAAACCGCTTAGACGCAGCCGATCAGCTCGATGCAATGAAACAGCTTATGCATATTTATGGTCTGGTACACAAGTGGAAGAGAGTGGACGAACTCGCTAAGGAAATGCACCGGATTGCATCCGTTCAAAATGAACTGGAAAACCGCCGGTCAGACACCATAGAAGAAGGGTTGAAGCGTCCGGAGCGTCCTTTCTACTATTATATCCTGTATGCATACTTAGCCAGAGCTACAGCCAGCGAAGCGTGCGGCGATTACGAGCGGGCCTTATCTTTTGTACAGCTATATGCAAATCCCGAGCGCTGGGTACAGGAGAGCGATGAACAATCCCGGCAGATCATTACACAATTTACAGAATGGGCCGTTGCGAACACCTATCTGTACCGGTTAATGTCCGGAGAATTGGATGTCATACATGAGTATGCAGACTATATAGCGCTTCAAGAGAATGAAATATTTGTGGCAGTGCGTTATATCGTTCAAGCGGCGAATGTATTTAAGCTTAATGTGGACAGCATCTTAGAGCGGTTCGCGCCATACATAACCTATGAATCCAACAAGACAGAGTTAGGCGATTACAAACAGGCCATTCTGCAAGAGAGCTATGCGCAATTCCTCATCGAGCTGGCAATCTATCTTTTCAATCACAACAAGAGTAAGGAGCAGGCATTGAACACTGTGCTGAAAGGCTTGGAAATATCCATTGCCATGAATAGCAGCCAAAATATGATTGCTTGTATGACACTTTTTGAGGAATATAGGGATTTCGCAGATCAGGAACTGCAGGAAAGATTCAAAAATCTATCAAGTGAGGTGTATCAGCTCCATGCGAAAAAAGATCTTATTCTTCTTGACGCTCTGTAGTGTTTCAATTGTTATTTCAACGACGTTAACCTTGGTGACTACGATGGGGCATGGCTGGGGGACTTAATCAGTTTCGCGAAAATATACAAGGGTGCTCCTGATATCTCGGGGGCGCCTTTTTTATATGTTCCGGGGTCCCCGCAAAGTATCTGATTGAACATCAAGCTAAAGCCTCACTTCGTGGGGTTATCTGTGCAATCAAATAGATATCCTATTATCTGTCATAAAACCCTAAGATAGCATAAAGGGAGGATTCTATGGTGAGTAGAGACATGCTCGTGCAAGTCCGGATTGAACGCGCCCGGAACCGGCTTCACATCCTGGCAGAGAAACATCATGATCTTCAGCATCCTGCGGTCCTTAAGCAATCCATGGTATTGGATGAATTGATTAATCAGTATAATATGAATGGAGAGCCGCAGAGATTAATAGAGAGCAGGAAATCACTTGAGAACTAGCATACTTTATATTGAAGATAATGAGCAAATCGGCACTTGGGTCAAAGAGGAGCTGGAGCGGCGCGGATATTCGGTACAGTGGCTGCTGTCCGGTGAAGGAGCCGAGGCTGAGGTCACGCTGGTTGATGTCGTTATTCTGGATATCATGCTACCGGGCTTAGATGGATTCACTATAGGCAAAAGGTTAAAAAAGGCGGCACCCGCCGTTCCTGTACTGCTGTTGACCGCCCGAACCTCCGTTGACGATAAGGTAGAGGGCTTACAATTCGCAGATGACTATGTCACGAAGCCCTTCCATACCGATGAATTGGTGGCTAGGCTGGAGGTATTAATCCGCCGGAGCGGCGGAGCCTCCCCGGACCGTATTACACTGGGCACTCATATTGAAGTCGATTTGAAGCTCCAGACCCTCTATGACAAGCGCACAGGAGAAGAGATTATATTGACAGGGAAGCAGCATCAGATCCTGATGTATTTCCTGCGCCATCCGAATCAGGTTCTGCCGAAGGAACAGCTCTATGAAGCCGTCTGGGAGGAAGCCTATATCCCTGGCGACAAGACCTTACTGGTACATCTCCACCGGCTTCGGCAGAAGCTGGAGCGTGACCCGGAGACCCCGGAGATTATTGAGACGCTGAAGGGAATCGGCTACCGGGTGAAGCTATGAAGCAGCCCCGCTCCTTGTTCCGGCATTTTCTGAAGCTGCACTTTCTGTTCATCCTTCTTCCGCCCCTCACGCTGATCGTCTTATCATCGTTCTTCGGAACATCCGGGCCAGAAGCAAGGTTCAATACGCTGAACCTGTTTTACATTACAATACTTATGTTCACTGGTATTATTGTGGCGTTCGTTGTTCTATCCTGGCTGTTCTTCTGGAAACTCCGCAAACGTCTGACCCGCTTACAGGAAGCTATGTCCGCTACTCCCGCTGCTGCGGATTCGCGGCCTGAGCCTGTCCTGATTCAAAAGGACCGCATGGATGAAATAGACCAGTTGGGCGGTTCCTTCAACCGGATGATCCGGCAGCTGGAAGACAGCCGCAGGCGCGAGCAGGAAGAGGCCGGGCTGCGGCAACGGCTCATTGCCAACATGTCCCATGACCTGCGGACGCCGCTGACCATTATGCGGGGACATGTCACCAGGTTGAACAAAGAGCCCATGAGTCCAGAAGGACAGAATTCCTTAGCCGAGATCAATCAGACCATTACTCGTACCGGCGAGCTGATGGATGAATTGCTCTCGTATACCCTGCTTACTTCAGGAAAATATCCCTTCGTGCCTGCACCCACAGACATGGGGCGCCTGGTAAGAGCCTCGGTTGCTGCGTGGTATCCGGTTTTTGAAGAACATGACATTCAGGTTGATGTTGATCTACCCGCAGAAGAGACCTTCCACTGGACAGCAGATCCCCAATGGATGACCCGGGTGCTGGATAATCTGTTTCAGAATATCATCCGCCATGCAGCGGACGGGAAATATGCTTTCATCGCCGTGGATGTACAGCAGGAATGGATTCTTGTCGCTGACAGAGGCTTAGGGATGGATCATTCCGCATACGGCGGCGGGGCGGGAATAGGGCTGTCGACCGTAGAATACATGCTGAATACAATGAACCTGAAGGCTGAATTCAACTCCAGCGGGCAGGGGACGAGGGTAGTCATTGGCAGAATGTAACCTGAAGTTAACCCGGAAGTAAACGGTCTGCACACCGGGATGTAACCTTGCATCTGTATACTTAGCACCATAACGAAAGGATGTGTTATGGTTGCTTACCATCAATAACTTAGTCAAACGCCGCGGCAAGGAGGTAATTCTATCCGGGATCACCTTCGAAGCCAGACCTGGAAGAGTCACGGGATTCCTAGGGCCGAACGGGGCTGGCAAAAGCTCTACACTCCGTATCCTGCTCGGACTGGATCATGCCACCTCCGGCAGTGCCTTGATTCATGGCAAGCCCTTTGCTGAATTACAGCATCCGCTGCGAACCGTAGGTGCTGCACTGGATGGATCTGGAGCCCATCCGATGCGGACAGGACGCGCACACCTGCGCTGGATCGCTTGCGCTGCCGGCCTGCCCCGCTCACGTGTCGAAGAGGTGCTGGATATCGTTGGTCTTACCAAGGCAGCAGGCACTAGAGTCAAGCGGTATTCTCTCGGGATGGGAAGAAGACTGGGGATTGCCGCAGCGCTGCTTGCAGACCCGGAGATACTGATTCTGGATGAACCTGTGAACGGACTCGACCCGGAAGGCATCCGCTGGATTCGGACATTTCTGCGGCAACGTGCAGAGGCCGGGAATACGGTGCTGCTCTCCAGTCATCTTATGGGCGAGCTGGCCGAGACGGTTGACGATGTGGTGATCATTAAGCAGGGGAGAATCGTTGCGGATGGCACACTCGAAGAGGTGACCGGCAGCCACTCCACACTGGAGCAGGCCTTCTTCGCCCTGACCTCGGGACAAGCGGGTGAACTGCGATGAGGGCCGTTCATACGGAATTATCCAAGTTATTCTCCCTTCCAGGCGTATGGCTGGCCTGCCTTATAGGAGTCTTGGGACCTGCGGCCTTTGCCGCTCTGGACTGTATCGCTCAGAAGGAGGATATCTTGGCAGGTATTAGCACCCGGCTGCCGGAAGTGGGGTTTCTTGGCTTAGGCTTCGGGGTACAAGGCGTCATTCTTCTGGGGGTGCTGGCGGTCAGCAGTGAGTATGCGGCAGAGAGCAGCGAGGCCGGACACGGGCAGCAGATCATAATAAGCTTAACGGCGGTATCCTCCCGGCTTCATGTGCTCCTTGCAAAAGCAGCAGCAGTGAGCGTAGTCACCCTCCTGCTGTGTATCATGGCTATAGCGGCTATTGTACCAGTAACGCGCCTGATTCTCGGAGAATTCGCCCCTGCCATGGAGTGGACGAGACTGGCCGGAGCCATGGGTTACTGGGTGTTCACTGCGCTGATCGCCTTCAGCTTCACGGTTCTGACGAAGAACGGCATGATCCCGCTCACAGTGCTTATGATTAATTCATCGCTGGTATCCTTCAGTGTCCTGCTCGCCAAAGTGACAAAGCTGGCCTATTACTTACCGGACAGGGCGGGCATCGATATGTTCATGTCTATGAGCGATGCCTTTCACACCCCGCTCGCAGGCGGGCTGGTGATGCTGGCCTGGGTAGCCGTTCTTCTCGCCATCGCAGCGATTGTCTTCCATAGAAGGGATGTTGGTGCATGAATATCCCGGCTGGCAGGAAGTTCACAAGAATACTTGGTGCAGAATGGGGGAAGTTAGTCACCCTGCCCGCGGTATGGCTCATTCTGGCAGGGACATTCGTTGCTCAGTGCGTGGTGACTGCGGCTTATACTTCTGTGGCTCTGCAGGAAGGAGGTGGAACGTATACGATGCTGAATGCAGGACTGGCCTCCATGCGGTATCTTCAAGCAGGCTTCATGATGCTTGGAATAACAGCCACAGCTTCAGAGTACAAAGGAGGACAGATAAGGATGACGCTCACTGCACTCCCCTGGCGCGGGCTGCAATTGTCCGTGAAGCATCTGGCATTGGCCATGATCGCGGTGCCTGCGGCGTTTCTTATGGCCGGATCTGGTGTACTGTATGCCTTAACGATGCTCAGAGACACTTCCGCAGGCATTGAGCCAGATCTAATGGCCGCGAGCTTGGCAGGGGCCACGGGCTATTTAACCTTAACCGCTCTGCTGGGTGCAGCGGCAGGCGCTATTTTGCGAAGAACTGCTCCCGCCCTGGTGATCCTGCTTGGTTATTATTTCATTATTAGTCCATTGGCCGGAGCGTATCTGCCTGACTATCTTCCAGATGTAGCTGGTTATCACATGTATGCGCCGCCTTCCACCGATCCCCACAATGTCCTTACACGAATGCAAGGGACAGGAATATCCATATTATGGACACTGCTCTTCATAACAGCAGCGGTTGTGTTACACCGTAAGCGGGATGCTTAGGTTTAGAACTCATCTTTGGATGATGTCTACAATTTGCTTCAAGGCTTTCTTGGCTTCAGGAATAGGGAACACCGGGAACACATGATTCATCTTCGGATACTCGTAATAATGGATGTTAACGGAATTCAGGGAGGCCAGCTCTCTGAATTTCCGGGCATCCGGCAGGAAGAATTCATGGGTACCGATGAATAGCGTAATGGTTGCCAGATTCGTAAGTTTTCCATAGATGGGACTAACCAGATAGTGTGTCCCCGGAAGATCCCCTGCGTAGCTTTTCCCCGCTTCAACTAACGTTTCCCAGTCCAGCATGGGTTCTGCGTCCAGCATATCTGCGATTTCGGGATTGCTTAGAGTAATGTCAAGCCATGGAGACAACAGAATGATGTTGCCCGGCTGCGGCAAGCCTTGTTCAGACAGATATTGAGCGAAGGCCAGGGACAGCCCGCCGCCGGCGGAATCGCCCATAATCACGATATGCTCAGGCTTCCCGTTCTCCAGCAGATGCTTATAGACACTCAGAACACTCTGGACTGCATCCATCACCTGATAGTTCGGAGCCTTCGGATATACCGGTACATACACTGTGCAATTTAACTGCCGGGTTACCTTGTGCAAAAAATGCCAGTGCCATACCAACGGCTGTTCAACATATCCTCCGCCATGGATAAAGAGAATCTGCTTGGCGTCCGCCTGGGAAGCGGATTTCAGGATATAGGTGTCTACCGGAAAACGGTTGTCCTGGCTGATCTTATATTTGGACTGGAGCTTCACGGGCAATTCATAGGGTTGACTGTTTATCACTCGGCGCTGCTCCATGTACTCCCCGGCATTAATTTTCTTTTTATTCAGGAACAGCAGCCGTTCTACCAAGAAGCTTCGTATGCTTCGCATGTTATCGACCTCCTTCCTTTAGGATACAAGATGATTATGATAAAATATATTTAAATATATTTTAGTTATCTAAACAATAAATTAAGGATAGGACCGATCACATGAACATTTCACAGCTGCAATATTTGATGTCGGCGGCAAGTCTGGGCTCATTTACCAAAGCGGCCAGCGTGCATCATCTGACAGTGCCGACCATCAGCCAGTCCATTAAGCAACTCGAGGATGAGATGGATACCGTTATTTTTCACCGCACCAAAAAGGGAGTTGCCCCCACCAAAGAAGGTGTGCTCATCCTGCAGCATGCGGCAGCTATCCTTAAAAATATTGAATCGATGCACACCGAATTATCCGGTCTAAAAGAAGAACATGTAGAGAGAATCACCATATCGACCATTCCCGGCCTGGTTCACCAGGTGGTTCAGGCCACGCTGGAGCTGATGATCAAGTCTCCGTTCCTGAAGGTGCAGATGATCGAAGGGGATACTGAAAGCGTCATGAAGCATGTGCAGGAGGGGGAGGCGAATATGGGGATACTCTCATACAGCCGCGCCCAGCAGAATGCTGTTTTTGAATGGCTGCCCCTTGTAGAAGGTACTGCTGTGTTAATCGTGAATGCCGGTTCTCCCTTGCGCTACTATTCAACTATCACCCCGGAGGATTTGAAGAATGAAGTGTTTGTACTCTACAAGGATGAGCATATCGGGAAGATCGCCCGCCATCTGATGTCTGCACATGCGTCGAACCGCATTGCGCTGGTAACCAACAATACAGATGCTTTATGCCAAATGGTCGTTAAAGCGAACGCGATTACCATCGCCCCGGACTTTATAGTGAATGCTTTATCTTCAGTCTACCATGAACACTTGGTTACTATTCCGTTACAGCAGCTTACGCTGGATCAGGCCATTCTGGGAAGAATCACCCGGGCCGGGGAACCGGTTCCAGCGAGAGTTGAAGAATTCACAGCTAAGCTAATAGGTTTTGTGGACCCTGGTTTGCCTGCTCCTTGACATCCTGCATTCCAAAAAAAACTCTGACTGCATACATGCAGATCAGAGTTTTTCTTTGTTCTCCATTCATATCCTTAGAAGGTTTGGGCAAGATCTTGTGCACGGCGGATGGCAGCTTCTTTAATCTCTTGCGCCTCAGCCGGAACTTGATTATGACCTTCAACGAACAGGCCTTCAAAGGAAGGGACGCCGAAGAAATTCATTATGACCTCAAGATGACGATGGCCCATTTCAAGCTCTGCTGTTGGTGATTCAGAGTAGAACCCGCCGCGTGCCTGAATGTGCAATGCTTTTTTGTCTGTCAACAGCCCTACAGGCCCTTGTTCCGTATATTGGAACGATTTCCCGGCCACCGAGACTGCATCAATATAAGCTTTCATGACAGGCGGGTAGGAGAAGTTCCAGAAAGGCGTTACAAATACATATTTATCTGCCTGAATAAATTGATCAGACAATTCAGCTAGACGCGTTACTTTGGCCTGTTCCTCTGTAGACAATTGGCTGAATTCTGTACCTGAACGGAGTTTTCCCCATCCGCTGAATATATCTGCATCAATATGAGGGATATGCTCTTTATACAAATCAACAGCCACGACTTCGTCCTGCGGATGTGCTTGCTTGTAGGATTCAATGAACGAGTTGCCGACAGCCATGCTGTAGGACTGTGTTTCATCATGCGGGTGAGCGGTGATATATAATACTTTAGCCATAATTAGTACCATCCTTTGTAATGTAGTTTTTGTCTTGTAACCATGTTTGTTACATGTCATTATATTAGTTACATGTCGTACATTTGTCAATACGAAATTATATTTTCACCTTAAAGCAGCACATTCATTCGAAGGAACACATTCCGCTTATGCGCAGCTGACTGGTAATGTTCACATAGTATAATTTACCCGATATGCTAATATGGGAGGGAGTGACATTACATAGCTAAGGGGAAATTCAGATGAGAAAAGTTTGGTTAGCCACGCTCGTTATTCTGCTAACTGTGCTAGGGAGTGTGCCTGGCAGTGGTGTAGCTGTGGCGGCAGAGAAGCAGGTGCTGCGCATTGGTATGGATGAACTGCCGGTTCTGCTGGACCCGGCCAGCATTGAGGGCTTAGACCGGGACAAGACAACCGTTATCAAGGCATTATACGAAGGTCTGGTACGGCTGGACAAGAATGGCAAGCCGATTCCCGGTTTAGCCCAATCCTGGACGATAGGTGCAGACGGCAAGACTTACACCTTCAAGCTGCGTTCGAATGCCAAATGGAGCAACGGCAAGAAGTTGACGGCCGCCGATTTCGCGTTTGCCTGGAAGAAGGCGCTTACACCGGGACTGAAGGCAGGGAATATATTCAGAATGTACTATGTGGCCGGGGCAGAGAGCTATCATACCGGCAAGCTGAAGGATTTTGCCAAGGTTGGGGTGAAGGCCATCAATGACGATACCCTCCAGGTTACACTCAAGGGAAAATACGCTTATTTCCCTACACTTCTGGCGGAGCCCGAATATTATCCGGTGTCGCAGGAGGCAAAGGAAGCGGCAAGCATCTCCAATGGACCTTTTCAGTTGCATGCACAGAGCAACATGGAGATCAAGCTGATTAAAAATCCTCATTATTACGATGCTGCGTCCATCCGTCTGAGCGAGGTTGATCTGCTGTCTCCGCTGGGCCTGAATTCGGAGAATGCGACAGCAGCCTTTGTCAACGGACAGGTAGATTGGGCGGGCGGCGGCAATACCATGATGGATTATAAATACAAGGATACAGTAGCAGAGAATTACTACTTGCAAGCACCTTATGCCTCCACCTACTATTATCAGTTCAATCTGGGGCAGAAGCCCTTTAGCAACATCAATATCCGCAAGGCGCTATCCCTGGCCGTGGACCGGAAAGCTCTGCGAATGGCCATACCCGCTTACGGATTCGTACCCTCGCCTATCTTTGGCTCCAGAGCACAGTACCGTACAGAGGTTAGCGATGCAGCTTACTATAGGGAGAATCTGAGTAAAGCCAAGGAGCTGCTGGCCAAAGGACTGGGGCAAGAGGGACTGAGTAAGATGCCGCCATTCACGGTCCTTGTCAATGAGGGGGACGACCATGCTGCATTGGTGAAAAGGCTCGTCAAGCAATGGAATGATAAGCTCGGCGTAACCACCACCATTAAGGTGCAGAGCTGGCAGGCTGTCCTGGCCAGCCGGCAAAGCGGCAGCTTCCAGGTAGCCCGTGCAGGCTGGTCCGCAGATTACAACGATCCGGCGGCGTTCCTGAATTACTTCCGGACGGATAGCGCCGACAACGACTCCGGCTGGTCGAATAAGCGGTATGATGAATTCATTAAGCAGGCTGAGCAGACCTTCGACTCCGCGAAGCGGGTTCAGCTGTATGCCAAGGCAGAGAAGCTGCTGATGAGTGAAGCGGTCATGCTTCCGTCGCATAACTATGTGGCCGATATTCTGCGCAATCCCCTGATTGCCGGTGTGTACATCGATTATGACGGTTCCATCGCCTTCAGCCGGGGGTATTGGAAGTAATTCTGCAATCATTCATAATCATTCATATTGTTAGTCAGAAGCCAGCGATTCCTAGCGGACGCTGGCCTATTTGGTTGTTTAGGAAATCCTGCAAAAAGTGCAACAATCCTGCCACGTAGAAGCGGTCTATGCTGAAATCCTGCACAAAATGCAACAAATCCAGCACTAACGTGCTCTAAATACTGAAATTTGTGCAAATAATGCAACAATGTAGCGTAACCCGTAACCTTTTCGGTAGGAATCCTGCCAAAAGTGCAACAATGCTGCTCCTTACAAGCGGCCGGTGAGAGAAGGCACCCGCACCCTTCATCCGCAGGGTAATTTTGTTCCGTTTTGATAATCCTATAATCTGACAGGTATTCACCTATTATTAGACGGGTTAATTTCATTTTCCCGATCCGTTATGATTACATAAGCTCTGCTCTTTGAAGGAGGTTTTGCAGGCTTATGAATCCGACCCGGGTATTGATTAAGGAGATATTGTCTAATAGTAAGGGAATTCTTGTTATGATCCTACTCTTCAATATTTTAGCCGCATTTGTCTCGACTCTTCAGCCACGCCTGTTCAAAGACCTGTTCGACGACATCCTGCCAGACAAGCAGATCGGTACGGCTGCATTCTATATGCTTTTGCTAATTCTAATTCCCGTTATTTACGCCGCCTTGAACAGCGTCACCTCGTATTACAATAATGAGCTTGGCAACCATTTATCCAAGAATCTGCGCCTGCGGCTGTTCTCTGACGTACTCCAGACCCGGCCAAGAAACGTGGACAGCATTGGCAAGGGGGAAATCATTAACCGGATCACCTTGCAGGTGGGGATGCTGTGTGAAATTTTCGTGGTAGACACCCTGATGTCTATGGTCTCGAATGCTATTCTACTGATCGCTACCCTGTGGATCATGTTCTCAATGAGTGCCGAGCTTACACTCGCGGCCATATTCTCATTTCCTCTATGTATGTACGGCTTCAAGCGCTTCAGGAGCAAGACGGAGCGCCTGGATAAGCAGTATCATGGTATTTTGGATAAGGGCATCAATTATTTGAATGATTTGTTCACGAATCTGAAGGCGGTCCACAGATGTAACGGACATCAGGTTGAGCAAAAGCGCTGGAGGGAGTGGAATGACGAGGCGTGGAAGATATCCCGGCAGTCCAGGCTATTTCATCATGTGGTGTTAAACCTGGTCGCGGATACGGTCATTTCCATCATTACAGGCATCATTTACGGCTATAGTCTGTTCCTGATACTGAAAGGGCACATCTCACCAGGCACATTGCTGGCCTTCATTGTAATTCTTCCAAGGCTGTATAGCATATTCAAATCGCTGTTTACGCTGAACATCGATAGGAGCCGCATGACGGTCATTATTAATAACCTGAATGATATCCTTGAACTGGAGAAAATTTCATCGGGAGCTACAGCTCCCGACTATCACCGTGTCCCCCTCCTGCAGATGAGGAATGTCTCGTACCGGTATGCTCCGGCAGATTCTTTTGGGATCACCGGCTTTACTTTGGACATTCAGCCCGGAGCCTTCGTGGGGATTGTTGGATTAAGCGGCTCAGGGAAATCTACGATATTCGAGCTGATCCACAGGTTTATTGAGCCGGATGAAGGGGAGATCTGCCTGGACGGGGTCTCGATCCGAGAACTGGACATACATGAACTAAGACGATATGTTGGCTATTCCCCGCAGAAGGGAGTGTTATGGAATAAGTCCATTCTGGACAACATCATTTATCCTCTGCAAAAGGAAGACATGAACGAAGAGACATGGCGCAAATTCAATGCTGCTGTTAACCTTGCCCATGTGAATTCATTCGTACAAGCCATGCCAGAAGGGTATGACAAGCAGGTAGAGAACCATGGAGACAATCTCTCCGGCGGCGAGGTCCAGCGGATTCTATTAGCACGGGCATTCATGAGTGAACCCCGGATTCTCATGCTGGATGAATACACCTCTGCCCTGGACGCCTTAACGGAGAGTGACCTGAACGATACCTTGCTGAGCCTAAAGGGGAAGCAGACGATCCTGGTGATCGCACACCGGCTGTCCACTGTCAAGAATGCAGATGTGATCCTGGTCGTCGATAAGGGCCGTATTGCAGAGCAGGGCAGTCCGGTTGAATTACTGGCACAACAGGGAATGTATTACAAGATGGTGGAGAAGCAGAAAATTTAGTGTTGTCTTTTTCATCCCGACATGTTAAAGTGGCAATGTAAACGGTTAATTGATTTTTTATTTCCGGAAAAACAAAAAATTAATTTCATATCATCCAATTACAGCGTGTTACTGTTCGGCAGGCAAGGCTTGAATTGGGTGGGAATGCTTGATATTCCTACCCGATTTGGGCCTTTTTTTATGCTCCTATTTCCTAATGTGAGGTGTTCAGCATGGACTACAAACAAACCGCGAAGACTATTTTCGACAAAGTGGGCGGGAATGATAATATCAATGAAGTCATTCACTGTTCTACCCGTCTGCGTATGAATCTTAAGCATCCGAAAGAAGCCAAAACCGATGAAATCAAATCTATAGACGGCATCATGGGAGCCGTATACAGCGGCGGCCAATACCAGGTGATTGTTGGTAACGATGTCGGTTATGTGTACAATGAATTGATTAAACTACTAGATACGAAGAAGAAGCCAGCCCAGGAGGAACCGAAGAAAAGAGACCTGAGCTTCAAAGGACTGTTCGACAGCTTCGCGGGAATCATCACCGGGATTTTCCAGCCGATCATTCCGGCGATTGCCGCCTCAGGGATGCTGAAGGCATTGCTGCTGCTCAGCACCTCGCTGAACCTGCTGACCAAGGAGAGCCAGCTCTACCTGCTGCTCAGCTTCATTGCAGACGCCGCATTCTACTTCTTGCCGGTGCTGCTGGCCTTCTCCAGCTCCCAGAAGTTCAAAACCAACCCGTACATCTCGGTTACTCTGGCCGGAGTGCTCTTGCATCCTAAATTAATCGCCTTGCTGGCAGGTGAAGTGCCTGTCCAGTTCGCCGGACTGCCGGTGCCGAATGTCTCGTATGCTTCAAGCGTCATTCCGATTATCCTGACAGTCTGGCTGATGTCTTATGTGGAACGGTTTGCCGAGAAGGTATCGCCGGGACCCGTCAAGATCTTCCTGAAGCCCATGATTATCATTCTGGTGATGGCTCCACTTGCATTAGTGGTATTAGGACCACTTGGAAATTACTTGGGTCAAGGCTTGTCCGACGGGCTGTTCTGGATTCAAGGGAAGTTCGGCTGGCTGACGGTTGTGATATTATCGGTCATTCTCCCGTTCATTGTCATGTTCGGAATGCACAAAGTCTTCTACCCGGTCATTTTTGCCGCTATGGTGTCGCCAGGTTATGAAACACTGATTCACAGTGCCATGCTCTCCTCCAATATTGCACAAGGCGCAGGTGCTTTGGCGGTATGGTTCCTGGCTAAGGATAAGAAGCTGAAGCAGATCGCTTTACCAGCAGGGATCTCCGGATTGTTCGGGATCTCAGAGCCGGCATTATACGGAATACATCTTAAGCTGAAAAGAACCATGGTCGCCTGTATGATCGGGGCCGGTTCGGCCGGACTGTTCGCCGGGATCGTCAATCTGAAGGCTTACGCTGCTGTGGGTCCGGGTATCGCTTCACTGCCGATGTTTATCGGAGAAAAGAACAACTTCATGTACGCCCTGATTACGCTGGGGATCTCCCTGGTCGTTACACCAATTGCGGTGTACTTCATCGGGTTCAAAGAGGACACAGACGGACAGCAGCCAGCAGCTGCCGTAACGAAATCCGCCGATGTACCAACAGCTCCGCAGGAACCCGGAAGACCACAATCCCGGATGGTTATCTTCGCACCGATTGAGGGAGAAGCCATTCCTTTGAGAGAGGTTAAGGATGAAGCCTTCGCACAGGAGGCGATGGGCAAAGGGATGGCTATTAAGCCAAGCAAGGGCGAGGTTGTAGCCCCGTTCGACGGAACCGTAGAGACTGTATTCAGAACGAAGCATTCCATTGGTCTGAAATCGGTGGAGGGAGTAGAAATCCTCATTCATGTGGGGCTGGATACCGTCAAGCTTAAGGGGAAGCACTTCAATGTTGTGGTGCAGGAAGGTGATACGATCAAGCATGGACAACTACTTATTGAATTCGATATGCAGGCGATTGAGGAAGCCGGATTCGATATGACTACGCCAGTGATCGTCACCAATACTCCGGATTACCTGGAGATTCTCGGACATGAATACAGCGCGAAGATCGGACCGGAGATGCCGTTAATTACCGTTTTATAAGACATTATCGGGTCTAAGATGCCCTGGAGAACGTGAGGTATAGGTCGATGAGAGTAGTGAAAATTCTCAATGTAAACATAGTTCTGGCCGACCGCGAGGATGGCAAGGAAGTCATCGTGATGGGGAAGGGAATCGGCTTCAAAAGCAAGCCGGGGGATACCGTTAATGAGCACGAGATCGAGAAGGTCTACATCGTCGAGAACAAGGACATGGCTTCCGATATGACCGCCTTAATGCGCGAGACCCCCAAGGAATACCTGATTCTGGCCGATGAGATCATATCGTATGCAAAAGGCGTTCTATCCAGGCATCTTAGCGAGAACCTCTATGTATCTCTGACCGATCACTTATATATGGCAACCAAACGCTTCAAGTCCAATATAACGATCCAGAACCGGATGCGGTGGGAGGTTCAGAAGTTCTACCCGCGTGAATATCAGATCGGGCTGCAGGCGCTGGAGATGATCAGGGACAAGATCGGAATCTCTCTGCCGGAAGAGGAAGCAGCGAACATCGCCTTTCATCTGGTGAATGCCCAGCAGACCGAGGACAACATGAGCCAGGTGCTGATGATGACCAAGACGGTTAACGATATTTTGAATATTATCAAAATCCATTACGGTGTTGATTTTGACACGATGAGCATTAACTATTCACGTTTTTTGACTCATCTGCAGTTTTTTGTGCAGCGCCTGATCGAGAACAAGATGCTTGAATCGCAAGACAGCGAGCTGCTTGACCAGATATCTAATAAATACCCGGAAGAAGGAAAGTGTGTATCATCCATTAATACCTACATTGGAGCCAGGTTTCACCGGTTCATGTCGAGTGAGGAGATGCTCTATCTGATTATCCATATCAGCCGGGTGATGAATAGAAAAGAATAGTGGAGGGGTCATATTGAGTACACAGCGGATTTTTCCGGACGGATTCTTATGGGGCGGTGCCATCGCTGCCAATCAGGCAGAGGGTGCCTGGGACGTAGACGGCAAAGGGCTGTCCACGGCAGACATGGCTACTTACAAGAGAAACCTGGGCAAAGGTGATTATAAAAAGCATAATGCGGTAAGCGATGCGCAGTTGAAGAAAGCCATGGAAGACAAGTCTGACCAGGATTATCCCAAAAGAAGAGGCATAGACTTCTATCACCGGTACCCTGAGGATTTGGACTACATGCAGGAAATGGGCCTCCGGACCTTGCGGCTCTCCATCGCCTGGACACGCATCTATCCAAATGGTGATGAAACAGTGCCTAATGAGGCGGGCCTGGCATTCTATGACCGGCTGTTCGATGAAATGCTGGGGCGCGGTATCGAGCCGCTGGTAACCCTGTCGCATTATGAAATGCCTATGAATCTGGTGAACCAGTACGGCGGCTGGACCTCCCGCGAGGTGGTCGATTTCTTCGTGCGCTACTGCACCACCGTCTTTGACCGTTACAAGGACAAGGTGAAGTATTGGATTACCTTCAATGAGATTGACGGGATTGTCCGCCATCCGTTCACGAACGGGGGAATTGTGCCAGACCGGTTCGGAGAAGCGGAGCAGGTGGAGCAGGCAGTCTATCAGGCGCTGCATCATCAATTTGTGGCCAGCGCGCTTGCGGTGAAGCATTGTCATGAGATGATCCCAGGCGCACAGATCGGCTGTATGCTCACAAGCCTGCTGCATTACCCGCATACCTGTAATCCGCAGGATGTGCTCGCGGCGCATAAGAATAATGAATTCAACCTGTTCTTCACCGATGTTCAGGTTCGCGGGGCTTATCCGGGATATATTCAGCGCTTCTTCAAGGATAAGGGAATAGACATTGTGAAGGCCGAAGGGGACGATCTGGTGCTACGCGATCATACCGCAGATTTCATCTCCTTCAGTTATTACAATTCCTTCGTGGCCAGTGCGGAGAGTGAAGGTCTGGAGAAGGTCAGCGGAAATACGATGGGCGGCATCAAAAATCCTTACCTCCCTCTTAGCGAATGGGGCTGGCAGATTGATCCGATCGGACTAAGGCTGACGATGAATAATCTGTACAACCGGTATCAGATTCCGCTGTATGTGGTAGAGAACGGAATAGGTGCCTACGATAAGGTAGAGGAAGACGGTGCCATTCATGACCCCTACCGGATTGAATACCTTCGCGCCCATATCGAACAGATGCATGAAGCCATCCTGGACGGGATAGAGGTTATAGGCTATACCGCCTGGGGAATCATTGACCTGATCAGCTACTCCTCCTCTGAGATGGAGAAGCGGTATGGACTGATCCATGTGGATCAGGATAATGACGGAAATGGCACACTGGAGCGCAGACGGAAGGACAGCTTTTATTGGTATAAGGATGTTATTCAGAATAATGGCCTGTAAGTTGCTTATTTCGTATTAATTTTCTATACATCTAACCCGGGGAGCCTGCTGTCAGCAGGCTTCTTCTGCGTATTGGGGCGACCGGGTCGAAATTTACAGCTTCAACCATGAGCGGGAAGAAAGTTATGTTGATGTAGGCGCTGGAACAATAGTGACTGCATTTGGTACAATAGAATGCTGTAAAAAAGGCTGTGAAACAGCATCTATTGTATTCTGTACAATGGAATGTTGAACAAAGGCCCGTTTTCACCCATAACACAAGATTCTACTGTATGAAATACAGTAGAATCTTGTATTACAGGCAGTTAAGCCTTTTCTATTGCAGGAAATACAATCACCTACTGGAATGAAAGAGTAAAAGTCGGCAACGGGTGGAATTTTGGAGCTGTAGGAGCTATAGCGTCCGCCTGAAAGCTTTCCGTAGGAAAGCTCGCTATCTACAGCAACAGCAGTCACCGGATTTCTACCGCGAACAGCGGTTTAAATCAAGAAATCTGGGGATGGGCAGCGGCCGGAAGCCCAAAACTTCTCTGGAGTCACGGCAATCCCATTCGGAGGAACTTTTGTTTGAGAACTTTTTATTTGAACTTTAGTTTGGAATATTTAGGATGTCAAATGAGCCTAGGCCTAGTATAATAGGTGCAGACGGATTCCCAGGAGGAGGTGGTTGTATGAGTGCAGGCGATATTAGCGACATTAGTGGCATTACTCCGATGTTCCAATTGAATATGAAAAGGAGAGGCTTTCATGAGCTACAACCCCGAAATCCCGAGAACCCGGTATGACACCTATGGTGACCGTGAATGGACACGGCTTACGAAGGATGGTCCAGGCGAGCTTTTGTATCAGGTGCATCTGGATATTCTTCAGCGTTACACTAAGAGTGCAGATAGCGTGCTGGAGATTGGTGCAGGTTCAGGCAGGTATACTAAGGACCTCGTGACCATGTGTTCTGAGTTGACCGTTGCTGATCTGTCGAGCCATCAGATTGAATTCAACAAGTCCAAAATGCAAGAGCTGTCCCTGGCGGACAAAATCAAGGCGTACCATGTGTTGGATATGCTAGACATGAGCGTGTTTGCAGACGCTTCATTCGACTCCGTGGTATGCATCGGCGGCGTCATCAACTATCTGCTGGACAAAGAGACGGATGGCATCCGGGAGCTGCTAAGAGTATTAAAACCGGGCGGGATACTGATTCTGGGGGCGATGAGCTTCATCGGCGCTTCCATGTATTATCTGGATGGCATCCGTTATGAGAAGGACCTGTTCGGCATTGAGGCTACCAAGTGGATCATGAACACAGGGATTCAAGATGAAGAGCATTATCCCGTTCCCAGCAAGCATTACGTCCATATGATGAGAAGCTCTGAATTAGATGCTTTATTTGCCCAGTTTCCGGTTAATATTCTGGAGAGAAGCTCCGCCGGACTATATACGCAAGCTGGAGACGCAGCCTTGGAGAATGCACGGGGTGATCAGGAATTCTGGAAGCTGATTGTCAAACATGAAATTGCGTTCACCAAATTACCCGGCACGCTAGATTGTGGAATGAATCTCATCTATGTGGTGCGCAAGTTATAAGGTAGCCGCTCAATAAGTATGACTTAGTCAAAATCCCGTCTGCCACAAACAGGCGGGACTTTTTATATCCGAAGGAACGGGGGATCACGGGAATGGGAGTATGGACTAACTCCATGAATGGAGCACCTTGGACAAGAGGTAAAATGGATCAGGCGGTGAAAGAGCTTAGACAGCGGGCGCTTATTTCGTATGTCGTCGATGTGGACAAGCTTCAGGATCTGCAGGACTTAGATCAGTATGTATTTGCCGAACGCCCGGATCTGGTCTTGTCGATTAACCAAGCGGACAAGAAAGTTCGCTATCCGGAGGAATTGCTACAGACCCTGGCGGAACTGCAGCACATCACAGCCTTGGAGTTGAATCTGTTTCATAACGTGGATCCGAGTGTACTTGGTAAGTTAGCGCGGCTGCAGTTTTTATCCATTTCGGCCAAAAAGCCGATTGACCTAAGCTTCCTCGGAGGCTTCAAGCAGCTGCAATATCTCTCGGTCCATGGACAATTTAAAGACTTAACGCCGATAGGCGATGCTTCCAGCCTGGATACCTTAATCTTGCGGACTACGATTCATGAGCTGGA
Source organism: Paenibacillus sp. FSL R7-269 (assembly GCF_000517865.1). Classification (NCBI taxonomy): domain Bacteria; kingdom Bacillati; phylum Bacillota; class Bacilli; order Caryophanales; family Paenibacillaceae; genus Paenibacillus; species Paenibacillus sp. FSL R7-269. Next base: position 141,717 of record NZ_ASPS01000006.1, read on the forward strand.
ATTTGTGCGCCGGTTGCCGAAGCTGTTGTGCCTCTTCATTCATGACTCCATCTTGAAAGGGTCACTGGATGCGCTTGCAGATTCTACAGTCCCCATGCTGAGTCTGGCGGCTATCCGTAACTTAACAGAAGTAGATGCCCTGGAGTCCATGAGCAACCTTACATACCTGAACTTATCCTTGCCGAAGCTTGAGGCATTGTGTGACTTTTCGAATATGCCGGGGCTCATACAGCTTGAACTCGATCAGATGAAATCCCTGGAGAATATTGACCCTTTATGGACCGCAACGCAGCTTGAAATGTTACAGCTAAGAGAGATTTCTGCAGCCGTAACCGCGAAGGAGTTAGAGCCTTTGACCGCAATGGAGCATCTGAAGCAGGTGGACTTCCAGTACCTTGATCTCAAAAAAGGAAGGATCGCCGCCTTACGTGAGTCGTTTGCCCAGGCAGGCAAGAGCCACCTGTTGTATGAGAATATCGCCGAAGCCCAGCGGATCAAGCCCATGTCGCTAGTACATTTACGCAAGCATATAGGATAAGTTCTATAAGACAGAAGATAGGAGTGAACACTGTGATTGATTTAGTACAACTCCAGAAGCGAGTGTATCAGAATAAGCTGGAGAAGGGCTTCAATGTCACCGATATTTATCAGGAATTCTGCCTGACTCACGGCGAATTATCTGAAGCCTGCGATGCTTACCGTAAAAAGAAAGACGACCTGGGCGAAGAGTTAGCGGACGTTGCCATCTACCTGATAGGACTGTCCGAGATTCTGGGGATTAACCTGGAGGAAGAGATCATGAATAAGATTGTCAAAAATGAAAACAGGGTCTACCAGAATAGTGACGGTGTGCTTATGAAGGTGAAGGAATGACATCCTTTCGGTGAACTTCGTGCATAAACACCCCCATAGTATGGAAAAACTTCTATAGTGCAGATAAACCGCATGATTAGATTTCTCAGGAGGTTAGCGCGATGACAACTCAGGACCCGAAGGAGCTTTTGAAGCTGAAACATGCTCAGGATGAGGAGAAGAGACAGTTCACTAACTTTGCCCGGGCTGTATCCGAAGACAGGGAAGTAGAAGCAGGTCAGGAATTCAGTCATGACCTGCTGCCTGATGACCAGAACCGGATGAAATCGGTGGAGAACAGACAGGACTGAGCAGGACCCTGAAGGAATAGTACAATGGATGAACCCTCAGGAAGCCTTTCATGCGTTCCTGAGGCTTTTTTTGTTTAATTAATTTTGTATACATACACAACTCTGGAGGTTCATCTATGGTTTTTATCATTTCAATTACCATCGTAGCGATTTTTGCAATATGGGGAGCAGTAGCGCCTGACCAGATGGCCAGTACCGCTAATGCCGCGTACACTTTCTCCATTCATAATTTCGGCTGGTTCTATTTGCTGGCCACTTTGTTTTTCCTGATCTTCACCTTTTATTTAGCCTTCAGCCGGTTTGGCAGCATCCGTCTGGGAGACGATGACGATGAACCGGAATATTCCACAATCTCCTGGCTGTCGATGTTATTCAGCGCAGGGATGGGGATCGGGCTTGTCTACTGGGGAGTGGCTGAACCGCTGTCCCATTATTTATCTCCGCCGGAGGGCGTAGCGGGAGGGACGACAGAAGCAGCGCGGATCTCCATGCGGTATTCTTTTTTCCACTGGGGGCTGCACCCATGGGCCATCTATGCTGTGATTGGATTGACGCTTGCTTATTTCCAGTTCCGCAAAGGGTATAAAGGCTTGATCAGCTCAGCCTTCATCCCTTTACTGGGGGAGAAGCTAGTTTCCGGCTGGCTGGGCAAGGCCATCGATATTCTGGCGGTGATTGCCACGATTTTTGGAGTAGCGACTTCGCTGGGTCTCGGGGCTCTGCAGATTAACGGAGGGCTGCACTATTTATTCGGCCTTCCGAACACTGTAGCCGCTCAAATTGCAATTATTGCTGTAGTGACCGTGCTGTTCCTCATCTCTGCTACCAGCGGTCTGGACAAGGGGATCAAAATCCTCAGCAACACCAATCTAGTCATCGCTGTTCTGCTGATGCTGTTCGTATGGATTACAGGTCCGACCTCGTTTATCTTCGAGACCTTTACCACCACATTAGGCAGCTATCTGCAAAATATCGTCAACATGAGCTTGCGATTAACGCCTTTTTCCAAGGGAACCTGGGTAGGGGCCTGGACCTTATTCTACTGGGCCTGGTGGATAGCCTGGGCACCTTTTGTCGGAACGTTCATTGCCAGGGTATCCAAGGGAAGAACCATTAAGGAATTTGTCATTTGCGTGCTGATTATACCGAGTCTGTTCGGCTTCATCTGGTTTTCGGTATTTGGCGGGACAGGCCTGCAACTGGAACTATTCGATGCTACCCAGTTGGCAGAGGCTGTAAAAGCCGATACGACGACCGCTCTATTTGTCATGCTGGAGCATCTGCCGTTAGGCACCATAGTCTCGTTTATAGCTACCATCCTGATTATGATCTTCTTCATTACTTCAGCCGATTCGGCTACCTTCGTACTAGGGATGCTGACCACAGACGGGAAGCTCAATCCCAGTGCCAGAGTGAAGTTAACCTGGGGCATTCTGCAATCCTCCATCGCTGTGGTTCTACTGATTAGCGGCGGATTAAGCGGCCTCCAGACCGCTTCCATTGCGGCAGCTTTACCTTTTGCCATCGTTCTGATCGGCATGTGCTTTTCCCTGCTGAAAGCTCTCAAGGAGGAGGATAAGGAGCGCCGTCAACGGGAAAAGCGCCAACGCCAGAAGCTGAAGCGGCTGCTGGAGGAACATGAGGCGCGTGAAATTTCTGCGGAGTAAAATGAAGAAGTAGCGGCAGCAGCCTAAAGGCGATCCATTGTGATCGTCTTTTTTCATATGCCAACTCAAAATTCCTGTTCACAGAATATATAAACGATTTTTATTTACATAATCGATTATTTATAATAGAATCATTTTCAAGGAGGAGGAAGCGGTTTCAAAGCAAAGGCTATCTTAAGAATCAACACTTGGAAAATCAGGGGTGAACACAATGAAAAACAAAAAAGAAATGGCCAAAGAAATCATTGCGCTGGTGGGCGGGGAGTCCAACATCGATTCATTGATTCATTGTGCAACAAGGCTGCGGTTTACGCTCAAAGATCAATCGGTTGCTCAAAAATCCGAATTAGGCAAGCTTCCCGGAGTACTTACTGTCGTTGAAACTGCCGGGCAATTTCAAGTGGTCGTTGGCAACACAGTAGGGGAGATCTATAAAGAGATCATGGAACAGACCTCGCTGGGGGAAGGGGAAAGCTCAGACAAAGGCTCCAGACGTTCCAAAGGTTCTTTTCTCGAAAAAGCCATTGATGTAGTATCATCTATCTTCTCGCCAATCATTGGGGTCTTAGCAGGCGCAGGTATTATCAAAGGTATTCTATTAATTCTGACCCAATTGGAATTGCTGCAAAAAACAACAGGAACCTACCAGATCTTAAACGCAGCCTCAGATAGTGTCTTTTATTTTCTGCCGGTCGTTCTGGCCATCACTGCCGCCAAAAAGTTTGGGGCCAACCAGATGGTTTCCGTCATTGTCGGCTTGTCGCTGCTCTATCCCGGGTTAGTCACCTTTATGGCTAGCGGTGAGCCCATTACCTTTCTGTCTATACCTGTATTAAGCGGGACTTACGCTTCAACGGTTATCCCGAGTATTCTTGCCGTGTGGGTTCTGTCCCATCTGGAACGCTTGTTAACCCGAATTATACCTGATGTATTGAAACTCTTACTGGTGCCCGCTATTAGTTTGAGTGTGATCGTGCCTCTGACCCTGCTGATCTTCGGTCCGTTCGGGATCTATGTGGGGAATGGCGTCTCGTCACTTTATAACAGCATGTACGAATTAAGTCCGCTGATCGCAGGCTTGTTTGTAGGTGGAGGATGGACCATTCTGGTGATGTTCGGCTTGCATAAGGTTCTGGTGCCAATCGGGCTGAATGATATTGCCACATTAGGGTCAACTACCATTTTTGCATTTGCAGCACCGGCCAACCTCGCTCAATCAGGCGCAGCGTTAGCCGTAGCGGTGAAGCTGAAGAACAAGGAAATGAAATCGGTTGCGACCACGGCGTCATTAGCAGCTTCTCTAGGGATCACCGAGCCCGCAATCTATGGCTTTAACTTAAAATACAAGCTCCCAATGATTGTCGCTGTCATTAGCGCCTGAATCCGTGAAATAACCAAAGCCGGAGCACCCCCTCCTCTTGAATTGTAGCGATTCGTGTGACAAGCAAAGAGGAGAGTGGATTT